>JBBPZC010000132.1:0-13798 GCA_038199275.1 Actinomycetales bacterium
AGACCATTTTTGTTTCCGGCGGGCAGCGCGGCTTCGACATCGAGCTGGCACCGGCGGATTTAATTGCCATCACGAAGGCGGCGACAGCGAAGATCGGCCACGCAAAAGATTAGGGCCGTCCGCGGCGGTGCTGCGGCGTCGGAGAAAGACCCCGGGAAGTGCTGCGGCGTCGGAGAAAAGACCCCGGGAAGTGCTGCAGCGTCGGTCTGGGAGGCTTTAGTGGCGCGGGAGGCCGTACTTGCCCACCCGCGGGCGCAGCCACGTGTGCACCGCATCCTCCCAGCGCTCGGGATCCACGTTCCATTCCTTCGTGTGCCTGGCCTTGCTGAACGGCTCGAAAGTGACCATTTCGGGGTTGCGTCGGGCCAGCTCGGCCGTGGGCTCGTAGGGCACAAAGTCATCGTCAATGCTGTGCAGGATCAGTGAGGGAGTCCGCAGCTCAACCGCCCGGCTGACCCAGTCCATCGACTTGAAATCCACCGGTGCCGCCAGTCCGGTGATCCGCCGGCCCAGCGGGTGTGTGAGCATCAGCTCGGCGTACTTGCCAATGTAGTTGGGAATCCGGTTCAGTTGCGCCTGATGCGCCAACACATCGACCCAGTTGATAACGGGCGCATCCAGCACCAGGGCCAGCACATGCTTGCGGTTGCGAGCCACGTCCGCGACCTGCAAGCTGATGGCCCCGCCCATGGAGAAACCAAAAAGGACCACGTCGCGCGCCCCCTGGGAGACGGCATAGTCAATCGCCACCTCCACGTCGGCCCACTCGGTCACCCCAAGTCCGTACCGGCCGTCGAGCGCGTCGGGGGCATCGCCGTCGTTCCTATAGGAGATCAGCAGCGCATTCATGCCCAGCCGATGCGCCGTGGGCACAGCCCGCAATCCCTCGTTGCGCCGGGCACCGCGGCCGTGCACCATGATGGCCCACGTGGAGCCGGGGTTGGGCGCCGGCAGCAGCCAGGCGGGGCCGGCACCTACCGGCAGTCGCAGCTCCACATCCTCGTAGTCAAGGCCCATCTGCTGCGGGTTCGAGTACAGGTTCCCGGACCACCATCCGGAGGTTGCGGTGCGCAGGTCCCCGCCGTGAACGGCAATGACCTGGCGGGTCACGCTGCCTTCCCGCGGCACGTAGGAGATGATCGGCCCGATAATGGCGTTCGCCGTGCTGCCATTGAAGTACAGGCCATACGTGCCGTCAATGATGGTGTCAGGAGTGGCGTCCAGAACCACCTGCAGGTTCGGCCCGTCCGGTATGACGGCCAGAATGGCGACGTCGTCCGCCCGGTGTTTCTCCGGGGTGACCACCCGCCGGGCGAAAAACGCGGCCAAGCCCGAGGTTGCCGTGACGACTGCGACGGCTCCCGACCCTGCCGCGATGGCGCCCGCGGCACCCCATTTAAGCCATGAATGTGTCTGCTGATCCGTGGATGCCATGTCTCCATTCTGCCCACGGGTGCCGCGTCACGTCGAGCGGCTCACCGGCGCCGTACGTAACTTTCTTCGCACATCTTGACGCAAGTCCATTGCTTCGGGGACACAGGCGCCTATGCTGGTGCAATGAGCGAGGCGATCGTAATCCTGACAGAAGAACCCCTGACCTCCGTGGACGTCGGCAATATCACCGACCTCTACGGCCCGGATGATGACATTGCGCTGTTGCTGTTGGTTCCGGCCGACACCAAACGCAATTTGTTTGTCGATGTCATTGACCAGCTGACCATGCTGGATCTGCCCGGTGCCCTGCGCGAATTCCGCGAGCAGCCGGACGCGGCCGCGCGCCAGATTGAGGCCCAGGACATTTTGGATACGTCGCTGGCAACGCTTGAGGCAGCCGGAGCCAAGGCCACCGGTGAAGTTGCCGTGGGCGACGCCGTTGCCTCCCTGGTTGCCAAGGTCTCCGAAACTGGTGCCCGCCAGGCGGTCGTGGTCACCCGTCCGCATGCCGTCGCCGACACCTTCCGCCAGGACTGGGCGCATCAGGCCCAACGCAAGCTCGGGTTGCCGGTGCTGCATTTGTACTCCGATTCGGGATTTATTGGCGACTCTTAAGCGTTGTTGAAAGTATGACTACTTCTGAAAGCTCACCCGCAGTAACCAGAACCGATGAGCAGTGGCGCGAAGAGCTCAGCCCGGCCGAATACCAGGTGCTCCGCCAGGCTGGCACCGAACGACCCTTTACCGGCGAATATTGGGACTCCATGCAGGAAGGCGTGTACGCCTGCCGGGCCTGCGGGACTGAATTGTTCACCTCAAAGGAAAAGTTCTCCTCGCACTGCGGCTGGCCCTCCTTCTTTGCCCCGCTGGCCGACGGCACGGTCCGCTACCTGCACGACAAGTCGATGGGCATGGAGCGCATTGAGGTCCGCTGCAGCGCCTGCGATTCGCACCTGGGCCACCTGTTCAAGGGTGAAGGCTACGACACCCCCACGGACGAGCGCTTCTGCATCAACTCCGTGGCACTGACACTGCGCGAAGCGTAAGTCTGCGAGAAAGCTTGCCCGGCGTGTGTCCTGCGCGAAGCGTAAGCCGCATCAAGGCCCACGGCAGCTGATGCCGCGGACGGGTCCACAGCCCCTGAGCAAGAGTCCTTCTTATGCTCAGGGGCTTTTCTCATTAGTTTTGCTCTTCCATTGCTACGCTCGAAAATAGACCACAGGCACTCCTGCACAAGGGATATTTCATTATGAGCATGACACTGGAAAACACGGCCAAGGCCGCCACTTTCGACTACTCCTCACTGGCCACCGATCCGGCCTGGCTGGAGTTGAAGCAGGCCGTCACTGCGCTGCAGGAACTGCAGGTCAAGGACGGCTCCGTGCCCGAGCAGGGTGACCACGCCTGCGCAGGTGACCTGATTGCGACCATCACGTCTGCGATCACCTCATTGGCGCCGGACTTCCCGCACGACGCCGCCTATCTGGAACAGCTGGTGACCGACTTCAGCCGCTGGGCCGCCGACGGCCTTGGCGTCCCCGATTTCCTTGACTCACTCATGGCGTTCAACCCGCAGGAGCACCGCGTCAACGGCCTGGGCCACTTGGTGGTCTTCCCCATGTACACACAAAACGGCTCCACCAACCGCCACGTCGAGGCCGTTCTGGTCGAGGTCATTTGGCCCGAGTTCATTGGCGAACTGGAAACCGGCAACTACTCCAACAAGCTGTTTGTGCCGCTGCGCTTCATCGACTTCACCTCGGGTTATGACAGCAACTCGGCCGTGCTGTTCCCCGAAAGCGTTTCCGTCCGCGAGACCCCCACCTTCACCTGGGGCGCCATTTTCCAGGACCGGGAGGCCGCCCGTTTCCGTCGCGTGGTCCGGGAGGCTGCCGCGGTGACGCATCTGGATCTGCAGGCCGACGCGCTCGAACTTCTGGACAACCAACAGCTCACCCAGGAAACCTTCGTCATGTGGGACCTCATCCACGACCGCACCCACATGCGCGGGGACCTGCCGTTTGACCCGTTCATGATCAAGCAGCGCATGCCGTTCTTCCTGTACTCGCTGGAGGAAATGCGTTGTGACTTGACCGCATACCGGGAGTCGGTGGCCATTGAACACGACGAAAAAGCCTCGCCCGAGGCGCGCCAGCACGCGAAACTGGTCCAGTACGCCGTTATTTTTGACCGCATTTTCCGCTTCGCCATCACCGGCACCCGGGTCCGCAACTACGACGGCCTGGGCGGGCAGCTACTCTTCGCCTGGCTGCACCAGCACCACGTGCTGCACTGGACCGACACGAAGCTCACCATTGACTGGGCCGAGGTCCCTGCCGTGGTGATTGCGCTCGGGCACGAGATTGAGGAGCTGTACTGGCGCTCGATCGACCGTCCCAAGGTGTCCCACTGGCTCGCCGCGTACGAGATGGTTTCAGCCACGCTCACCCCGCACCCCGCCTCCACCTGGGCGAAGGGCCCGGACGTCCTGCCGTTGACCGCGCCGCTGCGTGAAATGACCGACGCGGTCATGGATGACGAGTTCCCGCACTCCATGTTCTACGAGGCCCTGGCGAAGAAGATGCGTGGGGTCATCGATTCCACTGCGGGCATCACCGGTGCCAGCGCCGCATAAGTTGGTACTGTGGAAATCATGGATAAACGTTTGGTTTTGATTGCCGGCGGCAGCAGTGCCGCCGGCATTGCGGTGGCCGGGGCCCTGCTCGGCGCCGGTATGCGCGTGCTCACTGTGGGCTCCGACGCCGGACGCATCAGTTCCGCGGCCGAGCTCACCCCGGGCGCGGTCCCCCTCGTGTGCAACCTGGCTGATCCCGAGGACGTGGCCGAGATGGCTGCCGACATCCGGGAAGGCTACGGTCCTGTTGACGGCCTTATTCATCTGGTGGGCGGTTGGCGTGGCGGCGACGGCCTGGCCGGCCAAAGCGATGCCGACTGGGATTTCCTGCACACCTCCGTCATGACCACCTTGCGCAACACCAGCCGCGCCTTTTACGCCGATCTTTCCGCATCCCCCGTGGGCCGGCTGGCCATCGTCTCCTCCATCACCGTCAGCGCACCGGCCGTAGGCGATGCCAACTACGCCTCGGTCAAGGCCGCGGCGGAAACTTGGGTGCAGGCCGTGGCCGCCGGGTTCGCCAAGGACGGAGGCGAGGGCGCCGCCGTCGTACTTGCCGTGAAGGCCCTGGTGGATGATGGCATGCGTGCCCGCTCCCCCGAACGCAAGTTCCCCGGTTTTACCGACGTGGCCGAACTGGGCCACACTGTTGCAGGACTATTTTCCACACCGGCCGCGGACATCAATGGTGCGCGGCTGGTTCTGGCACCACCAGCACAATAGAAAAGGCACATAGTGAGCATTGGCAAGGAATCCGCCCTTCTGCATGACCCGAAACTGATCAGTTTCGCATCGGATAATTACTCAGGGTTCCATCCCGAGGTGCTGGCGGCCTTGACCGCAGCAAATGGCGGGCATCAGGTGGCATACGGCGAGGACGCGTACACCACCGAACTGAGGTCACAACTGGGAACCTTGTTTGGCAAGGACGTTGAGGTTTTCCCGGTGTTCAACGGCACCGGCGCCAACGTTGTGGGACTGCAATCGCTGCTGCCGCGGTGGGGTGCCGTGGTGTGTGCCTCGACCGCGCACATCAACATGGATGAAAACGGTGCCCCGGAGCGGGTGGGTGGCATGAAGCTGCTGTCCGTGCCCACACCGGATGGCAAACTGACCCCGGAACTGATCGACAAGGAAGCCTGGGGCTTTGGTGACGAGCACCGTGCCCAGCCGCTCGCCGTGTCCATCACGCAGACCACCGAACTGGGCACTTGCTACACCCCGGAGGAAGTCCGTGCCATTTGCGATCATGCACATTCCCTGGGCATGAAGGTGCACATGGATGGCGCCCGGCTGGCCAACGCGGCGGCGCACCTTGGTGTTCCGGTGCGTGAATTCACCTCCGACGCCGGCGTGGACGTGCTCTCCTTTGGCGGCACCAAAAACGGCATGATGTTCGGCGAGGCAGTGGTGGCACTGAATCCGCAGGCATGCGAGGGGTTGATCTACCTGCGCAAGATGAACATGCAGCTTTCCTCCAAGATGCGCTTTATTTCCGCACAGTTCCTGGCCCTGCTCGAGGACGATCTGTGGCTGCGCTCCGCCGGACATGCCAACGCCATGGCTGCACGCCTGAGCACCGCCGTGACGGATCTGCCCGGCGTGAAGGTGACCCAGGTGACCGAGTCCAACGGCGTCTTCGCGATCCTGCCGGACGGCGTAGCCGACCGCCTGCGCAACAGCTTCCGCTTCTATGACTGGGACGAGGCCGCCCGCGAAGTGCGCTGGATGTGCTCCTACGACACCTCAGAAGCCGATGTTGACGCCTTCGCAGCAGCCCTGCAAGTGGAATTGGGGAACTAAGGAGTTGGCGCGGATAATTCCCGCCCTCGCCGGCGTCTTTGCCTTGCTGACCGTGGTGCTGGGCTTTATCGGCCTGGTGGGCGGACAAGGCGTCAGCCCCCTCGCCCTGGTGAGCCTGCTCATCTCGCTGGCCTTGTTGGCGTTGTTCCTGTTGTTGCGCCAAAGGGACGCCGCCAAAAAGTGACCGCGGGCGTGCCGCTTGGCGCCCGTCCCCTTGTCGCGGCAGACCCGCATCGGCGCGCCTGCCGCTGTTTGCCGCGGCGAGAACATAGCCTGCCTGTGTGAGCCCATCTCCCGTGCTGCCGCCTGAGTTCCAGAGTGCACTGTCATCTCTGCGTGCTGCCCAATGCCGCAGCGAATTGAAGCTGGCCGAGGTCCCCGCGCCGGCACGGCTGGCCCCGTATGGCGTGGCGATGGGTGCCGAGGTCTACAGCGGCGGGGAAGAGTTGGCCACCGGCCGGTTCATCCTGCTGCACGATCCCAACGGATCCGAGCTGTGGGGTGGCACGTTCAGGATCGTCACCTACATTCGGGCAGAGCTGGAATCCGACATCGGCAACGACTCCCTGCTGGGCAACGTCGCATGGGCATGGCTGGTGGAATCACTCGAGGAGCAGGGCGCGCTTTACAGCAACGCCGGCGGGACGGCCACCCGGATCCTCTCCGAGAGCTATGGCGCACTGGCGGCACGCCCGGACACGATCGATCTTGAACTGCGCGCCTCATGGACGCCGGACGGAACGGATGTCAACACCCATCTTGAGGCGTGGGGCAACATCCTGTGCACCTTCGCCGGCCTGCCCCCGGTTCCGGAAGGCGTGACGCTGCTATCTCCGCGCAGAAAGTGGCCCGAACCGTAGCCTCCATCCGGTCGACCTGCGCTTTCACCGTGGACACTCCACCAGGCCGGGTACGGCCGCGGTCGGCCCGGACGCAACATTTCCCCGTTGAGGTTTTAGATAAGCACCGGTCCAGGCGGAAGTCGCGGCGGAGGACACGTCACCTTCTCAAACCTCAACAGCGGGGAGCGGCATTATCTAAAACTTCAACGGAGGGGCGGGGGAACCAGTCCGCTGACGCGGGGCTATCGGGCTGCGATGAGTGCTTGTGGTGCGGCTTGTTTCATGCGGGTCTGCAGCCACTTTAGTTGGGTACTGGTCTGGCCGTCGCACTTGGCGACGACGGACAGAAGTTCAGTGTCCCGCAGTCCCTGCGCCGCCTGTTTGATCATGGTCCACGTGATGTCAACGAGACTTGCGAGCAGGTAGAGGTCCTGCAGGTCACGGAGCAGGCCGATCGGCCCGGACCGGGTCTCCGACAGCCCCTGGGCGTGGAGTCGTTCCGGTTCGTCGCCGTCCATGGTTTCCCCATACCGGTCAATGATCGGGGCGAGTGCCTTTTGATGCTCGTCGCACTGTGCGGCGAGGGCCAGACAGAGGAAATGGACGTCGGGTTCATGACCGTGTCCTTCGGCCACCTGACGGAACGATTCAGCAAGCATGCCTTCGGATTGATGGAGCAGGCCAAGATAAACAGGGAGTTTCATGCCCTTTCCTCCTTTGTGGCGACGGCGGGCGGGTCGACGGGGGCTATGGTTTCCTTCGCTTGGGCGCCTGGGCCACCGACAGTGGGCAACATCCGCCCCCGCTTGGCGGGCCGGGACGCCGTCGTTGTGGGGGCAGGTGAAACCCCCGTGCCTTCCCCGACTTTCCTGACTCTGACCGCGGCATTTTTTAGGACCGGTTGTTTGGACACCGGATCCCACTCGGTGATCGTCAACTCATTGGCTGCCCGGTGCCGTCCATTGGGGGCTCCGTGCATATCCCAGTACCCGTAGTGGAAGGGCGCAAAGACGCTGCCGTCACGGATATCGCTGATCCGGACGGGTGCGGTGATGTACCCGCGCCTGGATTCCACCCGGACAATCGCTCCTTCGCTGAGCCCCTGGGCTGCGGCATCATTGACGGACATTTCCACCCAGGCGTCCGGTGCGGCGTCGTTGAGCTGGGGTGAGCGCGCTGTTTTGGTGCGTGTGTGGAAGTGGTAGACGGTGCGGCCGGTGGTGAACCGGTAAGGGTATTCCTCGTCCGGTGTTTCGTGGGCCGGATGGTATGGCGCGGTCTTAAAGATGGCGCGTCCGGCCGGAGCCATGGCCTTGTAGGCCTGGGGACCCACCGTTGCACCGGTGAGCAGGTCGTGACCGTACGTTTCGCTGTAGTCCGGATCGGTGGGAAAGACACCCTCTCCGTAGAGCCTGACGGTGCCGTCCGGATGTTCGTCGTTGCACGGCCAGGGGATGCCGCTGCCACCCCGGAGACGGTCGTAAGTGATTCCGGTGTAGTCACACGGACGGCCGCGGGAGCATTCGCGCCACGCGTTGAAGGCGTCCTCCGGGCCTTCCCACGTCAGCAGTGGACTTCCATCGAGCTGACTGAATCCCATGCGCCGGGAGTAGTCCAGGAAGGTATCGAGATCGCTGCGTGCCTCCCCTGGTGGTTCAATGGCCTTCTCGGACAGGTGGACGGTGCGGTTGACGTTGGTGAACGTCCCGGTTTTCTCACCCCACCCGGCCGCCGGCAGGACGACGTCGGCATACTGTGCTGTTTCGGTCAGATACATGTCCTGAACCACGAGGAAAAGATCGGGCGAAGACAGGATGTCCCGGATGCGCGGCAGCTGCGGCATCGATACGGCCGGGTTCGTGGCCGAGATCCATAAAAACTCGATGGAACCCTGCTCCACATAGCGGAAGATCTGCATCGCATGGGTAGGGGGAGCCCAGTGCGGAATGATCGAGGGATCCACGTTCCACAGATCCGCCAGCTCCTGAATGTGCTCCGGGTTCTCCCAGTTCCGGAAACCGGACAGGTCCCCGTCAGCGCCGCACTCACGATTGTTCTGTGCCGTTGGTTGGCCATTCATCTGCAGGACGCCGCACCCCGGCTTACCGAGAAGGCCGCGGAGCAAGTGCAGATTGTTCACAGCACACGAGGACGCCGTTGCCTGGGATGACTGGTAGAAGCCCTGCAGGACCGTCGAGAGCACTCTCTCTGAGGTGCCGAAGATTTCAGCGGCATGCCGGACATCTCCGGCGTCCACCCCACAAGTTTCCGCCACTGCCTCCGGTGTCCACGGTTCAACAGTGGAACGCAGTTCGTCCACGTTCATGGTGTGCTGATCAATGTAGTCCGGATCAATCCACCCATGAACAAACAATTCACGCACCAAACCATGCATGAGGGCAAGGTTGGTCCCTGGCCGCACCGGCAAATGCACTTCGGCTTGCCGGGCCACGTCAGTGGTGCGTGGGTCGACGCAGACCACCCGTGGCGGATTGGGTCCTGCCAAACGATCAAGAACCCGCGACCATAAAACAGTCTGCGTTTCGGCCATGTTGTGGCCAAAAAGGAACATGGCATCGCACTCGTCAATGTCGACGTAGCTGCCAGGCTGCCCGTCGGAACCGAAAGATTCCTTCATCGCTGCCGCGGAGGTCGCCGTGCACAACCTGGTGTTCCCATCCATGTGTGGGGTGCCGATGCCGGCCTTGCCAATAATTGCCTGCGCATAGTATTCCTCCAGGAACAACTGCCCGCTGGTGTAGAACCCGTGCGACAGCGGACCCCTGGTGTCAAGCAGGGTGCGGCTGTGGGAGACTATCCGCTCCATCGCGGTGTTCCAGTCAGTCTCAACCAATTCGCCGTTCTCACGGATCAGCGGTTTTGTGAGGCGGTCTTTGTTGTCCACGCCCTGCCAGCTGGCAAACAGGCCCTTGGGCCCGAGCCGGCCGTGGTTGACGATGTCCACGGCCCGGCCTCGAACACCCACCATGGAACCGTCCTTGACCGCGATGTCGATGCCGCAGCCGTTGCTGCACAGCACGCACGCTGATTGGACCCACTTTTCGACATCTTCCTCGGTGACTCCCTCGGCGAGGACCTGATCCACCCGCACCGGCCACCGTTCATCCCTTCCGTACGGTGTACGGGTACCCCAGATTTCAGCGATACGATCAACCATCGTGCCAACCTCCGTTAGACGAGCGCTTGCCTGAGCGGCCTTGACGCAAGGAAAGGCACGGATAATGCTGCAAAGAATATCTGCGTCGCAAACCGGTAAGGGCGTGGCCCACAGGGCCATTGGTGACACGCTAACCCCGTTAGTTGCACGTGCGCAACCACCTTGCCTGGAGTCGCGTCGTCACTTCGGAACAGGTCATCCCAACGGCAGATCCGCTGCGCTCCGTGCCGGGCGGCCGCGGCCGTCACGATCGCGGCAAGTGGTCTCGCAAGGCTACGGTTCTCCATTCGGTAGACTAAGGGCATCATGAGCAATCCAGATTCAAGCGCACACAGCCGCGCCAGGGCCAAAATATCCACCTCGGCGCACGGCCACAGTTCCGCCGCCCCCAGTCGCCGGAGCAGCTCCCCCGCAGGTTCTCCAGGGCGCATCAGCACCGATCTAGCGCCCGAACCTCTCACCTCCGTAGTGATTGATGGGGTCCAGGTTGAACTGGGTGAACTGCCCGAATTGGTGGATCTGGACATGCCTCGTGACGGCATTCCCGCCGTCGTGGACACCGCGCCGGCGCTGCGCCGCTGTGTCGCAGCCTTGGCGGCAGGCACGGGCCCGGCGGCCGTGGACACCGAACGAGCCTCCGGCTTCCGCTATGGCCAGCGCGCCATGCTGGTGCAGATCCGCCGCGAAGGCGCCGGCACGTGGCTCATCGACGCTGAAGCTTTTGAAGACTTGAAAGTTGTGGACGAGGCGCTGCGCGGCGTCGAATGGATTCTACATGCGGCCAGCCAGGATCTGCCGTGCCTGGCCGGCGTCGGCATGTGGCCCGATAGGCTCTTTGACACCGAATTGGCCGCCCGCATTGCCGGACTGCCCAGGGTGGGGCTCGGCGCCGTCGTCGAATCCCTGCTTGGATTCCATCTGGCCAAGGAGCACTCGGCCGCCGACTGGTCCACCCGCCCCCTGCCTGAGTCTTGGCTTCGCTACGCCGCCCTGGACGTGGAGGTGCTGGTTGACCTTGAAGAGGAACTGCAGGCGCTGCTGCAGGACGGTGGCAAGCTGGATTTTGCGGCCCAAGAGTTCCAGCACCTGATCGACGCCGGCGTGCCCGCTCCACGCGTGGACCCGTGGCGGCGCACGTCCGGTTCGCACACCATCCGCAACCGGGTCCAGCTCGCTGCCGTGCGGGAGCTGTGGGAAACCCGCGACAAGCTGGCCCAACACCGCGACATCGCACCGGGGCGCCTGATCCCCGACTCGGCCATTATTGCCGCTGCCAAGGGCATGCCCACCACGGTGCCGGCGCTGCTCTCGCTCCCCGGATTCCACGGCCGGTCCGCCAAGCGCGACGCACCCAAGTGGCTTCACGCCATCCAGAGCGCGAAAGCCAGCACCGACCTGCCCCCGCTGCAGGTTCCCAACAATGCACCGCCGCCGCCGCGGGTGTGGGCCGAACGCGACCACGACGCCGCCGCCCGGCTCGCCACGGTCCGTCCGCGCCTGAGCCAGCTCTCCGAAGAATTGAACATTCCGGCCGAGAACATCCTCACGCCCGACCACCTGCGCCGTATTTGCTGGCGTCCGCCGGTCTCGCTCGACGTCGATTCAGTCTCCGCAGCGTTGGTGGAACTTGGCGCCCGTCCCTGGCAGATCCAACTGACCGCGGCACTGCTC
Organism: Actinomycetales bacterium; assembly: GCA_038199275.1. GTDB lineage: Bacteria > Actinomycetota > Actinomycetes > Actinomycetales > Micrococcaceae > Specibacter. Next base: position 11,564 of record JBBPZC010000132.1, read on the forward strand.
ACGGATTCCTTTGTGTGCCCCGACCCGCTCGAGGAAAAGAAGTCCAAGCACGACGACGACGCCGCGTAGCGGGCAGCCGGTGGCGGGCAAGACCACCGCGCCACACCACCACACCACACGCCCCGCCCGGATGCACCTGGCCTCAATAGCGATCGAGTGTACGTTTGTGCGCAATGTTTTTTAAAATCATTGCGTGTAAACGTACACTCGATTTCTTTTTTGCCGCCGCGACCGCCTTTCCCGCGTCTCCGCCTCTCCCCTGCCTTCCTCTGCCCTGGCTTTCCTCCCCCGCGCCAGCCACGCCCGGCGATTTTGCCCCAAAGTTACCCACGAGTAACATGATGTTAAACACACGGCCCTGCCAAGACCTCTAGGCTGGGCGGTATCCGCATCTTTGCAAACAAGGAGCTAAACGTGAGCGCGAATCGGCAAGTTAGGGACGTGGTCTTTGTAGACGGCGTCCGCACACCCTTTGGCAAGGCCGGGGAAAAGGGCATTTACGCCAACATCCGCGCGGACGACCTGGTGGTGAAGTGCATCCGCGAATTGATGCGCCGCAACCCGTCCCTGCCTGCCGAGCGCATTGACGACGTCGCCATTGCCGCCACCACGCAGACTGGCGATCAGGGCCTGACGATCGGTCGCACGGCGGCACTGCTGGCGGGACTGCCCCAGTCGGTTCCGGGCTTTGCCATTGACCGCATGTGCGCCGGGGCCATGACCGCTGTGACCACGACGGCGTCCGGCATCGGCTTTGGTGCCTACGATGTGGTCATTGCCGGCGGCGTGGAGCACATGGGCCATCACCCCATGGGAGCCGGCGCCGACCCGAACCCCCGCTTCATGTCCGAGCGCATCGTGGACCCGGCCGCCCTGAATATGGGCAACACGGCAGAGAACCTGCATGACCGCTTCCCCGCCATCACGAAGGACCGCACCGACGCGTACGCCGTGGCCAGCCAGGCAAAACTCGCCCAGGCCTACGCCAAGGACCAGATCCAGCCGGATCTGGTGCCGGTGGCCACGCTCAAGCCCGGCGCCGGTTGGACCGTCAACAGCGTCGATGAGCCGCCGCGCCCCGGCACCACCGTGGAAGACCTTGCCTCGCTGCGCACCCCGTTCCGTGCCCACGGCCGGGTCAGCGCCGGAAACGCCGCAGGACTGAACGACGGCGCCACGGCCGCCATTCTCGCATCCTCAGACGCAGCCGCGGAGCTGGGACTGCCTGTCAAGATGCGCCTGGTCAACTATGCCTTTGCCGGCGTCGCTCCCGAGGTCATGGGCATTGGTCCCGTCCCCGCCACCGAAAAGGCACTGCGCCTGGCCGGGCTCACCATCGAAGACATTGGCCTGATCGAAATCAACGAGGCGTTCGCCGTCCAGGTGCTGTCCTTCCTGGACCACTTTGGCATTGCCGACGACGACCCCCGGGTCAACCGCTACGGCGGTGCCATCGCCGTAGGCCACCCGCTCGCATCCTCCGGTGTACGGCTCATGAACCAGCTGGCCCGCCAGTTCGAGGAAGACCACTCCGTGCAATACGGCATGACCACCATGTGCATTGGCCTGGGCATGGGCGCCACCGTCATTTGGGAAAACCCGCACTTCAACGCAACCACCACCGAAGGGAGCGCAGCATGAGCGCCCAGGACTTCAACAAGCTGGCAGAGCTGTTCCCCGACGAGGTCGTGACGCACTCCTACGTCCAGGACATTGCACTGCCACGCGTGGACGGGGCCCCGAGCGCCGGCACGTTCGCCCTCATCACCTTGGACAACGGCCTTGACCACCGCCGCCCCAGCACGCTGGGACCCAACACGCTCGTGGAACTAGGCACAGTTCTGGAAGCCCAACGCGAGCGTGCAGCGCGCGGCGAAATCGCGGGCGTGGGCGTCACCGGCAAGCCGTTCTTCCTGGCCGCCGGCGCCGACCTTTCAGCCGTGAAGAGCCTGAAGGACCCGGAAGCGGCCCTATGGATGGCCCAGCTGGGCCACGACGTCTACTCCACCCTGAACGACCTGGGCGTGCCGAGCTTCGTATTCATCAACGGCGTTGCCCTGGGCGGTGGCCTCGAAATCGCACTCAACGCCAACTACCGCACGGTCTCCACCGGCGCGGGCGCCCTCGCCCTGCCCGAAGCCTTCCTGGGCCTGGTGCCCGGCTGGGGCGGGGTGTACCTGCTCCCCCGGCTGATCGGCCCGGCCAACGCCGTCACGGTCATGCTGGAAAACGCCC
>JBBPZC010000133.1:0-3944 GCA_038199275.1 Actinomycetales bacterium
AGGCGCGCACCAGGGCGGAATTGGCCGAAATGACGGGACTGGCACGCTCCACCGTGGCTGCCCGCATCGACTCACTGAGTGCAGCGGGACTCATTGGCCCGGCAGGCGAGGGGATCTCCTCAGGTGGGCGGCCGCCGTCGCGCATTGCCTTTCATCCATCCTCCCGCGTGATTCTGGCCGTGGACATTGGTGCCCGGCACGTATTGATAGCGCTGACCGATCTCAGCGGACGGGTGCTAAGTGAACTGCGGGAGTCAATAGACGTCGCCGCCGGCCCCACAGCCGTGCTGGATCAGGTGCTGGATTTGTGCAGCGGCGTCTTTGGCCAGGCGGGCCGGCATGAACGCGAATTGGCAGGCGTTGGCATCGGACTGCCCGGACCGGTTGAGCATTCCACCGGCCGGCCGGCGAGCCCGCCCATCATGCCTGGCTGGGATGGTTTTGACGTCCCGGCGTACGTCCAGCAACGCTTTGCGGCCGACGTGCTTGTGGACAATGATGTGAACATTATGGCCCTGGGTGAGCGCGCCAACTACTGGCCCGAGGCGCAGGATCTGCTCTTCATCAAGGTTGCCACCGGCATTGGCGCGGGCATCATCAGCGGCGGGCTGCTGCAGCGTGGCGCTGACGGAACCGCCGGGGATATTGGGCACGTGAGGGTGCCTCGAGGCGGTGAAGTGCTGTGCCGGTGCGGCAATTACGGCTGTCTGGAGGCCATGGCTTCGGGTCCCGCAGTGGCGGCGGCGCTGAGTGCCGAGGGCATCCCGGTGAGCACCGGCGAAGAGGTTCTGGAGCTGGCCCGACGCGGAAATCTTGCTGCAATCCAGGCCATGCGTCAGGCCGGGCGCGACATTGGAGATGTGCTGGCTGCCTCCGTAAACCTGCTCAACCCATCGGTCATCGTGATTGGCGGGGGGCTGTCCTCGGCCGGGGAATACCTCATGGCCGGCGTGCGCGAGATTGTGTACCAGCGCTCGCTTCCGTTGGCCACCGCGCGGCTGCGGATTGTGCAGTCAATGGCCGCGGACCACGCCGGGGTTTTGGGGGCCGGTCGGATGGTGATTGACCACATTCTTGCCCCGGCCTCCGTGGAACGCCTCGTTGCCGCGCATACGCAGGCGTGAACGGCATGAACTCCGTACCAGCCAACAAGGTCACAATCTCGGATCTGGCCCGCCGCTTGGGCATTTCGAAGGCATCGGTCTCTTACGCGCTCAACGGCCAGCCCGGTGTCAGCGATTCCACTCGTGCGCGCACGCTGGATCTGGCCCGCGAGCTCGGCTGGTACCCCAGTTCCAGCGCCCGTGCCCTCTCGCAATCCCGCAGCGAAGCGGTGGGAATCGTGCTCTACCGCGACCCCGAACAGATCGGCACGGAACCGTTTTACATGAGCATCCTCGCCGGCATCGAAGCTGTCCTGGGCGCCCATGAGATGTCCTTGATGCTGCGCATGGTGGACCCGCGCGCGGTCGCCGACAAGGCCAAGCGCGACCTCAGCGTCTATGAACGGTGGGCGGGGGAGCGCCGCGTTGACGGTGTCATTCTTTTTGACCACGTCCGCGACGATCCCCGCCCGCCTCTGCTGGATCGTTTCCGGCTGCCGTATGTGCGCCTGGGTGCCGGAGTTGATGTTCCCGCCTCGGCCCGGAGCTCCAATGTTTCGGTGTCCCAGGGGGCGGATGCAAAAACCGTCGTCGAGGCCCTGCATGCCCGTGGGCACCGGCGGATTGCCTTTGTTTCAGGCCCGGTTGAGCTGTTGCACGAGGAGCGCAAGGTCGCGGAAATCACCGCCCATGCCGCGCGGCTGGGAATGAGCGTGGCCTTGAGTCCTTCGGACTATTCCGCGGACGACGGCGGATTGGCCACCGTTGCGCTCATGGCCGGCTTGGTTCCGGGGGCACCGGAGTTCCCAACGGCGATTATCTATGGCAATGACCTGATGGCTGTGGGCGGTTTGCAATCGCTCAAGCGTTTGGGGCTGGGTGTGCCCGGGCAGGTTTCCGTGGTCAGCTGGGACGATTCCATTCTGTGCCGGCTCAGTTCCCCGGGTGTCGCGGCCCTTGGTCGCAACGTGGCGGATCTGGGACGCAATGCAGCGGTGCTTCTCATGGATTTGATCGCCGGTCATGAGCCACGCATCATCGATGCAAAGCCCGGCGTCCTGCGGCCTCGAGAGAGCCTGGGAAGCAACCCTTTTTAGCAGGTTTCCCCAGGGACTTTCGTTCCTTGGGGCTGGTGTCGGATTCCCTTCGCTTCATAACGAGTTGATAACAAGGGTTCATTGCTGAACCGGTTCAGTTACGCTGGTTACACGGCATTGCCAGCACCAAGAACCCCGTGTTTCCGGTTACTTTTTTCAGGATCACCGCGTCAGACAGGCGCGCTGGCTTGAGCTCCAGAAGTGCTTTGGAAGTCTCAAGTCCATAAGGGTTCAGATATTTTCCTACTTATGATTGACGATCGGCAGAAGTTGTTCTAGGTTTGGGTTCACGTCGGGTTTTGTGCGGTTTCAAAACTCCCCGACCTCAGGTATTGCGGAAATTCCCCACAGACAAGGAAGTCACCGAAGTGAAATTACGTACTATTGCTGCAGCGGCCGCCATCGCTGCTTTCGCCATTACAGCCACTGGCTGTAGCGGAGGCGCCGGCAACGAATCCACCGATGGAGGTGGCAAGACATTGACCTACTGGGCCAGCAACCAGGGCACCAGCTTGGACAATGACAAGGAAGTGCTCACTCCCGAACTGAAGAAGTTTGAGGAGCAGACCGGCATCAAGGTCAACCTTGAGGTCATTGGCTGGAACGATCTTCAGACCCGCATCCAAACGGCCGTCACTTCCGGGCAGGCCCCCGATGTGTTGAATATTGGTAACACCTGGGCCGCCTCCCTGCAGTCCACCGGCGCGTTCATGCCGTTCGATTCCGCAGCCTTCGACGCCATTGGCGGCAAGGACAAGTTCGTCAAGACCGCCATGGACACCGGCGGAATCCCCGGCGAAGATCCCACCTCGGTGCCGCTGTACGGTCTGGCCTACGGCCTGTACTACAACAAAGCCATGTTCAAGGATGCCGGGATTACACCTCCCACAACCTGGGAAGAAATGGTGAGCGCGGCGCAGAAGCTGACCACCGGCGATGTCCACGGCTTCTCCCTGGCTGCGGGCAGCTACACGGAAAACTCCCACTTCGCCTTCATCAACGCGGCTCAGAACAGCTCGGAGTTCTTCGACGCTGACGGCAAGCCCACGTTCACCTCTGACGGCATAGTGGACGGCATCTCCCGTTACCTGGACCTGATGCAGAAGGACAAGGTTGTAAATCCAGGCGACGCCCAGTACGACAATGCAACCAAAGCCATCAATGACTTTGCCAACGGCAAGGCAGCCATGGTTCTGAGCCAGAACAACGCCAACAGCTCCATCGCATCACAGGGCATGGCAGAAGACGCCTTTGGTGTAGTTGCCTACCCGGCCCCCGCCGCAGGCAAGGACATCGCCACCATGGTGGCCGGTATCAACATGTCCATCTTCAAGAACACGAAGAACAAGGATGCTGCCTTGGAGTTCGTGAAGTTCATGACCAGTGAAGAAACCCAGGCCACCTTGGACAAGCCCTTCGCTGCCCTGCCCGTCCTGGCAGGAGTCACTCCGAGCTTCACCGACAACGCAGAACTGGCCAAGACCTTCTCCGACATCTACGAGAACAAGTCCAAGCCGCTTCCGCTGGTCCCCGCTGAAGACCAGTTCGAAAGCACCGTCGGCAAGGCCATGAACCAGATGTTCGCCACTGTCGCCTCAGGCGGCACGGTCAGCAAGGAAGACATCAAGGCCGCACTGACCACGGCACAGCAGGCGGTTGAAGCAGCAAGCTAATCCCCAGATCCTCCCAATTCGCGGGTCCTTGGCGACCCGCGAATTGGGGCCCTCGGATCTGAGGGCCCAAC
>JBBPZC010000134.1:0-31049 GCA_038199275.1 Actinomycetales bacterium
AGGCCGCCACCGCCCGGGCCAAGGCCTGATGCCTGTGGTTGCGCGCTTGCGCTTCCTGCACGGCCAGTGCTGCTGCCTCGTTGCCCTGTTGTGCGCTGGCGGCCCGAACGCTCGAGGCATCAACGGCCGCTCCCAGCCGCCCCTCCAACCAGGTGAACAAATCAATTCCGGCCAGCCCACCGGCATCCTCCGCGCCGCTGTCGTCGTCCTCGTCAACCAGATCGCCGTCGTTGTCATGATCGTCGTTCACCCCGGATGTTTGGCTCCCCCGACGGTCCTGCACGTCGGCCAGGACCCGCGCAGACTGGCTGCGGGCCAGTTGCTCCGTCGCGGCAAGCTGGCCCAGCCCGGCCGCCACGTCGGCATTGGCTATCTTGGCATCATTGATCAGCCGGGCTTCAAGATCCTTGAAAATATCGGTGCCGAACAGCTTCTGCAGCAGCGTCTGGCGGTCCTCCGGCGTGGCGCGGAGAAAAGCGGCGAAGTCGCCCTGTGCCAGCAGAACGACCTTGGTGAATTGGGCCAGGTTCATGCCGAGCAGTGCCTGAATTTCGGCGGCAGCTTCATCGTTGCGGGTGGATTTGACCTCCCAGCCGGTTGCTGCCGTGTACTCGCGCAGCTGGGTGCTGGCCATCTCCCGTGTGGTCCCCGTCCCGCGCAGACGCGGGCGCATCCACTCCGGACTGCGGCGCACTTCCAGACGCCTTCCGCCGGCACTGAACTCGCAAATGATTTCCGGAGCCACGCCTTCGGCGGCGTGATGGCTGCGGAATTGGGCGACGGCGCCTTGCCGCGCACCGGGCACCTGCCCATAAAGTGCATAGGCAATGGCGTCCAGAACCGTGGTTTTCCCTGCCCCCGTGGCACCATTGAGAAGGAAGAGGCCCTGCGCCCCCAAGGCGTCAAAGTCCACCACTTCACGCCCGGCAAAGGGGCCGAAGGCCTGAATTTCAAGACGGTGAATCCTCACAGTGCGCCCTCCTGTTCCCGCACGGCAGCCAAGGCTGCGCGCAAGACTTGTTGCTCGTCGTCGTTCGCGGCCCGTTGGCGCACATGGTCAAGGAAACCGCAGCACAGATCCAGCTCATCCGTTGCCTGGGCAATGCGCTCGCCATAGCTTTTGGCGCTGGATTCGCGCGCATTTTCCGGTGCGAAAAGCAGCACCAGTGTATGAGGGAACCGGGTGCGGAGCCGCTCCATGGCCAGGGCAGGGTGGTCGTTGTCCGTCAGCGTGATTTGGCAGAACGTGTCTTCGGCGTACGCGTAATCGTCGGCGGCGAGCAGTTCTTCCAGTTTGCCGCTGAGAATGCTCAGAGCCCGCTCCGGCGCCCAGTCAATCTTGCGTACTTCGCCCAGCCCCTCCGCTGTGATCTCCAGCAGCCAGCCGCCCTTGACGTGGGCAGCCTCGGAGAAGGAATACGGCAGCGGCGAGCCGGAATATCGCACCGATTCGCTCAGTTTTTGGCGGCCGTGCAGGTGGCCCAGGGCCGAGTAGGTGAAAGGTTCGAACAGGTCCAGCGGCACGGCACCGACGCCGCCAATGGACAGGTCCCGTTCGCTGGCGGAGGTGGCGCCACCGCTGGCAAAGGTGTGCGCCATGACCACTGAGGCGGTCCCGGCCGGGCGCCGCGCCAGATCGGCCGCAATCTGCCCCAGCGCCGCCTCGGTCACGGTGAAGTGCGTGCCGGTTTCCACACCCAGTTCCTCCGCCACCAGACGTGGCTCAAGGTACGGAATGCCGTAAATGGCCAGCTGCGTCCCGGCATCGTCAATCTCCAGCACCACCGGCACGGCAAGATCCGCCACGCGGGTGCGCAGGTGCACGCCGGCGCTTTCCAGCAGCCTGCCGCCAAATCCGAGGCGCGTGGCGGAGTCGTGGTTGCCGCTGCTGATCACCACCTGCACCCCGGCCCGGTTCAGCCTGGCCAGGATGTCATCAAAGAGGTTCACCACGTCCACGCCCGGCAGCGCGCGGTCGTACACATCCCCGGCGATCAGCACGACGTCGACCTTTTCAGCGGCGACGGTCTCCAGCAGCTGGTCGGCAAAACGACGCTGCGCGTTGAGGGTCCCCACCCCGTGGAAGGAGCGGCCCAAATGCCAGTCTGAGGTGTGCAGCAGTTTCATGGGTACAACGCTAGCGGAGGACACCGACATTCCAGGAACGGGGCGCCCGGCCGGCTTAGCGGCGCGACTTCTCCTGCGTGAGCACTTCTTCGGCGGCCACATTGGCCACCTTGGCGCCGTAGATGACAGCCATGAGCAGCAGCGCACACGCCAGCAACGCCATGACGACCTGGGTGGAGGGCGAATCCAGGAACAACAGGCCGGCCAGCGAGATGGCGGCCGCAGCAATGCCGCTGACCCACATGGGCTGCACGGCAGCTTCGTGTCCGGCGCGCCAGGTGTCCTCGTTGACCATGGTTTTCGTGGTCCTGATCCCCACCAGCGCATTCTTCCTGATCTTCCCGACGGCGCACGCGTGGTTCATCGTGGCAATGCCCAGGGAGGCGGCGGCAAGGAGCAGGAGGGAGAAGATCAGCATCCCTTCACTCTATCCGGCCAGCCCGTCCGCCCAGCAAAAACAGGCCCGCTCCGGGATCCGCCGGCATGGTGCCAATGGATCCCGGAACGGGCCTGTTGTGGAGTGCTTGTGCTACTTCTTGGGTTCGTCGAAGAACGCCTGCGCGTCATCCACGGAACGCTGAGTCTTCACTGCAGCAGCGTCTCCCTCGTCCAGGGTTGCAGTGTTGACGCTCGACGCCGGAACAGGTGCGAAAGGTGCCTGGTCCTCGTCGGCATCCGCAACCACGGCGGGCGCGGGCGCCGGGGCAGCCAAGGACGTCTCGTCGTCGTCCATCACGGCGGGAAGGGCCTTGGACGGAGCAAAGGAACGGTAAATGGCGGCGGCCAGGGCGGCACCGAAGAGGGGCGCCAGCCAGAACAGCCAGAGCTGGCCGGCGGCCCACGACTCCGCGAGGAACACGACCGACGTGGCGCGGGCCGGGTTGAGCGAACCGTTGGTCAGCGGCATGGTGATGGACACGGCAACGGCGAACGCCAGGCCCACCGCAACAGGGCCAAGCACGGACTTGTTGCGCACGGACGTGGCGCCCAAGAGCATGGCGGTCAGGATGGCCACGGCCACCAACTCCACAATGAGCACACCGATCATGGGCACTTGGGAGGGCGAATGCGCATCAAACCCGTTGGCCAGAGCGCTGAAGAGTTTGGGCGTTTCGGGGGCGGCACCGGCAGGCATGACCTTCATCATGGCCAGCCACACGGCCGAGGCCAGCACGGCGCCCACCGTCTGGGCCACCATGTACAGCAGCGCCGCGGAGAACTTCAGCCGGCCGGCAACCGCCATGCCCAAGGAGAAAGCGGGATTGAAGAAGCCGTTGGAGACGTGCCCGAAGCAAACGATCGCCGCCACCATGGCCAGGCCGTACGCAAAGCCCACGGTGTAGCCCGAACCGCCGGAGCTGAAAAGTGCCGTGCCGAGCCCGGCGAAGACAATGAAAAAGCTGCCCAGGCCCTCAATGGCAACACGGGTGCCCAGCGGATAGGCGTGCACCGGTGCCGTGGCAGTTCCGGATGAAGTCATGGGAGAAAATCCTTCGAACTAGGAAACAAAAACTGATGGCGGCTGCCCTGCTGAGGGAACTACATTCCCAACGCCAACGCGGTCACGGTGGCTGCAGCCAGAGCAACTATAGCGGCCGAGGCTGTACGTAACATATGAGCAGGAACGGCAATGTGGGCGCTGGATTCCAACGGTTCCAGGCCCGCATGCAGCAGGCGGATGCGCGAGACGGCGCACCACACCAGGATAAGGGTGGTGACGCAGGCCATCGCGGCGCAGATACCCAGTCCGATCTGTTGGGCGCCGTTGCCCACCGCGGCGCCCGCCGCGTTGCCCACCGCATTGCCCACGCCGGCGCCCGCTCCGGGAGTGGCGCCCTCTCCGGTAAAGGAGTTCAGCCAGCCGCGCCATATCAGGATGTCGGCCACCACGGCGCTCATGATGGTCCGGCGCCAGGACAACGCGGTGCGCTCGGGCTGCAACCCCGGGTCGCGCACAAAGGCTTCCGCCGGCACCTCAGGACCGGACAACTCAGGGCCTGACCATGATCAGCACGGCAAAGATGATGGCGGCGACGGAAACAATCACGGTCATGCCGAGCATGAGCCAGGAGTGCGGCAGTTCCGCATCATTGCGCATGGCCTGTTCCTGATGTGCCCAACGACGGTAGCTGACGATCGCCAGCACTGCGCCAATGCCGGCCAGCACCATGCACAGGATGATGCGGATCAACGGCGGCGCAATCTCCGGTGCGAGCTGGTCGATTGCCACGGCGCCGGCCAACAGCGCCAGGGCCGTGCGCACCCAGGCCAGGAAGGTACGCTCGTTGGCCAAGGAAAATCGGTAGTCCGGGGTCTTGCCGGTCCGTCGCCAGGCGGGCTCGCGCATGGATCTCCTCGTGGGTTTTGTGCAAAGTGTGGGGTGGGACGGCGTCGTCCCCGCCTTCGATTCTACTGTGCACGCGGCGCCGGGATGTGTGGGCGGACACTTTCCGGGCCCCGCCCGCGTCTGAGCCGCGCCGGCAGCCCGCAGTGGCGGTAAATTGGAACCATGACAACTCCAGCTCCCACCACTGCCCCAGCCGACTTTGCCAGCCGTGTCCAGGGCACCCTGCTGGGCGGCGCGCTGGGTGATTCCTTCGGCTACCTCGTCGAGTTCGATTCACTGGAGCAAATCCGCGCGAAGTATGGTTCCGCGTTGCTGCTGGACCTGTCCCAGTCGCACGGCGTCCCGCATTTTTCCGATGACACCCAAATGACTCTGTACACTCTGGATGGCTTGCTGGACGTGCTCGAATGGGCCAACGATGGCATCGGCGCCGATATCAACGCCTGCCAGTGGCTCGCCTACCTGCGCTGGCTCAAAACCCAGTCCGTGCCCGCCCCCGATCACGCTCCCGAGCAGTCCCCGCGATGGATTGACCGCCAAAGCGTGCTCCACCACCAGCGCCACCCCGGCAACGCGTGCCTGAGCGGGCTGGCCACGGGCGAAATGGGCACCGTGGCCCGGCCCGTCAACCCCGATTCGAAGGGCTGCGGCACCGTCATGCGCTCGGCCCCCTACGGGCTGGTACCCAACGTTGACGCCGAAACCATCTACAAAATGAGTTCCGATGCCGCCTCGCTGACCCACGGACACCCCGCCGCCCGCCAGTCCTCCGGCGCGTTCAGCTGGCTCATCCACCAACTGGTCATTGGCGGGCTTTCCCTGCGCGCGGCCGCCGAGTCTGCCCGGGACCGTGCCGCCGCCGAGTCCACCGCCGATGCCGAACTCATGGCCCGTCTCGATGCCGCCCTGGCACTGCCTGCTTCTTCCGCTTCCCTTCCCACGTCCGACGGCGGACCCCTCGCCGGCGATTCCCTCACCGACGCGCTGGGGTTGGGTTGGGTGGCCGAAGAGGCCCTGGCCGTTGCGCTCTATTCGGTGTTGGCAACCGAAGCGGCCGCCGTCTCACCCGTGGATCATTTCTTCGCCGCCATCCGGCTTGCCACCAACCACAGCGGGGACAGCGACTCCACCGCATCGATTGCAGGCAACATCTTGGGCGCGTTTTACGGGGAAGCTGCACTCCCGCCGTCGTGGTTGGCACTGTGCGAGGCACCCCAGCTCATCCGCCACCTCGGCAGTGAATTCATCAAACTGACTACCGGCGAGTAAGGCGGGGCAGGGTCCGGCGTGGGCGGTTCAGCTCGCCGGCAGCCTAGCCGACCATCTGCATGAATTCGCCCTCGGACAGCACCTCAATGCCCTGCCCGCGGCGCTGCAGGTCAAGGACACGCTTGGCCTTGGACGTCAGCCGGCCGCTGCGCAGATCCACCGCGGTGAACCCGCTGCCGACCACCAGGACCGTGGTCTTCAGCGTCACACTGCTGGCGCACTGGGCGCCCTGGGCAGCGGCCATAATTTTCGCCTCGGGCCGCCCGAGACCGAGATCGCCGGTGAAGACCACGGTCTGCCCGTACAACGGGTGAGCGATGTCTGCGTGGTGGTTGGGTTCCGGATTGGGCCCTTCCGTGGACCAGCTGGAGCGGCCGCCGCGGGCGGTGCCGGCCGCGAGCCCGGCCTGCATCTCCGCCATCTTTTCCAGCGCGGATCGGGTGGCCTTGGACAATCCGTCCGTCGCCGGGTTGTAGGCGTCAACATGCGGCATGGCCAGCCTCATGGCGTCGAACACACCGCGCACGGACTCAACCGAGTGCAACCCGGCGATGTCCACCATGATGCCGGCGCAGGCGCGGGCATCCTCGGTGGCGTCGTGGTGGTTTCGCAACGGCACCCCGGCTGCCTCGGCCACAAATGGCAGCGAATATGAGGGCAGTGAATAGTTCTTCCGCGAGAGCACCACGGTGCAGGCGTAGTCGAATGCGGGGGCAGCCATGCCGGAAACTTCCGCCGCGGAGCGGATCACGCCCAGGTCGAAGGCGGCATTGTGGGCCACGAGCGGGTCGCCGCCAATGAACGCGTTCACCTCGGGGAACACATCGCGGAAACGCGGTGAACCGGCCACGTCGTCCGGGGTGATTCCGTGAATGGTGATGTTGCGCGAGTCGAAGTGGTCGTGGCCTTCCGGCGGTCGCATGAGCCAGTAGCCTTCTTCAACAATCACCCCGCCACGGATCTTCGTCAGGCCCACGGAGCAGGGAGAACCCCTAAATCCGTTGGCGGTTTCAAAATCGATTGCAGTAAAGTCCAGAGGCACCCCTCAAGGCTACCCCCGTCCACCGACACTGCTTGCCGAAGATGAGCTTGCCGAAAGTGAGCTTGCCGAAGGTGAGCTTGCCGAAAGTGAGCTTGCCGAAGGTGAGCGGGCGCACGAGTCCGGAACCGCCGTCGTACTGCCTGTCCCGGCGCAAATTGCCGTCCATCCTGAAAAATGCCGCCAATCCTGCCCGTCCGCTGCATAGATCGCCGCCCATAATGCTCCGTGCCGCAGATATATCGACGGCGTGGGGCATTACGGGCGGCGGCGGCCAGCCGGCAACTTAGGGTGTGGCCCGGCGTCGATCAGCGGCCCAGAACCCAAGTGAGAACAGGAACATCATGAGGACAAAGTAGAAGAACCATTGGGTGAACCAGGACTTCCCGGCACTGCGCAGAAACGAGTTGGCGATGATTACAGCCGGTATGCCCAGGAATGTCCATTTGTTGATGAGCTGCATCCTGACCACCCCCAGGGCCCGGTGCCCCACGATGTGATCCGGCATGGTGTTCATTGTGGTGCTCATCGTATTGCTTCTGCCCGGGTTGCTGTGCCGGTCGGCTTCACCGGCTCCGCCCCGTCGGCTGCGCTCTCGAGGGGGTCACCGGCGTCGAGCGTCTTTCTGATGACAAATTGCTGCAGGGAGACCGGGGCCAGTTGCATCTAACCTTGGGCTGAGCTGTCAACCCCGAATATCCTCCTATGGGTGGAGCTGGCGCTCAGGGAAGTACCGTAATCTTGAATAGTGATAATTTCTGCTTTGAGTGACTCTGCCCTGCCCGCGCTCATGGGCCATGGCACCGTTCCGGCCCTGGCGATCCTGCCCGACTGGCTCGATCCCATGACAATTCTTGGCAACGAGGCCATCGGCGCCTGGGTGGTTGTCATCGCCTGCGCCATCATCTTCGCCGAAACCGGTCTGTTGGTTGGCTTCTTTCTGCCCGGCGATTCCCTGCTGTTTACGGCCGGCCTGCTGGTGAGCACTGGCACCATGCCGGTGAACATCTGGGTGTTGATGGCACTGCTGATCGTGTCCGGTTTCATCGGCAACCAGCTGGGGTATTTCATCGGCCACAAGGCCGGCCCCGCCATCTTCAACAAGCCCGATTCCAGGCTCTTCAAGAAGCAGCATGTGGACACCGCTCACGCATTCTTTGAAACGCACGGCGGCAAGGCCCTGATCCTGGCCCGCTTCGTCCCGATCGTGCGCACCTTTGTCCCTGTCATTGTGGGCGTGGCCAAGATGGACATGCGCAAGTTCGTGCTCTTCAACGCCATTGGCGCAGTTGCCTGGGCCGGCGGCGTCACGTACCTCGGTTACGTTCTGGGCAACAAGGTGCCGTGGGTGCGCGACAACCTGGACATCATCTTCATCGCCATCGTGGCCGTCTCCATCATCCCGATCGGCATCGAATTGCTGCGGGCCATCGCTGGCAGACGCAGGAAGAACGCCACCGAGGCATAACTTTCATTCCATGGACGACGGCGACCCCGGGCCAAGTGCCCGGGGTCGCCTTTTGTTTCTCCTCGCTGGGAGCGGCTGAGGAGCGAGACCTTCCCGGGCGCGCACGCAGGGTTTCGACAAGCTCAAACAGCGGCAATTGCTAGGAGAGAGCCCTCACGATGTGCGGCAGTAACGCACGGAATGCGTTGCCGCGATGGCTGATGGCATTCTTTTCCGCGCTGGACAGCTCGGCGCACGAGATGTCCATGCCTACCGGCGCCAGGATGGGATCGTAGCCAAAGCCACCTTCACCGCGAGGCTCGTGCAGCAAAGTTCCATCAAGCGTCCCTTCCTCCACAACATCCAGTGAGCCGTCGGGACTGGCCAGCGCTGCAGCACAGACAAAACGGGCGCCGCGGTGTTCATCGGCGATGTCCGAGACCTGGGCCAGCAGCAGGTTCAGGTTCGCAGTGTCATCCCCGTGCTTCCCCGCCCAACGAGCCGAGAAAATGCCCGGTGCACCGCCCAAGACATCCACGGCCAGGCCGGAGTCGTCGGCAATGGCCAGGACACCACTGAATTGCGCCACGGCGTGGGCTTTCAGTCGCGCATTCTCTGCGAAGGTTACCCCTGTTTCGGCGACATCCGGCGCCTGGATCGCTCCGGCGTCGAGCACGTCCGTGTCAACATCCAGACCCGGCACCTGCCCGCGAAGCAGCTCACGCAATTCGCGCAATTTGCCCTGGTTGTGGGTGGCGAGGATCAGCTTGGGCGTCATCAGCCGGCGAGGGTGTCGCGCTGGATTTGGGCCAGTTCGGTGGTGCCGATCAGGGCCAGGTCCAGGAGTTGGTTGAGCTCGTCGCGGTCGAACGGTGCGCCTTCGGCGGTGCCCTGGACTTCAACGAACTTGCCGGATCCGGTGACCACAACGTTCATGTCGGTCTCGGCACGCACGTCCTCAACGTAGGGCAGATCCAGCATGGGCACGCCGTCGATGATGCCGACGGAGATGGCCGAGACGGTGTCGATCAGGGGGTTCGCGTTCTTGGCGATCAACTTGTTTTCCTTGGCGTAGGCAATTGCGTCGGCCAGGGCCACGTAGGCGCCGGTGATCGCCGCAGTGCGGGTGCCGCCGTCGGCCTGCAGAACGTCACAGTCCAGGACGATCGTGTTTTCGCCGAGCGCCTTGGTATCGATGATGGAGCGCAGTGAACGGCCGATCAGGCGGGAGATTTCGTGGGTGCGGCCGCCGATTTTGCCCTTGACGGACTCGCGGGAGTTGCGGGTGTTCGTGGCGCGGGGCAGCATAGCGTATTCCGCCGTGACCCAGCCGGTTCCTTCGCCCTTGAGCCAGCGCGGCACGCCGGGCGTTAGGGAAGCGGTGCAAAGTACGCGGGTATTGCCGAATTCGATGAGGGCGGAGCCTTCGGCCTGCTTGGACCAGCCACGGGTGATGGTGAGGTCGCGGAGCTGGTTGTTGGTGCGTCCGTCGGAGCGGAGTGTTTCATTTGAAGTCATGGTCTAAGCCTATAGGGCGAGGGACCCGACGCGAGCTCGCGAGCGGTGGGAGCCCGGAAGGCGCTATAGGGCGAGGGACCCGGCGCGAGCTCGCGAGCCGGCGACCCACGGGAGCGCGAAGTGGGAGGCCCCCGCGGGTGCGGAGCCTATCGAGTTCTGACCTTGACGTCGAGATGTGCGCCTAAAACCAGCATCTCAACGCTAAGGTCAGAATTCGATTCTTAAGGTCAGAAGTGGATGCGCTGGCAGTACCCAATAGTGGCTGCGCGGCGGCAGCGGTGGCGTTACTGGCGCTTGGCCATCAGCTTTGCGATCTGCTTTTCGCGAAAGAACGTGGAGGCAGGCTTGATGTAACACAGCGTGATGGCGGTGAGGACCGCCAGCATCTGCACGATCGTCACGATCCCGGCGGGCATGGTCAGGGTGCTGAGCTGATAGAGCGCGCCAATGGCAACCACTCCCCCTGCCAGCCGCGCCCACAAGGCACCTTTCCCGATGAACGTGGCCAACACCAAGTACATGGCGATGGCCAGGATGCCACCCACCACTGCCGTGACGAGGGAAAACTTCACGGCACTGTCCACGACGGCGTCCAGGATGCTGCCCTGGCCCATGTCCTGCAAGGCTTCCCTGGTGCGGGCCCGAAAATCCGCGGAGGAGATGTTCACAATGCTCAGGACCGTCACCAAGACCTGCAACACGGCCGCGGTCTGCAGCAGCCGCACCGCCCAACCAATTTGCCGCGGCGGCACCGGCCCGGAAGGGACGCCGGAAGTCGACCCGGAGGCCATCCCGGAGGCGGACGAAGGTCCGGACGGCTTGCCGGGTCCGGCGGACGCGGGAAGTCCCGGGCGGGGAGTCTTGCTCATGGGTTGGTCCTTGCTCGTGTCAGCGCCGGCACACCAATTCGAGGCGCACCAGCTCGATGCCGCCCAAATACCCGGGCCGCCTCTCGGGCTAAAGCTAAGTGCTAAAAACTAAATGGTGTAGTGCACACCGGCGACGGCAGCGGCAACGTCGCGGTCAAAAACCTCACGGGCCTCCAGCACCACCTTGTTGGTGTCCGTCCACACGGGGATGTGTGTCAACAGCAGGCGTTTCACGTTGGCACGGGCGGCCGCTTCTCCGGCACGCTTGCCGGTCAGGTGGACGTCCTTGATGTGGTCGTCGCGGCCCTCTTCAAAAGCTGCTTCGCAGAGGAAGAAGTCGGCGTCTTGGGCGGCGTCCTCCAGACCTTGGCAGGCGTCGGTGTCACCGGAATACGTCAGGACGGACGTGCGGTCCATGCCGGTGCCGTCAAATTCCGTTACTTCAACCCGCAACGCATACGCTTCGGGGACGGGGTGGTTCACGGCGTACGGGGTAACCTTGAACGGGCCCACCGTAACGGGCTCACGCTCCTGCCAGTTGATGAAGTCGAATTCCTCGCGCATGCCCGGATCCAGGTCCAGCCCGTAGGCGGTCGCCAGCCGGTCGGCGGTTTCGGCCGGGCCCCACACGGAGATGCGATCGCGGTTCCAACCATCCGGCACCCACCGGACCGCCACGTGCAAGCCGCACAAATCCATGCAATGGTCCGGGTGCAGGTGGCTGAGGAAGATCGCGTCAATGTCCGCAAGGTCCATGTACTTTTGCACGGCACCCAGGGCACCGCTGCCAAGGTCGATGAGCACGCGCCAGGGCCGAACGCCGTCGTGCGCGGTTAAAAGGTAACAGGACGCGGGCGACGACGGACCAGGGAAAGACCCGCTGCACCCTACAATCGTCAACTTCATATTTGCTCCCCCGCAGCGATACCCGGAACTGACAGTCTGCCCACCGAATCTGGCAAAACAAAATTGGAGACAGGCGAGGACGCATGCCCGGCACTGTTCTTGCGTGCCGCGGCCAGCATATCTTCGGTGATCCGCGTCAGGGATCCGGTGGGATAGTGGGCCGCAACATGGCTGACCTGCGCCACCCCGCGGACCTCCGGACCGAGGAAACGCCGGGCCAGCAGGCCGAAGCTGGCGGCGTCGCCCGTGGATAGAAATTCGTGCGTGGGAGCATCGGAGGAAACCCGCTCCAAGTCATGGCTGACCAAAGCGCGGTACACGTCCTTCGCGGTTTCCTCGGCACTGGAAACCAGCGTGACGCCGTCCCCCATGACGTAGGAAATGACGCCCGTCAGCAGGGGGTAGTGGGTGCAACCGAGCACCAGGGTGTCAACGGAGGCGGCCTTTAACGGTGCCAGATAGGCCTCCGCCGTCGAGAGCACTTCGGGGCCGGCCGTGACGCCGGATTCCACGAACCGCACAAAGTCGGGGCAGGCCGCGCTCGTAATACTCAGTTCCGGGGCGGCGGCGAAAGTATCCTCATACGCACGCGAACCCACTGTGGCCACCGTGCCAATGACGCCGACCCTGCCCGTCCGGGTGGCCGCAACGGCGCGCCGCACGGCAGGCTGGATCACCTCAATGACGGGGATTCCATACCTCGCCGTGTAGCGTTCCCGGGCGTCGCGAAGCACTGCGGCAGAGGCTGAATTGCAGGCAATGACCAACAACTTCACACCCGAATTGACCAACTCGTCCATGACGCCAAGCGCATAGGCGCGAACCTCGGCAATCGGAAGCGGACCATAGGGGCCGTTCGCCGTGTCACCCACGTACAGGATGGACTCGTTGGGCAGCTGGTCAATGACGGCCCGGGCCACGGTGAGCCCGCCCACGCCGGAGTCAAAAATGCCAATGGGCCGGTCCGCAACCAGGCTTGAAAAGGTGCCGGCTCCAGGGCCCGGATTCTCTGGGGTGCTTGCAGCGTGTGTGCTCATGATCGTTTCAACAATAGTTCGTTTGGACCGGTTGCAGGAACAAATTTCGTCACCGTGGCGCTTTTATTTGGCACGGACGTGCGCCACCAGCATCGCCTGCACCAGGGACTCCTGCAGCCAGGACACGAAGTTATAGACCAGGCTGAGGTAACTTTCGACGTCGTCCGCGTCACCCCAGTCCTGCACCTCGTGCACCCGCTCGGCGTCGTCTTCGCTACGGATGTCCAGGCGCTCGGCAAGCACCAGCCGGACATCGTTAAGGGCCTTGGCCCACAATGTGGCGTGCTCTGTGTCCAGCACCAGTTTCTCGGATTCCAAGCCCAGGGCGGCGGCACGCAGCGCGCCAATCTTGCCTTCCCGCAACGAGCGTTCGGTGAGCTGGCGGAACTCAAGGGCGGAGTCGGCGTCGTCCTTCACGGCATCCGGCAACAGCCGCAGCAGGGCGGGATCTGTGGGAACACTCACATCCATGTCCAGCCCGATCAGCGCCGCGAGCGGATCTTCGTGGGCGGGGGTGGCCGGTTCCAGCATGGTGATGATGTCGGCGAAGAGCTTGCGGAGGAGATCGCGCTCGGCGGGTTCCAGGAATCCGGTGATGCCGCGGCGCCCGGCGGAGAAGGCCTTAGCCACGATTGCCACCCTTCGCCACGGTTGCCCACAGGCCGAAGCCATGCATGGCCACCGCATGGGCCTCCATTTTTTCCTTGGTGCCGTGGGCCACGGCCGACTTGCCTTCGGTGTGGACCTGCAACATTAATTTCGCCGCCTTCGCCTCCGAATAGCCAAAATAACTTTGGAAGACAAAACTGACATAGCTCATCAAATTAACCGGGTCGTTCCACACGATTAATTCCCAGGGGATGTCTGGGGAGATGAGTTCATCTACGGAAACTTCCCGGTCAATTTCCGGGGCTGTGCTGACACTCATGTACCCATTCTAGTGTTGTCCCACTAAAGTGAGTTTCGTGAGTACGCCAACGAGCTGGGGCCACCCCCGCACATCACTGTTCACCGACCACTACGAGCTGACCATGCTCCAGGCCGCCCTGCATTCGGGTGCCGCACACCGACGCAGCGTGTTTGAGGCATTCGCCAGGCGCCTGCCTGATGGCCGCCGCTACGGTGTTGTAGGCGGAACCGGCCGTCTGCTCGAGGGGCTGGAGCATTTCCGTTTTGGGCCCGAGGAACTGAATTTTTTGGCCCAAAACAATGTTGTCAACGACGAAACGTTGGCCTGGCTCGCTGATTTTAAGTTCTCCGGCGACATTTATGGTTATGCAGAGGGCGAACTTTATTTCCCCAATTCGCCCATTTTGACCATTGAATCGACCTTTGCAGAGGCCTGCATCCTGGAGACCTACGTGCTCTCGGTGCTCAACCACGACTCGGCGATCGCCTCCGCAGCCTCCCGCATGATTGGTGCTGCCGGCAACCGTCCCGTCATCGAGATGGGTTCCCGGCGCACGCA
This sequence comes from Actinomycetales bacterium, assembly GCA_038199275.1. GTDB lineage: Bacteria > Actinomycetota > Actinomycetes > Actinomycetales > Micrococcaceae > Specibacter. The sequence goes on from JBBPZC010000134.1 coordinate 14,028, forward strand.
CGAGGAGTCCGCCGTGGCCGCCTCCCGCGCCGCCGTGATCGCCGGCTTCCACAGCACCTCCAACCTCGAGGCCGGCATCCGCTACGGCGTCCTGACCCAGGGCACCGCCGCGCATTCCTTCACCCTCCTGCACGATTCCGAGGAGGACGCCTTCCGCGCGCAGCTGGGCTCCATGGGCGTTGGCACCGTCTTGCTGGTTGACACGTACGACGTCGAAGCCGCCGTCCGCAAGGCCGTCGCCATTGCGGGGCCCGAGCTGGGCGGCGTGCGCCTGGATTCCGGGGATTTGCTCGCCCAGGCGCGTGATGTCCGGGCGTTGCTGGATTCGTTGGGCAACACGAATACGCGCATCACCGTCACGAGCGATCTTGACGAATACGCGATCGCGGCCCTGGCCGCAGCCCCCGTGGACTCCTACGGAGTGGGCACGTCCTTGGTGACCGGCTCCGGCGCCCCTACTGCTTCCATGGTGTACAAGTTGGTCTCCCGCGAGGGCGACGACGGCGAGTTTGTGGCTGTTGCCAAGGCCGCCAAGAACAAGGCGAGTGTGGGCGGGAAGAAGTTTGCCTACCGTCGCCTGGACGAGTCCGGCACGGCCACGGCGGAGCTGGTGGGCATCGGCAACAACCCCGACCACGACGACAATGACAGGGAACTGCTGAGCCAGTTCGTAACCGGCGGCGACCTGCTCCCGGGTTGGACGGGCAACGAGGGCGTTGTGAGGGCCGCAGCGCGTCACAAGGCCTCCATGGCCGAATTGCCGGGAGCCGCCCGCCGCCTGCAGCGCGGCGAACCCGTCATCCCCACTGAATATGTACAAACTGCTGCGGCAGCGAAGTAAAGGAACACCATGGCCAAGGCACTGATTATTGTTGATGTCCAGAACGATTTCTGCGAGGGTGGTTCGCTCGCCTGCGAGGGTGGCGCGGATCTGGCCAGTGAAATCAGCGAGCTGCTGGAAGATGCCCAGGACCTGGACTTCGTCGTGACCACCCAGGACTGGCATGTGGACCCGGGCAAGCACTTCTCCGAGACCCCCGACTATGTGGACAGCTGGCCCGTGCACTGTGTGGCCGGGTCCAAGGGCGCCGCGTTGCACCGCAATTTGGACACCGAGGACATTGACGCGTACTTCCGCAAGGGCAAGTTCGACGCCGCCTACTCCGGTTTTGACGGCCTGCTGGCGCCCGACGACGAGGTCGCCGTCGGTGAGCGGGAGGCACATGAGTCTGCCCAGGAAGACGCGGCAGATCCCGTTTCCCTGGATGACTGGCTGCGGGAGAACGACGTCGACGACGTCGTGATCGTGGGCATCGCCACCGACCACTGTGTCAGGGCCACCGCCCTGGACGCCGTGAACGCCGGCTACAACACCACCGTCCTGCGCGACTTTGTGGTGGGAGTGGACCAAGACGCCTCCGAAGCAGCTCTCGAGGAGATGGAAGAAGCCGGCGTCGAAGTCAAGTAGCAAACGGATGAAGGATCCGGGATTCCCTCGCGGGCAGTAAGATTTCCTCGGTCGCTGGGCGACCTTGAAAATCCATCCCCGCTCCGGGAATCCCGGATTCTTTCATCAATCCCGCGACAACGGCGCGTCCCGGCACTTTTCTGCGTTCATTCGGTGCAGGGTTCACACCCATCCTCGCCGCGGGGTGTAACCAGGCGCCAGGTTCCATGGCGAACCCTGCACCGGCTGAACCGCCCGGGTCTCGACAAGCTCAACCATCGGCGGGTCTCGACAAGCTCAACCGGCGGTGGGCCCACGCCCGCGAGGTGCCCCGGCCGAGACACGGGGTTGGGGAGCGGGTGGGGACTACTTACGCCCGATGAACCAGTCCTGGAGCTTCTTCAAACGTGTCTGCAGCTGGGACTCGTTGGCTTGGGCCACCGCCGGCCCGCCACAGATGCGGCGCAATTCGCTGTGCACCATGCCGTGGGGCATGCCCGACCGGGCGCTCCATGCCGAAACGTTCTTGGCCAGCTCCCCGCGCAGATCCATGAGCATGCGATGGTCCACCAGCGGCGGAGCCTCGGGCTCGGCAGGGGCGTTCTTGCGTTTGCGGGTCTGCTGATCGGCCTGGCGCTGGCGCAGCAACACACCCATCTGGTCCGCGTCGAGCAGGCCGGGGATGCCCAGGAAGTCCAGCTCGTCGTCGCTGCCAATGGCACCGCCGGTGCCGAATTCGCCGCCGTCGAACAATACCCGGTCAAAGGACGCCTGGGATTCCAGCGCCTCAAACTTGAATTTCTCCAACGTGTCGGAAGCCTTTTCCTCCCGGTTGGCCTCCTCCATTTCGGAGTCTTCCTCCATGAACCCGTCGGGATCCTTGTCGGGGCGGTCCAGGGCGTGGTCCCGTTCCAGCTCAAGCTGGTTGGCCAGATTCATCAAGTTCGGCACCGAGGGCAGGAAGATCGACGCCGTCTCGCCCCTTTTGCGGGCACGCACAAAACGGCCCACGGCCTGGGCAAAGAACAACGGGGTCGCCGTCGAGGTGGCATACACGCCCACGGCCAGGCGCGGCACGTCAACGCCTTCGGAGACCATGCGCACGGCCACCATCCAGCGCTTGTCTCCGGCAGAGAAGGAATCGATCTTGCCGGAGGCCTTGGCGTCATCGGAGAGGATGACGGTGGGCGATTCGCCGGTGATCTTCTTCAGCTGGGCAGCGTACGCACGGGCGTCCTCGTGATCCGTGGCAATGACCATGGCCCCAGCGTCGGGGACAGCCCGGCGCACCTCGGTGAGGCGCTTGTCCGCTGCGGCCAGAACCGCCGGGATCCACTCCCCATCGGGGTTCAGCGCCGTGCGCCACGCCTGTGAGGTGACATCCTTGGTCACGGCGTCGCCCAGCGTGGCCGCCATTTCTTCACCGGCACTTGTCCGCCAGCGCATCTGGCCCGAGTACGCCATGAACATGACCGGGCGCACCACATGATCCTTCAGGGCCTCGCCGTAGCCATACGTGTAGTCGGCCTGGGAGCGGCGGATGCCGTCCCGGTCCTGCGCATATTCCACAAACGGGATCGCCGCAGTGTCGGAACGGAACGGGGTTCCCGTCAACGCAAGGCGGCGTACTGCGGGGTCGAAGGCTTCACGGATGCCGTCGCCCCAGGACAGCGCGTCGCCGCCGTGGTGGATTTCGTCCATGATGACCAACGTGCGCGCGGCCTCGGTCTTGGCACGGTGCAGCATGGGCTTGCTGGCGACCTGGGCATACGTGACGGCAACGCCAACGAAGCCCTTGCCGTGGCGGCCGTCGGCGTTTTTGAAGTTCGGGTCAATGGCGATGCCCACCCTCGCGGCAGCATCCGCCCACTGCTTCTTCAAGTGGTCGGTGGGGGTGACAATGGTGACCCGGTTGATCTGCCCGCGGCTGATCAGCTCGGTGGCAATGTGCAGGGCGAACGTGGTCTTGCCGGCACCCGGGGTTGCGACGGCGAGGAAGTCCTTCGGGTTCTCGCTGAAGTACTTCTCCATCGCTTCGGACTGCCACGCACGCAGCTTCTGGGCCGTTCCCCACGCTGCGCGCTCAGGATAGGCCGGAGGCAGCGACGGGCCACCAAACAATGTCTCCGTCACGAATTCTCCGCCATCCAATCACTTCTTCCCAGCTCCCGTACCCAATTCCGGGCACGGCCAATCAACGGCTTTTCACCGCTCCAAACAAGAATTACAGTCCCAACTTACTTCTTGGGCTTCTTCGGGCCCTTGCCCTTGCCACCCTCGGGGCGCAGTCCTTCATAGACCTCTTTGCACTCTGGGCAGACCGGGAATTTCTGCGGGTCCCGCCCCGGCGTCCACACCTTGCCACAAAGAGCAATCACGGGCTCGCCGGTCATGGCCGATTCCATGATTTTTTCCTTGCGGACATAGTGCGAGAACCGTTCGCTGTCGCCCGGCGCGACTTCCTGTTTCAGTTCCTCGCGCTCAATTACAGCGGTTGACCCGCCGGTCTGGCCGGGACCGTAGTTCGGATCGTTTTCAAAGGGATCTGGAGGCAAACTCATGAAACCCATTCTAGCCTCTTCCCCGTCGCGACTCGCCGAAGTTGCCTCTCTTGCCTGAAGTGACGGTCATCTATAAAGTACGACGGCGGGAGCTCACCTGGCGTTTCCAGGTGAGCTCCCGCCGTGGTCCCAGGCGGATCTTTAGACGCCCTGCCATGCGGGCTTGTTGTCATAGGCGTGGCGGTAACTTTGCGCACGGGCCAGCTTGGACGCGGCAGCCTCATCGATGATGATGGTGGCGCGCGGGTGGAACTGCAGGATCGAGCCGGGGCACGATGCGGAGACGGGGCCTTCAACGAAGTCACGCACGGCGTCGGCCTTTCCGGCACCGAAAGCCACCAGAACCAGGTGGCGGGCATCCATGATGGTGCCCAGGCCCTGGGTGACCACGTGGTGGGGCACCTGGTCGATGTTATCGAAGAAGCGTGCGTTGTCCTGGCGGGTCTGCTCGGCCAGGGTCTTGATTCGTGTGCGTGAGGCGAGCGAGGAGCCGGGCTCGTTGAAACCTACGTGGCCATTGGTGCCCACGCCGAGGATCTGCAGGTCGATGCCGCCAGCCGCAGCAATCGCATCTTCGTAAGCCTGGCAGGCGCCAACGACGTCGTCGGTGGAACCATCAGGACCGTGCACGTTCTCGGGTGCAACATCCACCCGGGTCGTGAATTCACGGCGGATGACCTCACCGTAGGACTCGTAATGACCGGTGGGCAGGCCCACGTACTCGTCCAGGGCAAAGCCGCTGACCTGGGCAAAGTTCAGTCCATCTTCGGTGTGGCGGCGGGCCAGCTCATCGTAGATCGGCACCGGCGAGGAACCTGTTGCCAGGCCGATCACGGCGTTGGGCTTGTTGCGCACCAGAGCCTCGATCGAGTCGGCGGCAAGCGCCCCGACTTCCTTGCTGCTGGGGAGAATGATGACCTCCATGAAACACGCTTCCTTTCACTGCCACCTGCGGAAATGGTGGCCAACGGCTTGTCGCTGACCGGTCAATAGCAACAACGCCCCGCCAGCACAATCCGCACGCGGTGGCTGACAGGGCGCTGTTGCCTTGAGTCTGCTTTGTAGTTCCAACCTTATCCAGTGTCAGCGGTCTACAGAAACGGACTGCAATAATTCCGGTCCGCGCCGATCATACTGCGCACCACCAAGACGAATCCCGAGCCAGACGTAGAGTGTACCGAGAACCAGCCCAGCAACTAGCGCCAGCCACGCGAACATCGGCTGGTGCGTGAAGAAGCCAACAATGATCAGGACCGCCACGGGGGCTGCCAGCAGCCCGGCCCCGGCAAAGCCGGCGAGTTGAACAAGAACGGTGGAGAAGTTGTTGCCCGGCCTGGACTTCATGGGGCTCTCCCCCGGCAGCGGTGCATTCATGGTGAAACGGGATGAAAGCACACTGGCCAGGCCCAGACCGGCCCCGGTGGCACCGATCATCAGGCCCACGGCCGGTGCAAACCCTGCCCAGTCACCGGAGACTATGGACCCGACAATGGCGAATAACAGCCCGAGCGGCACAGCCAGAACCGCCGCCGCAAGCACACGCCCGGTCCGATCGGCCTTGCCGGAGACGCCCGTGGCCAGGTGCAGCGCGAACGCGGTGTTGTCGTAAGAGATATCCGAGGAAATGCTCCAGGCGATCAAGAATGCGGCGAAGGCACCAGCGTAACTGAGGATGGGGCCCACGTGATCGAACCCGGTTGCCTGCGACCCGCCAAAGACCATGACAACGGGGATCAACGGCGCGATCAGCAGGCCGGCGCTGTAGCGCGGATCCCGGAACCAGTAGGTCAGGCACCGGGCCGCAATCGCGCCCGTAGGGGTCTGCGGGAATTTGGTGAAGAAGCCCAGCTTGCCCGATGTGCGGCGTCCGCCGCCGGTGAATGCCGGAGTCACGAGCGCTTTTTCAAGGCACACCTTCCACAGCCAGGTCAGTGCGGCAATGGTGGCCAGCGCAATCAGGAGCTTCAGCGCAGCGGCACCATAGGCGCCGTCGGCAATGGCAGCGGGCACTCCCCAGATGGCACCCAGCGGGGTCCAGGACACCGTGTTGGCGAGCTGCGGGAGGTACTCGGCAAAGTCCGTGATGCCGCCGGAAATGCCGGCAATGATGGGACCCATCAACATCAGCGGAACCAGCACGATCATGCCGCTGATGTCCTTGAAGCGCCGGGAGGAGGCCAGGCTGGTGCTGGCTGCCGTCATGGCGCGTGAGGCCACGATGCACGTCAGCGCGGCCAACGCACCACAGATCAGTGCCACTATGGCTACCGCCGGGTGCCGCCACCAGGCAACGGCGGTGCCCACGGAGGCGATCAGGGTGATGGCACCGGGGACGCCAATGAAGCTGGAGAGAGCCAGCCCCGTCAGCATGCTCTTCATGGGTATGGCGTAGGTGGTGAAGCGGGCAGGATCCAAGGTCATGTCCATGCCGGAGGCAATCACCGGAATGATGAGCCAGCCAAGGAACAGGGCGGCACCGGCCAGTACCAGGATGGTGCCAATCAAATCAGGGTCGGTGGCACCAAGAAATGCCATGCCCACCAGAACCAAAACCAATATGCCCAGTCCGTACAGGGCCGCAAAAATCAATCCCACCAACTGCCACGGGGTGCGCTTGACGGAGTTGCGCAGCAGTTGGAGTTTCAGCCTTAGGAGGTGCGCAACCATTGCAACCCCGCAGTCTGGTTCCGGCCACCAACAAGCTCCACGAACTTATCTTCCAGGCTCATCTCGCCGCGGACCTCATCGATCGTGCCGGCGGCCAGGACGCGACCCGCGGCGATGACGGCCACGTGGTCACACATGCGCTGCACCAGGTCCATGACGTGGCTGGAGACAATCACCGTGCCGCCGGAATTCACATAGTCATGGAGGATGTCGCGGACGTTGGCTGCCGAGACCGGGTCAACCGATTCAAAGGGCTCATCCAGAACCAGGAGCCGGGGAGCATGGATCAGTGCCGCCGCGAGGGCGATCTTCTTCGTCATACCGGCCGAGTAATCCACCACCAGCGTCCCGGCGTCCTTCGTCAGATCCAACGCTTGCAGCAGGTCCTTCACGCGCTCGGCGACGGTGTCCTTGTCCATGCCGCGCAGCAACCCGGCATACGTCACGAGCTGTTCGCCACTGAGCCGGTCAAAGAGGCGCACGCCGTCAGGCAGCAAGCCCATGAGCTTTTTTGCCTCCAGCGGCGCTCCCCACACATCCACACCGTGCACGGTGACGTGTCCGTAATCCGGACGCAGCAGGCCCGTGGCCATGGACAACGAGGTGGTCTTACCGGCGCCGTTGGGCCCCACCAGTCCGAAGAACGACCCGGCTGGAACATCGAGGTCGATGTTGTCAACGGCGATTTTTTCGCCGAAGTGCTTGGACAATCCCCGGATGGACAGGGCCGGCGGCGCAGCTCCTGCGGGGGTGGACGGGATTGAGGTAGTCATGATCAACACACTAACAATCCAAGCTGCCCCTGTGACTTATCCCAAAGGATGATATTGGTTCCGGACCCGGCGTCTGCGCGGCACCCAGGAACAAAAAATGACACCGATCCCGCTCTCCGATCCCGGAATTTCGGGTTCGGAAAGCGGGATCGGTGTCAGAAACCGCAGAAGCGGCGCGGCAGTTCTTGGAACAGGTTTAGAACAAGGCCTTTGCCAGCGCCTGGCGCGATGCTGAGACACGCGGATCACTCACGCCGACGACGTCGTACAGCTCCAGCAGCCGCACCCGGACAGTGTCGCGTTCCGGACCAAAGTGCATGGCAATGTAGTTCACCAAACGGGACAGCGCGTCCTCAACGTGGCCACCGGTGATGTCCAGATCGGCAACCGCGAGGGCGGCATCCAGGTCATCCGGGTCCCCGGCCGCGCGGGTCCGGAATTCCTCGCCCTGAACCACATTGAGCTCAGCCGTGCGTCGCATGAGGTGGACCTGCGCCAACCCAACCTTCGCGTCGGCGTCGTTGGGCATTTCAGCCAGCGCCTTCTCATAGCTGGACTGGGCCAGGGCCAGGTCACCGGCATCGATGGCATCACGTGCGGCCTGGTGCAGCGGCGGCAGCGGCGGTTCCGCCGGCGTCTCCTCGGGGTTGGCGTCGGCACCGCCAAGCGTGCCTGTTACCCCGTTGCTGGCGGCGACCTTCAGCAGCTCGGTGAAGAATTCCTCAATCTGCGCCTCGGGCAGCTCCCCTTCAAACATGGGAACCGGCTGGCCGTTGATCAGTGCAATGACGGTGGGCACGGCCGTGATGCCGAAAGCCTGGGCAATCTGCGGGCTGGAATCCACATCCACCCGGCCCAGCGCAATCTTGCCGCCATAGTCATTCATCAGCTTTTCCAACACCACGTTCAGCTGCGCCGACTGGTGCGAGCGCCCCGAACCCAGTGACACCACCACGGGAACCTTCTGGGAAAGCTGAACAAATTCCTGGAAACTTTGTTCGTTCACGTCCACAGCGTACGGCGATCCACCTGTGGGTGCACCGGCCGCGGCGGCTGTGGCGCGGTTTTTCAAAGCGGAAAGGTCGACGGCGCCACGCAGGTTGATCCCGGGCGTTCCGTTAGCAGGCAACGGGCTATTTTGACTCATGAACTCACTCTAACTGGGTTGGTTCGTGACGGTTGCGGTTCTCGCCACGAGTGAAACTCGACGCTGTGACAACGCCGCTTGACAGGTTAAAGACTGTGAACGTTAAAGATGTGTGGCACCGCAGAAGTTCCCACTTCTGCGGTGCCACACCAGGCTACTCCTTGAAGGAGCCGCCAATGAGATTGCGGTTTGCGGACAGGACGGTCAGCTGGTCCCCACCACCGGTCGGCGGGATGTACAGGACAACGGGTTCGGCGTAGTTCAGGCTGAAGCCTGTGCTGGTTTCCTTGCCTCCGGTGAACACTGCTGCATCGTCGCCAACCGTCAAGGTCGCCGCTTCCTTGCTGGTGGCATCAATACCGAAGGTGTTGCCTACAACAACCATGGCTCCACCGTCGGCAGTGCGGAAGGAGACTACAGAGTCCAGATCACCCTTATGGCTGAAGACGTAGTCTGCGTCCTTGGCATTGGCAGCCACCTGCTTCTGCAGGTCCAACACGCTGGTGATGTAGACGCTGTCCTTGAAGGAGTCCTTGAACTTGCTGTCCGCGTTGGTCAGCCGATCGTTCAACGCGGCAATGGCGTCCTCCGGGCTCATCTTGAGTCCGTCGCCGGCTTCTAAATCGACAGGCTTGGTGCCCTCTTTATCGACCTTCGGGAACGTCTGCCCCGGCAGCAGCGGGGTTGCCTTGATGAGCTTGTAGTTCTCACGCGGGCTGGCTTGGACCACTGTCAGCAGCTGGGGAAGTTCATTGTTGTCCCCCTGCGTGACGAACATGGCCGATCGGGGCCAGGGCTGCGAAGTGGAGACCACCTTGGCCAGCAGTTTGGTGGCATTGACTGGCTCAACCGGGGCCTGGCCCTCCACCTGCGCACGGATCTGGTAGTTGGCGGCACGCACCTCCAGCGCCATTCCGCCCACACGCGACTCCAGTTCCGTGGCGTTCCTGGCGTTGTCGCCGGAGGCCACGACCGAGGCCACGGAGGCGGCGATGCGCTCCACCTGGCTGTCTAGCAGGTTCGGGAAACCAGCCGTCTGCGCACCGTTGGTGGCGATCGCGGACGACGACGGTGTCTCGGCAGCAGATGTCTCAGCAGCAGGCGTTGCAGCAGCAGGGGGCGGCGTGGTTGCATCGTCGGCGGTGGCCGGGCTGATGCTCCCGGCCAACAGGACGGCAGCAAGCGCAGCTCCCCAGCGGGCCTTTACACTCAAGTTCTTTCCACCGTTCTTGCCCCTGGGCTCGTTCTTGCCTCTGGATTCTGACGTGCCCTTGGATTCCGAAGTGCCTTGTTTATCCGCTTTGTCCTGCGGCTGATTCTTGCCCTTGGGCTTGGGTGTCCGCGCGGGCTTGGGTGTCCGCACCGGTTTGGCGGCGGCACCGGCGGAAGGTTTGGCCCCAACCGACTTGCCATCCTTGGCACCAGAGGCACCAGAGGCACCTGAGGCACCTGAGGTGGCAGAGGCATCAGAGGTGACAGAACTGCTTCCGGCACCCGGAGTCGGATCGTTGTCATCCGCCCCTGACTTGTTGGACTTGTTCGAACCGTCCTGCTGCCTGGTGCCGTCCTGCCGTGTAACGTCGTCCTGTTTCGACGACGCCTTCGCGCCAGTGCTGGTCCTGGTATCGCCATCAGTGACTGCGCTGTCTGTGGCAGGACTGTCCGTGGCAGCAAGGTTCTTGTCAGCACTGTCCGTGGCAGCAAGGTTCTTGGCAGCACTGTCCGTGTCAGCACTGTCCTTGGCAGCAGTGTCTGCAGCAGCACTGTCGTTGGCATCAGCCGGACGGTCGGCCTTGGAGGGGTTCGGATTGTGCAGGGACAGGGGCAGCGAGGAAGTGGCATCGCCAGCCTCGGGGGCAGAAACACCGCGGCCCTTCGCCGAAGAGCCGGTAGCGCCCGCGGCGTCGCCTCCGCCAGCGCCGTCAGAACCAGCACCGTCAGAACCAACACCGTCAGAACCAACACCGGCAGAACCAGCACTGTCAGAACCAGCACCGACAGAACCAGCACTGACAGGGCCGGCTGCCCGTCGTCGTGACCGGGAGTTCGCTTCGGCAATCGTCGCGGCAGCGGCGGGGGCGGGCGCAGCCTTGGCCCGCGCGGCTTCCCGTGCAGCCACAATTTTGGCCACCTCAAGTGCCCCGGTGGCGGGGTCGGCCGGGACCCGGCCGGCCGCGCGTCGTCCCTGCACAACGGCAACTTCCGGCTTGGACTTGCGCGGCGCCAGGACAAACAGCAGCGCGGCCAGAGCCAGCAGTGCCGAGCCAAGCACCATCAACGGGACGGCCCACGGTGTGCCGGTCTCGTTGTCAACGGTGAAGGAAATATTCGTGGGTGCCGGGGCCGTGCCGTCGGAGGACAGCAGCAATGCCCAGTCGCCATGGCCGGGGGCCTGCCACGTGTAAGTGAGCTCGCCTGTGCCCTTTTCCTCGGAGACCCACATGTCCGACCCGCTCGGGTTCGGCACCTTTTCCACACCCTTGACACTGTCGGAGGTCAGTGCGGTGAATTCCTGATTTGCGGCGCCAAACTTGGTGTACGCGGCGTCGCCAATCCAGCCGACGATGTCATCCTGGCGGGCAACGGCGAGCTGGATGGGCCCGTCGCTTTTGACCGTCATGGAGAAGTGGCCGTCCCGGGTCTTAAGCAGATCCGGACCGATGACAGTCAGCGGGGCGGGCGCAACATCAGCGGGCGCGCTGGCAGTCAGTGTTGCCGGCGGCAGCCAAATGGTGCGTTGGCCAATTCCGGTCCCCAACACCAGCAGGCCCAAAATGGCCAGGGCAATTGCTATTTTTAAACGCAAGAAAATACCTAACATTGTATGAACACTGCAGTGATCGTATGTTTCAAGGGTAACCGAACCGTTATCAATGGGCACTCGAATTTGACTTTTCTCACGTTCCCTCGCCCGTGGCGCCTCACCGGCCATCCCCCCGCGCTGGTACTGTCAAACCACACTTGAATTCCGGCCGGCGCCTCAGCCTCCGGCCCTGATCCGAAGGCAATGACTGTGAGTTCACATCCCGATTCCGATGGGCCTGCGCCGATTCCAGGGGAGCCGAATCTTCCCGAGAACCCGCAGCCTGCCGCCACGTACGACGACGACACCTCGGTCTTCGCCGATTCGTCGGCTTCGGAGGCGGATGGCTCCGGCAACGAGGACGTTGACGCTCCGGCTGCTGCCGTTCCTGTGGCGGCGGCCGCGGCCTCCTCACGGCGCAGCGTTACACAGGGTCTCACAGGGTGGCGGGCATGGGTGTCGGAGAGAATTCGCCAGCCTCTGCCGGGCGCCCAGCCGCGGGTGCGGTTCGACCTTCCCGCCGACCCCCATGGCGAGAGCCTGGAGGCCGCCGCTGCGATCTTGAGCGAGTCCGGCAGCAACGCAGGCATGTTCCGCCACCCCATTTACTTCGGCTTCATGGGCACGGTTGGCGTGGGTATCGCCCTGGCGCTGAGCTACATGCTTGCCAACACCCAGTCGCTGCTGCTGTGGATTGTCACCGCATTGTTCATTTCGCTGGGTCTGGATCCAGTGGTGCGCTGGTTGGAAAAGCGGAAGGTGCCGCGGCCGCTGGGCATTGTCCTGGTGCTGGCGGCACTGCTCGGCGTGGTGGCCATCTTCTTTGCCACCCTGATCCCCACGATCATTGACCAAACCACCCAGCTGGTTACCAAGGCACCGATCTGGATCAAGGACTTCCTGAACTCCGACTTCTTTAGGCAGCTCGACGTCCAATACCACGTCCTTGACACCATCAACGAGCAGGTCGCCAAGTTCTTCCAGGACGCGCAGGCCGTGGGCGGCATCTTCGGCGGCGTGCTGGGTGTTGGCAGCACCATTGCCAACGGACTGTTCGGGACCTTGATCGTGCTGGTGCTCAGCCTGTACTTTCTGGCCTCGCTGCCGGCGATCAAACAGTGGGGCTACCGGCTGGCACCACGCTCACGCCGCCCCCGGGTGGAAGAGCTGAGCGAGGAAATCACCCGTGGCGTGGGCAACTACGTGATCGGTCAGGTTTGCGTCGCCGTGCTCAATGCAACCTTCGCCTTCATCCTCATGAGCATCCTCGGCGTGCCGTTCAGCGTGCTGCTGGCGTTCGTGGTCGCCCTGCTGGCGTTCATCCCGCTGGTGGGCGGCATGATTGCGGCCATCGTGGTGATTGCGGTCACCCTGACCTTGGGCTGGCAGTCGGCCCTGATCTACGCGATCGCCTACTTTGCCTACCTGCAATTTGAGGCATATTTCGTCTCGCCCCGCATCATGCAAAAGGCTGTCGCTGTCCCCGGTGCCGTCGCCGTTATCTCCGTCATTGCCGGTGGCAGCCTGTTGGGCGTGCTCGGGGCATTGATCGCCATCCCCACCGCGGCAGCAGTCATGCTGCTGGTCAAGGAAGTGTTCATCGCCCGCCAGGACAAAAACTAGGCGCTCAGGGCCCCAACCGGCCCGTCCCATTCCACCGGCAGTTCCACGGCTGAGCCCAACACGGTGGCGGCAATTTCATTCAGTGCCCGGTATGCATACTTTTCCCCCACCCACAGATGCTTGGCACCATCAACGGCAACCAGCTTCGCCTGGGGCACCCGGGCGAAGCGCTCGGCGGCGGCAGCGGGCTGGAGGTAGTCGTCAAATTCCGGCACCAGGACCGTGAGCGGCTTGCCGCTGCCCGTCCAGGCGTCAAGGTCGGCGTCCACAGCGCGGTGCAGTGGCGGCGAAAGCAGCACGGCACCAGCAATCTCCTGCGCAACGGGCGCCACGGCGCCGTACTTGAGCACCAGCTCGGTGCCGAACGACCAGCCCACCAGCCAACGGTTGGGCAGCCCGCGGTCCACTGCGAACTGAACGGCCGCAGCAACGTCAAGCCGCTCGCCAATGCCTTCTTCAAAAGTGCCGTCGCTGGTGCCGCGTGGGGAGGCGGTGCCCCTGGTGTTGAATCGCAGCACCGCAATCCCGGCCAAGGCCGGCAGCCGGTAGGACGCCTTCTTGTAGACGTGCGAATCCATAAAGCCGCCATGCGTGGGCAGCGGGTGGAGGGTGATCAACGTGGCGTTCACGACGCCGTCGGCCGGCATCGCCAACTCGCCCACCAGGGTCAGACCGTCAGCGGTGCGCAGTTCAATGTTTTCCCGAACCGCGGGCAGAATCGTGGATGCACGAACGGCCGTGGGAGCGGCAGGTTCGGCAAAGACAAGGGAGGCAGGATCAAAAACCATACATTCAACCCTACCTGCACGGGTTCTCCGGCCAACCACTGTGACTGCGCCGACATCCCCCGCCATCCCTAAAAAATCTCGGCGCCGGTCACTTATCTGTAAATCGCCGGTCACTTATCTGTAAATGTAGGAGCGGCCGCGCCAGCAATTGCTGTGCCAGTGCCGGCGCTCGCGCAGGCCTGCTTCGGTCCCAAACATGGCATCCTCGCGCCACACCACCAGGTGGGCGATGCCCGGCTGCACCGGATGGTGGCACCCGGGGCAGGTGTACACCTTTTGCGCATTTGTGGCACTGATGGAACGCACGGCCCACTCGCCATCCGGGGCGGATTCGGTGGAGGGTATTCCGAGCCTGACCAGGTTCAGGTCGTAGCCATCCCCGTCCTCCCACGGCTTCCCTCCATCGTTTTGCGTCCCCCCGCGGGGTGCGGAGTTCCGACGGCGGCGGGGCTGGTTGGAGCGGGGCATGATTCCATTGTGCCGCACACATGGAGGCAGGCTGCACCGGGGCCGTGCGGGCGGCGAGAAAGAAATCCGCCGGCGCCACCCGCTAGAGTGGAGGGCGTGCGTTTAGTGATTGCCAAGTGCTCCGTCGATTACGTCGGACGCCTCAAAGCCCATCTTCCCCTCGCCGTCCGGCTGTTGCTGGTCAAGGCCGACGGCTCCGTTCTGGTGCATTCCGACGGCGGCTCCTACAAGCCCCTGAACTGGATGAGTCCGCCAGCCACGCTGCGCACGGCCAGTCCCGACGAGGTCGAGCTCGAAGTCGGCGTGGTGGAACAATGGATCGTGCAGTCCACCAAGGCGGACGACCGGCTGATCATCAATATTTACGAACACATCAGCGACTCCAGCCACGACCTCGGTGTCGACCCGGGCCTGATCAAGGACGGCGTGGAGGCAGACCTGCAGCGTCTGCTGGCCGCACAAATTGAACTGCTCGGCGCAGGCTTCTCCCTGATCCGCCGCGAGTACTTTACGGCCATCGGCCCCGTTGACATCCTGGCCCGGGATGCCACCGGTGCCACCGTGGCGATTGAGCTCAAGCGCCGTGGCGACATTGACGGGGTGGAACAGCTGACCCGGTATTTGGAACTGCTCAACCGCGACCCGTTGTTGGCGCCGGTGCGCGGCATTTTCGCCGCCCAGCAAATCAAGCCGCAGGCCAAAACCCTGGCCACCGACCGCGGCATTGAGTGCAAGACCCTCGACTACGACGCCATGCGCGGCGTGGACGACAGCGCCTCGCGTCTTTTCTAACCAGCCTGCCGCCTTTCTAACCAGCCCGGCGCTTTTCTAACCAGCCCGGCGCCTTCCTGACCAGCCCGGCGCTTTTCCAACCAGCCGGGCACCTTCCTGACCAGCCCGCGCCTTCCTGACTAGACTTAGGGCATGACTGAGCCCACTCCTGCGCCCCTGACCACCAAGTACCTCTTGCACGGTACCGTCGCCACCGACCGCGGCATTGTTGAGAGCGGCCTGCTCGCCATTGACGGCGACAGGATTGTGTACGCGGGCCGCGCGGACCACTTCGACGAGCCCGGCTTCGGCCAGGCGGAGGTCGACGCCGCCAACATCATCTCGCTGCCCCACGGTCAGATGATCATCCCCGGCCTGATCGACGTGCACAACCACGGCGGCAACGGCGGCGACTTCCCCAGCGGCGACGAGGCCTCCGCGCGCACCGCCGTCGACTTCCTGCACCGGTCGGGCACCACCACGCTGCTGGCCAGCATGGTCACCGCCTCCCCCGATGATCTGCGCAAGGGCATCGGCATCTACGCCGACATGACCGAGGAGGGACTGCTCGCGGGCATCCACCTGGAGGGCCCGTTCCTGTCCCACGCCCGATGCGGTGCCCAAAACCCGGCCTTCCTGCTGGAGCCGGACCTGGAGCTCATGTCCTCCCTGATCGAGACCGGCCGCGGGGCGATCGCCACCATGACCTACGCCCCCGAGCTGCCCGGTGCCGCTGATCTGGTGGACCTGCTGACGCGCCACGGCATCACCCCGTCCGTGGGCCACACCGATTCCGATTCGCCCACCACCGCCGAATCGTTGGCGCAGGCGCATGAGGGCATGGATTCCACCGGGTTCGACGGCGTCTCCGGACGCCCCACCGTGACCCACCTTTTCAACGGCATGCCACCCATGCACCACCGCTCACCGGGCCCCGTCGCCGCCTGCCTGCGCGCCGCCAGTGCCGGGCACGCCGCCGTCGAACTCGTCGCGGACAACACCCACTTGGACCCGGAAACCGTCAAGACCGTCTTTGACCTGGTGGGAGCCGAGAACATCCTGCTCGTCACCGACTCCATGGCGGCGGCCGGCCTGGCCGACGGTCAATACATGCTGGGCCCCTCCCCCGTCACGGTGACCGACGGCGTCGCCACCCTGGATGCCACCGGTTCCATTGCCGGCGGCACTGCCACCCTGCTCGACGTCGTACGGCGCACCACCGGTGCCGGTGTGAAGTTCACCGACGCCCTGGCCTCGGCCACCTCCGTCCCTGCCGCCGTGCTGGGCCTGACGGATGAGGTGGGCACGCTGCGCCGCGGCCTGCGCGCCGACCTCCTGATCGTTGACGCCGAGCTCGCCCTGCAGCACGTTATGCGCGCCGGTGTGTGGCTGAGCTAAAAAAGCAGCGGCATGCTGGTGCCGACCACGGTGGCCCCGCCGACGACGGTGCCGTCATGGTGCCGCCACAACGCAAGTAACATTGGTCCCTTGCCGTTGACCTGTCATGTGACTCATGCCATGCTGGGTTCGCCCGTGTTCGGTGGGTTCCACCGCCCGGGGGCACTACACACAGCAGTACAGAGTTTGATTACAAGGAGAAATAGCATGGCACAAGGAACCGTCAAGTGGTTCAATGCTGAAAAGGGTTTCGGCTTCATCACCCCGGACAATGCCGAGGGAGATGTCTTCGTTCATTACTCTGAAATCCAGAGTGGCGGTTTCAAAACCCTGGACGAGAACGCCCGGGTTGAGTTTGAGGTTGGCCAGGGCGCCAAGGGCCCCCAGGCCACAGGCGTGACAACGCTCTAATCCAGCTGCAAACAAAGCTTCAAAATGGCCCCGGCACTTTTTGGTGTCGGGGCCTTTTGCGTTTGCGTCCCCGCACTTCTCCCCAACCACCCCGGTTCCCTGTGGCAGTTATTGCACCACGGGGTGCGGACAAAGCTACTGCTTGGTGAGCAGTTTCGCCAGGGA
>JBBPZC010000135.1:0-4896 GCA_038199275.1 Actinomycetales bacterium
ACTTCCTGGGCGCCAATGGCATCCATCTCTTCGCGAACAATCGCTTCGACCTTGCGCAACACACGCAGGCCCAACGGAAGCCAGGTGTAGATGCCCGGGGCCGCGCGGCGGATGTAGCCGGCCCGCAGCAGCAGCTTGTGGCTGTCCACTTCGGCGTCGACGGGATCTTCACGCAGGGTACGTAGAAAGAGTGTGGAAAGGCGAAGTGCCACGGGCAAATGTTCCATTTCTTGAAGGGTGACTGCCGCCTCGAAGATGGACGGTCCGAGACTAATCTACCGGTTCATGGCAGGCTGTGGCACACTTGGCCCGCGCCGGTGGCGTGCGACCCTGCCCTGCGCATCCTAGTTCCCCCGCGGTGGGGCCGCGGTCCCTCCGGCCGGAGCCCCGGCCCCCTGCCAGTGACACCGGTGCTCCGCCGTCCGAGCAGGCGCCGTTGGAGCCCTGCCACGCTGGACAGTGCCCCGCCGCCGGTCTACTTTGAAGTCAGACGAACCCGCCCGGCCATGCAGGAGGCACCATGTCCCATAGAGCACCCGCACCCGCACCCGTTCCCCCTTTTGCCCCCATCCCTGCCGATCCCTCCGGACTCACCGGTCCCGAAAGCGTCAATATTGACGGTCTTCGCGTCCACAGAGGGAAGACGACGGTGCTGGCGAACATCAACGCCAGCATTCCGCAGGGCCGCATCACAGGCCTGTTGGGGCCCTCCGGCAGCGGGAAGACCACGTTGATGCGCGCCATGGTGGGTGTGCAAAAGATCAGCTCGGGCACGGTCACGGTGCTGGGCCGACCCGCCGGTGATCCCCGGAACAGGAACGACGTCGGCTACGTCACCCAGGCGCCCAGCGTGTACCGGGATCTGAGCGTGCTGGACAACGTGCGCTACTTCGGTGCCGTGCACGGCGGCAGCCGGGAGGACACGCATGCGGTGCTGGCCGCCGTCGGACTTTCAGAATTTGCCAAGCGGAAGGCTGCGGATCTCTCCGGCGGGCAGTTCAGCAGGGTGTCTCTGGCGTGTGCCCTGGTGGGAAAGCCGCGGCTTTTGGTGCTGGATGAGCCAACGGTGGGCCTTGATCCCGTGTTGCGGGCGGATTTGTGGCAACAATTTGCGGCCATGGCTGCGGAGGGAACCACACTGGTCATTTCCAGCCACGTCATGGAGGAAGCAGGACACTGCGACTCTTTGCTGCTGCTGCGCGAGGGGATGTTGCTTGAGCAGCTGACGCCGGCGCAGTTGCGCGAACGCGGGCACACGGAGGACCTGGAGCTTGCCTTTCTGCGGCTCATCCGTGAATCCATGGAAGCGGATGCGCCGCGGAAGGCGGCCTCATGAATCTGGCCATGATGTGGGCGACGTGCGTGCGCGTGCTGCGCCAACTCAAGGGCGATCCGCGCAGCATTGGGCTCATCCTGGTGGTTCCGGCCGTGCTGCTGGCGCTGGTGTATTGGCTGTATCAAAACGAGGCGCTTGCGCCGGGCCAGCCCCGCACTTTTGACCGGGTGGGGCTGATGATGCTGGGCATTTTCCCATTTGTGGTGATGTTCCTGGTCACCTCCATCACGATGCTGCGCGAGCGCACCTCGGGGACCTTGGAGCGGCTGCTGACCACTCCGATCCACAAGGCGGATCTGCTCTTTGGCTATGCCTTGGCATTTTCCATCATGGCCGCCCTGCAGGCGTTGGTGGCGACGGCCACGGCGTACTGGATTTTTGGTTTGGACATCCTGGGAAATCCCGGCTGGGTGGTGTTGATCTCGGTGCTGACGGCTGTTCTTGGCGTCGCTCTGGGGCTGCTGTGTTCCGCGTTCGCGACCACTGAATTCCAGGCCGTGCAGTTCATGCCGGTGGTGGTGATTCCCCAGATCCTGCTGTGTGGATTGTTTGTGGCCCGAGACCAGATGAACGGCGTTCTGGAAGCGATCTCCAACGTCCTGCCGCTGAGTTACGCGGTGGACGGGCTGCAGGAAGTTGCCGCACACGCCGATCCTTCCTCGGCCCTGGCGGTGGATCTGGCGGTGATTGCGGGGTTTGTGGTTGCCGGGTTGCTGCTGGCGTCGCTAACGTTGCGCCGCCGGACGGCCTAATCGGCAGTGGCCTGCGGCGCAACGTCCTGACACGGCGCCCGGTTCAGTCTTCGGAAGCTGTTTATTCCGAGGGGCCAACCATTCCGGCCAGGTCTGCCAACGCCTGCTCGCACCACGCAAGCCAGGACTGTTCATAGCCAATTCCTGCCCGCACCACCGCCAATTGCAGCGCCTCAGACCTGCTGTACGCCGCGGAGGGCGGAAAGTCCCTGGCCTCGATCGTCCGGAAATTCTCCAACACCGCGGTGTGCAGCTTGTGGTGCCGGCGAAGCTCACCACCAACATCCACGGCTCCCAGCACCGCGGAGGCGCGCAGGCGCACCAGCAGTTCGTCGCGGATGGGGCGCGGCTCCCCTGGGCTGGCGCACCATTCCTCCAGCTCTGCCCGGCCCTGATCAAGCACCCGAAATTGGCGTTGCCGGCCGCGGCTCGTTGGCAGTTCCGCGGTCTCCAGCCAGCCGTTTCGCTCCATCTTGCCAAGTTCCCGGTAGATCTGCTGGTGCGTGGCGGCCCAGAAATAGCCTAGCGACTTATCGAACCGCCGAGCCAGCTCGGCACCCGTGCAGGGCTTTTCCAGCAGCGAGGTCAGGATGGCATGACTGAGGGACATTTAGATCCGCGCCGCCAGCCGGGTGCCCTGGTCAATGGCGCGCTTGGCGTCCAGCTCAGCGGCAACATCGGCCCCTCCAATGAGATGCACGACGGCGCCACCTGCTTCCAGCCCTGCCTGCAGTTCGCGCCGTGGTTCCTGTCCGGTGCACAGAATCACGGTGTCCACGGCAAGTACCGTGTCGGTGCCGTTGACGCGCAAGTGCAGTCCGGCGTCGTCAATCTTGCGGTATTCCACGCCGGGAACCATCTGGACGCCCTTGGCCTTCAATGCGTTGCGGTGGATCCAGCCGGTGGTTTTGCCCAGGCCCGCACCGACCTTGGTCTCCTTGCGCTGGAACAGGCCCACACGACGGTCGGGTCGCTCCGGGGCGGGCGTGGTGATGCCACCGGGGTTGTTGTACTCCGGGTCGATGCCCCACTCGCGGTAGAACTTCTCCGGCACGAGGGTGGCACTGGTTCCGTGGGAGGTAATGTATTCGGCCACGTCGAAGCCGATGCCGCCGGCGCCGAGGATGGCCACGTTGGCGCCCACTTCGCGCTTGTCCCGCAGCACGTCCAGATAGCTGAGGACGCTGGGGTGCTCGACCCCGTCGATTGCCGGGATGCGTGGGAGGACTCCGGTGGAGAGGATGACTTCATCGAAGTCTTCCTGCAGCAGGGCCTCTGCCGTGGCATAGGTATTCAGCCGCAGCTCAATGCCGCGCAACTGGATTTGGCGGTTGAAGTATCGGATGGTCTCGTGGAACTCCTCCTTGCCCGGGATCTGCTTGGCGATGTTGAACTGCCCGCCAATTTCCCCCGCGGCCTCCAGGATGGTGACGGCGTGCCCACGTTCGGCGGCCGTCACCGCAAAGGCCAGACCCGCCGGCCCGGCACCCACGACGGCGATCTTCTTCGGCGCCGTTGTCGCTTCGATCAGGATTTCCGTTTCGTGGCAGGCGCGCGGATTGACCAGGCAGGAGGAGGTTTTGCCTACGAAGGTGTGGTCCAGACAGGCCTGGTTGCAGGCGATGCAGCTGTTGATTTCATCGCTTCGGCCATCGCGTGCCTTGCGCATGAAGAACGCGTCCGCCAGAAATGGCCGGGCCATGGAGACCATGTTGGCCGTGCCGTCGGCGAGGAGCTGCTCGGCGACGCCCGGGGTGTTGATCCGATTCGTGGCCACGAGGGGAATGTTCACGCTGCCCATGACCTTCTTCGTGGCCCACGCGTAGCCGGCGCGCGGGACGGAGGTGGCGATGGTGGGGATGCGGGCCTCGTGCCAGCCAATTCCGGTGTTGATGATGGTGGCACCGGCTGACTCAACGGCTTGGGCCAGGGCTATGACCTCTTCCAGGGTTGAGCCATCCTCCACCAGGTCCAGCATGGAGAGCCGGTAGATGATGATGAAGTGTTCTCCCACGCGTTCGCGGACCCGGCGAACGATCTCCACTGGGAACTTCATCCGGTTCTCGTAGGAGCCGCCCCATTCGTCGGTGCGTTGATTGGTTCTTGCGGCGATGAATTCGTTGATCAGGTAACCTTCGGAGCCCATGATTTCAACGCCGTCGTATCCGGCCGACTGGGCCAGGGAAGCCGCATGGACGAAGTCCTCAATGGTCGTCTCAATTTCCTCACCGGTGAGCGGGTGCGGCGTGAGTGGACTGATCGGCGCCTGCACGGCACTGGGTGCCACGAGTTCCCGGTGGGATGCGTAACGTCCGAAGTGCAACAGCTGCAAGGCAATCCGTCCGCCTTCGGCATGGACGGCGGCCGTGACAACTTTATGCTGTTCGGCTTCTTCTGCGGTGCTGAGTTTGGCCCCGCCCTTCATGGGACGGCCTGCCTCGTTGGGCGAGATGCCGCCGGTGACCATGAGGGCCACCCCTCCCCTGGCCCGTTCGGCATAAAACCCTGCCATGCGGTCAAAACCACCGGGAAGCTCTTCAAGGCCCACATGCATGGACCCCATCAACACCCGGTTGGGCAGTGTGGTGAATCCAAGATCCAGAGGGGCGAACAGGTGGGGATACCGGCCAGCATTCATTCATGCACTCCTTTGCGCAACAAGTTGCATAAGCGTATCGCACTGTGCGTGACGAGGCTTGTATTTCATGCTCGGGCGCAAGTTTGGAGGATCGAGATGCGCCCACGGAGTCTCTTCCGAGGCGTATGTTGGCCGGCGCTGAATGCATGCGCGTCCGAAGTCCCTTCCGA
>JBBPZC010000136.1:0-14009 GCA_038199275.1 Actinomycetales bacterium
CCCTGACATCGAGGCGGCCCGTGAGCTGATTGGGACCCTGCAACGTCTCACCATCGCCATGCGCAGCATCAATGCCGCCACCGGCTGACTGCTGTCCGCCCCCCATTTTCCGGCAGCGACGCTGTCCGGTTCCATGAAAAACCCCGAAAGGCACTCACCATGAACGCTTTGTACACCGCAGAAGCACTCTCCACCGGCCAAGGACGGCAGGGGCGTGTGACCAGCTCGAACGGCTCGATCGACCTCGTCATGACTCCGCCCAAGGAACTGGGCGGTTCAAGTGAGGGCGCCAATCCCGAACAGCTCTTTGCCGCTGGCTTCGCAGCCTGCTTCCATTCGGCCCTGCACATGGTGGCTCGAAGCCGGAAAATCAAGGTGGAGAACTCTGCCGTGGGCGGGCGGGTTCATTTGGGCTCCAACGGTGAGGGCGGCTACCAGCTGGCAGTGGAACTGGAGGTTGTGATCCCTGACATGGAGCACAGCGTGGCCCAGGAATTGGCCGACGCAGCACACCAGGTGTGCCCGTATTCCAACGCCACCCGCGGCAACATCGACGTCACCGTGACGGTCTCCGATGACTGAGCCAGGCAAAGATTTCCTGTCCCGCCTCGTGCAAGCCAAGCCGGGCACTTCCAAACCTCGGACAGGGCTTCGCGTGGCCTTGGGCGGCATGCTCGCCTTCGCCGGTGTCAGCCACCTGACCGTTGCCCGGCAGGAGTTCCAGGCCCAGGTCCCCGAGTTTATCCAGCTGGATCCTGACTTTGTGGTCTTCAGTTCAGGCGTTGTGGAGATTT
This sequence comes from Actinomycetales bacterium, assembly GCA_038199275.1. Lineage (GTDB taxonomy): Bacteria > Actinomycetota > Actinomycetes > Actinomycetales > Micrococcaceae > Specibacter. Next base: position 795 of record JBBPZC010000136.1, read on the forward strand.
CCCTTGGGGCAGCCTTGGTCCTGCTGGCCAGGCGGCGCGTCCCGGTGGGGTGGGTCGTGGCGTTGTTCTTCATCGCCGTATTCCCCGGCAACGTGGCCCAATGGCTGCACGCACGTGATGGGTTTGGTCTGGACACCGACGCCAAGCGATTTATCCGCTTGTTCTTCCAGCCGGCCCTGGTGGCCGCTGTCCTGTGGTCCACGGGAGCCTGGCGGGACCGTCCGCGCCAGAAGCGGGCCTAGCGCAGGCCGACCTTGCGGTGCAGGGCCAGCTGGATCAGCTCGTCAATCAGGTCCGCATAGCTAAGGCCCGACGCCTCCCACATCTGCGGGTACATGGAGCTGGGTGTGAAGCCGGGCATGGTGTTGATCTCGTTGATGATGAGCTCGCCCGAGGTGGTGTAGAAGAAGTCCACCCGGGACAGGCCCTCGGCAGCAACGGCGTCGAACGCCAGGGCGGCCCGCTCCTGGATCCGCGCAACATCGGCTGCGGGCATGTCCGCCGGGCAGCTCAGGTTCACGGCGTTGCCCTGGACGTACTTCGCCTCAAAGTCATAGAACGCGTGGTGGGCGCCGTCCAGCATGGCAATTTCGCCTGGCAGCGACACGCGGGGAGCCTCGCTCCCCCGGCCCTCAAGGACGGCAATCTCAATCTCTCGCCCCACAATGCCGGCTTCAATGACGAGCTTGAGGTCGTGCTCGCGCGCCTCGGCAATCGCCGCATCCAGTTCATCCAAGGACTCAACCTTGGAGATGCCCATGGACGACCCCGCGCGCGCAGGCTTCACAAACACGGGGAAGCCCAAGGCGGCAACACGCTCGCGCACCTTGGCAGGATTCACCGTCCAGTCTCGGTCGGTCACGGCAACATAAGGACCAACGGCCAGCCCGGCAGCCTCAAAAACCACCTTCATGAAGTGCTTGTCCATGCCAAGGGCCGACGCCAGCACGCCCGCACCCACATAGCGGGTATCAGAAAGTTCAAGCAGGCCCTGGATGGTCCCGTCCTCACCCCACGGACCGTGCAGCAGCGGGAACACCACGTCCACGGCGCCCAATTCCTGCGGCACCTGGGCCGCCTCGGACACCACCAGTTGGTGCCCTCCGCCCAAGTGGACCAGGGAAACAGACTGCTCCCCCGCCGCAACCTCCGGCAGGGCACCTGCGGCAAGGGACCAGCCCTCGATCTCCTCGCCAACCAACACCCACTGGCCGTTTTTTGCAATGCCGATCGGGACGACGTCGTACTTCCCGCGGTCAATGGCACCCAGCACGCCGGCCGCCGTCACACAGCTGACCGCGTGCTCGCTGGAGCGCCCGCCAAAGAGAATGGCAACGCGAACGGGCGCAGTGGTCGCCGGAGAATCAATAGTCACGCGTTAGTCGCCTTCGGATTTCAGTTCGCGGGCCAGCAGGAGCGGACCCAGATCATCGACAGTCAGTTTACCCTCAAGCACGGCCACCACAGCGTTGGTGATGGGCATATCCACGTTCATTTTGGCAGCCAGGTCGGAGACGGCGCGGCCGGACTTGATGCCCTCGGCGGTCTGCGTCATGCGGTTGTTGACCTCATCCAATGTGAGGCCCTCGCCCAACATGCGCCCGGCCGTGTGGTTGCGGCTCAGCGACGACGAGCAGGTGGCCACGAGGTCGCCCAACCCGGCGAGCCCGGACATGGTCTCGGCCTTGCCGCCCAGGGCGAGGGCAAGCCGCGTGGTCTCGGCCAGACCCCGCGTGATGACGGTGGCCTTGGTGTTGTCGCCCACCTTCTGGCCCTCGCAAATGCCCACGCAGAGCGCAATCACGTTCTTGCAGATCCCGCCGATCTCCACACCCACCACATCGTTGATGGTGTAGGGGCGGAAATAGCTGGGTTTGCACACGTTCGCCACCCACTTGGCCGTGGTCTCATCTGTGCAGGCCACCACCGAGGCAGTGGGTTCCTGGCGCGCAATTTCCATCGCCAGGTTGGGGCCGGAGACCACTGCGATGCGGTCCTCGCTTAGGCCAAGCTCCTCTGCGATGACCTCGGACATGCGCTGGTCGGTGCCCAACTCCAGCCCCTTCATCAAGCTGACGACGACGGCGTCCTTGGCCAGGAGCCCGGCCCACCCGCGAAGCTGCTCGCGCAGCGTTTGGGCGGGGACGGCCAGGATGACGAGCTCGGCATCCTTGAGCACTTCTTGTACGTCCGTGGAGGCGGAGATGTTCTGGGGCAGCTCCGTGGTGGAGAGGTAGCGGGGGTTGCGGTGGTGGTCATTGATCTGGTCAACCACTTCCTGCCGGCGGCCCCAGAGGACGATCTTGCGTTCAGTGCCTTCCGCGGCGTCGCCGAGGATCTTCGCGAAGGTGGTGCCCCAGCTGCCGGCACCCAAAACCGCTGTCTTGAGTGGTGCCTTGCCATCCACAATGCTCACGTAAGGTCCCCATTTTCTGTTGTGCCGGCGTCGTGCTTGGTGTTCTTGGCGTTCTTGGTGGCCTTGGCGTTCTTGGTGTCCGGTGTGCCGCGCTCGACGAAGCGGCCGTGGCTGGACTGCTGGTGCGCGGCGGGGTCCCAGCGTTGGGCCGGGGCCTTTTCGCCGCGCAGTTCCTCGAGCATCCTGGTGATGGCTGCCATGATGGTCTCGGTCATGGCCTCGAGGGTGGCCTTGTCTGCGGCACGGCCGTCAAATGCGCTCAGGTCCACGGCGTCACCGACAACGACTTTTACCCGTTTCCGCGGGAAGATCTTGAAGCCCTTGGCGTAGCGCGGGAACACTTCCTGGGCACCCCAATGCACCACGGGAATCACCTTCGCGCCCGTGCCCAAGGCGAGCCTGGCGGCACCGGTGCGCCCCTTCATGGGCCACAGCTCGGGGTCCCGGGTGAGCGTGCCTTCAGGGTAAATCACGACCGCGCCACCGCCGTCGAGCACTTCCTGGGCAACCGTCAGGGACGTGCCGGCACCGGCGCCGGCGCGCTCCACCGGGATCTGGTGGGCGCCGCGCAGAGCCGCGCCGAGCAGGGGGGTCTTGAAGAGCCCGTCCTTGGCGAGGAAGTGCGGCATGATGTTTTGGTTGTAGAGCATGTGGCCCACCACGATGGGGTCGATCTCGGTGCAGTGGTTGGGGACCACGATGAAGCCCTCGTCGCGAGGGAGCTTTTCCAGGCCGTGCCATTCCTTGCCCGTGAGGACGTTCATGATGGGGCGCGCCACACCGGCCAGGAGGCTGAAGAAAAGGCGGGTGCCGACGGTGATGCCCTTGGGTTTGAAGGGGCGCTTCTTGGGCTGCATTTATTTGCTTTCGTGGACGTCGAAGTCGGCGCCGAGGCCGTCCAGTTTGGCAGTGAAATGCTCGTAGCCGCGGCTGATGACGTCGATGCCGGTCACCGTGGAGGTGCCCTGTGCTGCGAGGGCTGCGATCATGTGGCTGAAGCCGCCGCGCAGATCAGGGACGTGGATGTTGGCGCCCGTCAGCGGGGTGGAGCCAGAGATGACAGCCGAGTGGACGAAGTTGCGCTGGCCGAATCGGCACGGGATGCTGCCCAGGCACTCGCGGTGCAACTGGATGTTCGCGCCCATTCGCCGGAGCGCTTCCGTGAAGCCGAAGCGGTTCTCATAGACAGTCTCGTGGACGATGGAGACGCCTTCTGCCTGGGTCAGTGCCACGACGAGCGGCTGCTGTCAGTCCGTCATGAAGCCGGGGTGGACGTCCGTTTCCAGGACGAGCGGCTTCAAGTCGCCGCCTTTGTGGAAGAAGCGGATGCCGTCGTCGTGGATGTCCATGCCGCCGCCGATTTTGCGGAACGTGTTCACGAACGTCATCATGTCGCGCTGGGTAGCGCCTTCGACGTAGATGTCGCCGCCGGTGACGAGTGCGGCCGAGGCCCAGGACGCTGATTCGTTGCGGTCCGGCAGGGCGGTGTGGTCGAAGCCAGTCAGCTCGGTGACGCCCTCGATGCGGATGGTCCGATCCGTCTGGACGGAGATGATGGCGCCCATCTTCTGCAGGATCGCGATCAGGTCAATGATTTCCGGCTCCGTGGCGGCGCCCGTCAATTCGGTGATGCCCTCTGCCCTTGTTGCGGAGAGCAGGACCTGCTCCGTGGCGCCGACGCTGGGGTAGGGCAGGTTGATCTTGGTGCCCTTCAAGCCCAGCGGTGCGGAGATGGAGATGCCACTGTCGGTTTTATCCACGACGGCTCCGAATTGGCGCAGGACTTCCAGGTGGTAGTCGATGGGGCGGTCGCCGATCTTGCAGCCGCCCAGGTCTGGAATGAAGGCGTGGCCGATCGAGTGGATCAGCGGCCCGCAGAGCAGGATGGGGATGCGTGAATCCCCTGCGTGGGTGTTGATTTCGGCGGTGGTGGCCTTCTTGGCGTTGGCCGGATCCATGGTGAGGTCCCCCGTGGCGGGGTCCTTTTCCACCGTGATGCCGTGGATCTGGAGCAGCGAGGTTACAACCTCAACGTCCTTGATTTCCGGCACATTGCGCAGCGTGGAGGGCGAGTTGCCGAGCAGCGCCGCAACCATCGCCTTGGGGACGAGGTTTTTGGCGCCGCGCACCTGCACTCGTCCCTTTAGTGGAACACCACCCCGGACTGTCAGAATTCTGCTCATGGTCACCTAAATCCTCTGTTGCATACTTACGCGCCCTAACCTCCGGGGTTGTCCCGGGGCTTGGCGGGCGCCTGCCCCAGCTTGCGGGGTTTCCCCGATACTGCCCGGGGCCTCAGTCAAGCATAGTTTCTCCGGCTCCGGATGGGTAAAACGCGGGTGCGTGGGGGCGGGTGGGCTGCGTGTGTTTGTCGCGTGCTTGTACCGTGTTTGTCCCGTCCCTGTAACGTGGTTGTCGCGTCCACCGGACCAATTCCCGGCAGGCTGGCGGGGGCCTGCCGCCCCTGGATGTGCGTTGAATCTCGGACACGTCATCTTGGCGTGATGCTGCTTTTGCGCCCGATCCGGGGCTATGATGACGCTACCCGCGCCGGCTGAGTGGCTGCCGTGGGCTTCTGGGACCGGTCTCGAAAGCAAGCGAACCCTCCCGATCCGTTGGGTGCGGATTCGGGACTATCCAGCGTTTCGAAGGCGGTCATCATGAACGAACACAAGCGGTTGATCCTGCCCATGGCTGCGGCCGTGGCCTGCACGGTACTGCTCGCCACCGGCTGCAGCATCTTCGGCGGATCTACAACGGCCGAAGTCCCGACCACAACAACCGTGAGTCCGCCGGTCCCGCCGTCTGACCCGGTCGAACCTCCACCGACCACGGCGTCCACCACCGCGGCCGCCACCTGGCCGGCGCTTTTCACGCAAGCCAGGACCGGCGTCGCACGCATTTCAACCACTGGGTGCGACTTCACCGCGGTGGGTACCGGCTTCCTTGTCGATGAGTTCCATGTGGCCACGGCAGCGCACGTGGTGGAGGATGCCGCCGGCGTCACCATTGGAGTGAACGGGCAAGTTGTCACGGCAACCATTGTTGGCGTGAACGAGGACGAGGATGTGGCCCTGCTGCGCACCGACTCCGCCGTGGAAGGCTATCGATTCAGCTTTGCAGACCAGGACCCGCCCCAAGGCACTGACGTGGGAGTCCTCGGCTATCCACAGGGAGAGAACTTCACCACGGACACCGGGACCATCACCGGCCTGGATATCCAAAATGGATCCGTTTTCGACGGTGTGGGGCACATCCTTCAAACCAGCGTGACCATCAACGGAGGCAACAGCGGCGGTCCGCTGATCACGCTCGATGGTGACGTTGCCGGCCTGGTCCGGTCCGCCCGGGTCGGTGTTGTCGACAACGGCAAGGTCGAGCCGAAGGTTTTTGAGCGGACCAACTACGTCAGCTCAGGATCCTTTGCCGCAAGCTTGGTGGACGCGTGGAAGCAAAGCCCCGACCCCGTCCCGTTCGAGACGTGCGATGGTTCCGCGGTGCCAACGGACAACCAGATCGACATCACCGTGGATACGCCCGACGAACGCGCCATTCAGGTCGCTCAAAGCCTGCTGATCCACGCTCAAGCCATCAATGGGGGCGCTTACAGTGTGGCTTACAGCGTCTTCACCCCGGATGCCAGGGCCGAGCAGGGCGGGTGGGAATACTGGAGTCGGGACATGGATAACTCCTACTGGCAGACCATCACCATCGGTGACATTCGAAGCATCGGCAATGGAATCATTACGGCAGACACCAGCTTCCGGACCGTCCAGGATGCGGCAGCCTCACAGGGCCGGATGCAAAGCTGCAGCATCTGGCACATGCAGTACACCATGGAGTGGGCCTCGGTCTCGTGGGAAATCTCCAAGGCCGCTGAAACCATGCCAACGGAGCAATGCTGACCGCGTGCCTTTGGGCTGCCTGCCCTGGCTGCGACATTTTTCCCTTGCGCGCCGGGCGCAGGCACACTAGCGTCGAGAAGGTAACCCGATGTCAGCGCGACTGGTCCGCAACGCTTTCGAAGCCAGCAGGAGGTCTCCATGCCACGCACCAAGAATCCGTCCATCAAGGATCCTGAACTCTACGATGCGCTGCGGGAGGACGGCGCCTCGGAACAAAAGGCCGCCCGGATCTCCAACGCAGCCGCCAAGGAAGGCCGCAGCGCCGTTGGCCACCGCGGTGGAAAGTCAGGCGACTATGAAGACTGGACAGTCGATGAGCTGCGGAAGAAGGCCAAGGACATTGGCCTGAGCGGCTATTCGAAGTTGCGGAAGCAGCAGCTCATCGAGTCGTTGCGAAACTCATAAGCATTTACAACTGAAGGCCAAGGAGCTTGCCATGACCATGCAACAACCTCCCACACCCGATCCCACCCAGCCACCTGTTGATCCCACCCGGCCGCCGCTTGATCCCACGGAACCGGCTCCGCCTGAGCCCACGCCAGCGCCGGGCCCGGCACCGTCCGAGCCGGTTCCACCGGTCCCCTATCCGCCGGAGCCCTCACTGCCGCCCATTCCGCCAATCCACTGACCGCATTCGGCGCTGCCCATTGGATGGGTCCCGGTGGCCCATCCAGTGAGGCCCGTGGCACGACCTTCTCGATTCTCCAAGGTTGCGCGTATACCATGAGAGGACCACGCAAGGAGAGAAAGGCGAGGACGATGACCCCTAAGCCACGACGCGCGGCTGATTTACTGCCACCCGACTCGCATCTGCTTGATCCCTCACATGCTGAGGACGAGACGCTCAGCGAGTACAGCCGCCGCATGCGAGACAAGTACCCTCGTGAATACGCACTCGCCCTACTTAAGACACTGGCACCTACGCATACTTACAAGCGCAACTCAGCTCAGTGACCAGCTGGGTCCCTGCGGGACGAGGTCATCGGGCGTTATTGAATTCATTCACCTGCGTCGAAAAAGGCCCAGCTCCGGGACCAGGGAAATACCATATCGAGCACAAACCGTGGGCCCGCAAGGCTCAAAGCTTGATAGGAGCACAGAGGCCCCTGCCAGACCGCCGGACCATACTTTTCTCCTCATCTCCAAGACCCCGAACCGCATCGAAGCTGCGTTTTCGTTCTTTGCTGAGGAGCTGGAACCCGGCGCTTTGCGTATCCATTTGAGCGTTCTGGCCCGGCATCTCGACTGCTCGGGGAAGCATTTTGGAGATCTGGCCCACGCACGGTTCCGAATGGAGTGTGCCGTTTGCATCGAGTCCGTCCCGAGCGCCACCGCAGCCATACTCACCGCCGAAGCACATGCGGACAACCTGCCGGCTCAAAGACTACTACTGGCTCACGGCTGGCAGTGCACTGGGGAAAATGACTCCAATGGATATGCTCCCTGGGCGCTGCCAATCGAAATTGTGTAACTGCAAGCTCAGAACCCAAATCGGACCCGACGCGACCGGTTTTGCCGGAATTCTCAGTTCCGCCGTTCCCGCACAGCAAAAAACCGGCCCTCCCCTTTTTCGGGGCGGGCCGGTTTTTAGTTGCGGTGCGAAAGTTAGAACTTCGCCGGCAGCGTGGTGGGCTTGATCGACGGGCGGGTGGCCTCAAACGCGGTGATGTCAGGCTCGTTGCGCAGCGTCAGGCCAATGTCATCCAGGCCTTCAAGCAGGCGCCAGCGGGTGTAGTCATCAATTTGGAACGGCGCGACGACGGTGCCGGCGGTGACCATCTTGGCCACGAGGTCAACGGTCACCTCGGTGCCGGGAGCGTTTTCGAGGACCTTCCAGATCAGCTCGATGTCATCTTGGGCGACCTCCGCTGCGATCAGGCCCTGCTTGCCGGAGTTGCCGCGGAAGATGTCGGCGAAGCGGCTGGAGAGGACGGCCTTGAAACCGTAGTCTTTCAGCGCCCAAACAGCGTGCTCGCGGGAGGAGCCGGTGCCGAAGTCCGCGCCGGCAACCAGCACGGAGCCGGCCTTGTACGGTTCCTGGTTCAGGATGAATTCCGGATTCTTGCGCCAGCTCGAGAACAGCGCGTCCTCGAAGCCGGTGCGGGTGATGCGCTTGAGGTATACGGCGGGGATGATCTGGTCCGTGTCAACGTTGCTCTGGCGCAGCGGGACGCCAACGCCGGTGTGGGAGGAAAATTTTTCCATGGTGAGCTCCTTACGCTACCGAGTTGGCGGTTTCGAGGTCCGACGGGGAACTGAGGGTTCCGCGGATGGCGGTGGCGGCTGCCACTACGGGAGAGACAAGGTGTGTGCGGCCTCCCTTGCCCTGGCGGCCTTCGAAGTTGCGGTTGGACGTGGACGCGCAGCGCTCGCCCGGTTCCAGCTTGTCCGGGTTCATGCCCAAGCACATGGAGCAGCCTGCGAAACGCCATTCGGCGCCGAAGTCCAGGAACACCTTGTCCAGGCCCTCGGCTTCTGCTTCCAGACGGACGCGGGCGGAACCTGGAACCACCAGCATGCGGATGTTGGGGTCCTTTTCGCGGCCGCGGATGATGTCCGCCGCGGAGCGCAGGTCCTCGATGCGGGAGTTGGTGCAGGAGCCCAGGAACACCGTGTCAACACGGATGTCCTTCATGGGGGTGCCAGCTTCAAGGTCCATGTAGGTCAGGGCGCGCTCGGCGGCAGCCTTCGCGTTCTCATCGCCGAAGTCGTCCGGGAACGGGATGGTGTCACTGAGCGAAACGCCCTGGCCGGGGTTGGTTCCCCAGGTCACGAACGGTTCCAACGTGTTGGCGTCCAGGAAGACCTCGGCGTCGAATTCGGCGTCGTCCTCGGTTGTCAAGGATGACCAGTACTCGACGGCGGCATCCCAGTCCTCGCCCTCGGGAGCATGGGCGCGGCCCTTCAAGTACTCAAAGGTGGTCTCATCCGGGGCGATCATGCCGGCGCGGGCACCGGCCTCGATGGACATGTTGCACACGGTCATGCGGGCATCCATGGACAGGGCCCGGATCGCGGAACCGCGGTATTCCAGCACGTAGCCCTGGCCACCGCCGGTGCCGATCTTGGCGATGATGGCCAGGATGATGTCCTTGGAGGTCACGCCGGGCCGCAGTGTGCCTTCCACGTTGATGGCCATGGTCTTGAACGGCTTCAGCGGCAGCGTCTGGGTTGCCATGACATGCTCCACCTCGGAGGTGCCGATGCCGAAGGCCAGTGCACCGACCGCGCCGTGGGTTGAGGTGTGCGAGTCGCCGCAGACCACGGTCATGCCCGGCTGGGTCAGGCCCAGTTGCGGGCCCACCACGTGAACGATCCCCTGTTCGGCGTCGCCCAATGAATGCAGACGGACGCCAAACTCGGCGCAGTTGTTGCGCAGCGTCTGGATCTGGGTGCGGCTGGTGAGGTCGGCGATGGGCTTGTCAATCGCCAGCGTGGGGGTGTTGTGGTCCTCCGTGGCGATGGTCAAATCGGGACGGCGCAACGGTCGGCCGGCCAGGCGCAGGCCCTCGAAAGCCTGCGGCGAGGTGACTTCGTGGATCAAGTGAAGGTCGATGTAGAGGAGGTCGGGCTGGGCGGCGTCACCTTCGCCTTCGCCCTGGCGGACGACGTGGTCACGCCATACTTTTTCAGCCAGCGTCTTCGCTTCCTTGCGCGGGGCAGACGGTGCCACCGCTACTGCTGCTTCGTCCACTGCGTGGGGTGTGGTCGACTCGCTCACAGCAGCTCCCTTCACTTGTTGAACCGCCTGCAGGATCCCCCGCCACGTAAAATGTGATGGGTACCGCAGGCGCGCTCGATGGTTTGTATATCCCCACTGTCCCAGCCCCATCGATGAGGATGCCAGTTCCTCGATTGGCATCTCACATAATGAGACGGTAATATCATTACATGGACAATTCTAGTGGCGTTGGCGTCATCGATAAAGCGGCCCTTGTGCTTGATGCATTGGAAGCCGGCCCCACCACCTTGGCGCAGCTGGTAGCCGCCACCGGCCTGGCGCGCCCCACCGTGCACCGCTTGGCCCTGGCCCTTGTGCATCACCGGCTCGTCAGCCGCGACATGCAGGGCCGGTTCGTCTTGGGCAGCAGGCTCGTTGAGCTTGCCTCCGCCGCAGGCGAGGACAGGCTGATTGCCGCCGCTGGTCCGGTATTGCTGCAGTTGCGCGACTCCACCGGCGAGAGCGCGCAGATCTTCCGCCGTCAGGGCGATTCCCGTGTTTGCGTCGCTTCGGCCGAGCGTCCCATCGGCCTGCGCGACACCATTCCCGTCGGCACCCAGCTGACCATGAAGGCCGGTTCCGCCGCCCAGGTCCTGCTGGCGTGGGAGGACCATGAGCGCCTGCTTGAGGGGTTGCACAACGCCCGCTTCACCCCCACCGTTCTTGCTGGCGTACGACGCCGGGGCTGGGGTCAGTCTCTCGGCGAACGTGAGCCCGGGGTCGCCTCGGTCTCGGCGCCCGTCCGCGGACCGTCCGGCCGTGTCATTGCCGCTGTCTCCATCTCCGGCCCGATCGAGCGCCTGACGCGCCAGCCCGGGCGCCTGCACGCCGAGATCGTCTGCAACGCCTCCCGCATCCTGACCGAGGCACTGCGCAAGAGCTCCTGACCATTGCCGCCGCGCATTATCTGGGTCGGCAAATGAAAAGGGCGTGGACTTCATTGAAGTCCCCGCCCTTTTCGCTGCCCGTTTCTCCCCTGGGTCGCCCACTAATAGCGTGCGAAGTTTTGCACGCCCATGGACAGTCCTGCGTAGGATCCTGTTGTGTAGCGCGAGTAGCCAAAGCCAAAGTCCGTGAAGTTCGGGTTGAGCATGTTCGCCTTGTGCCCCGGCGAATTCACCCAGGAATCAAACATGGTTTTCGCGTTGGTGTTCAGTGCCACGTTTTCTCCGGCGCCGGTCCATCCTGCCGGGTAGTTGTTGTAGAAAGTGGGGTTGTGCCACGTGCCGTTCCAGCGCGTCGAAGCAAAATCAATCAGGAGATGATCGGCCCATTTCTGGGACCAGGTGGCCAGGCTGGGGTTCCATCTCAGGGCCTTGCGTTTGTTTTTCACGCGATAGTCGTTGACGAGTTTGAAGGATTCAGCCACCACTGGATCGTTCAGTGAGGGGACTTTGGGCGGTGGCGCTGCCACAGCAGCCGTGGCCCTGCTGGTCTTCGCAACGGACTTGTAGCCGCTCTTCGATCCGGTCACCCGCACCGAAATGCTCCTGCCTCGATCCGCCGAACCCAACGACAACGACGCCCCCGTCGCGCCAGAAACCGCCACACCGGAGCGCAGCCACTGATACTTCAACGCGGTTCCCGACGTCCACTTCCCCGGCACCGCCGTGAGCTTCTTCCCCACAACAGCGGAGCCGGAAACCACAGGCGCCGGAGCCACCAACAACCCCGCCGCCACCGCAGCCGAAACCCTGCTGGTCTTCGCAACGGACTTGTAGCCACTCTTCGATCCGGTCACCCGCACCGAAATGGACTTACCGCGATCCGCCGAACCCAGCGTCAACGATGCCGCGGTCGCCCCGGAAACCGCCACACCCGAACGCAGCCATTGATACTTCAGCGAGGTTCCCGACGTCCACTTCCCCGGCACTGCCGTCAGCTTCTTCCCCACCACAGCGGTTCCGGAAACCACTGGAACCGGGGCCACCAACGACCCCGTCGCCACAGCAGCCGTGGCCCTGCTGGTCTTCGCAACGGACTTGTAGCCACTCTTCGATCCGGTCACCCGCAGCGAAATGGTCTTGCCTCGATCCGCCGAACCCAACGTCAACGACGCCCCCGTCGCGCCAGAAACCGCCACACCCGAACGCAGCCATTGATACTTCAGCGAGGTTCCCGACGTCCACTTCCCAGGCACCGCGGTCAGCTTCTTCCCTACAACAGCAGAACCAGAAACCACAGGGACCGGAGCCACCAGGGAAACCGCAGCCGAGGCCGGCGTCGTACTTAAGAAGCCGAGCATCAGGGCCCCGATGAGGGGGAAAATCAGCAGTCTTTGTGGCAGCGAAACGCGCATGTACTCTCCCCGGGATGCGGAATGTGGTTACGTAAACCTTAGCGACGAGTATTGTGTCCCCATGACCAATTACGCGGTGTTCCTGCGCGGGATCAACGTGGGCGGCATCAACTTGAAGATGGCCGACCTGCGCACTGCCCTGGCCATCCTGCCGTTGGCCGGCGTCAAAACGCTCCTGGCGTCCGGGAACGTGGTGTGTGCCTTTGATGGCTCCGCAGCTGAAGTGAAGTCCATGGTGGAGTTGTTGCTCCGCGATCGCTTTGGCTACGACGCCTGGGTGGTGGTGATTGACGCACCGGCGTTGGATGCTGTCATCGACGCTTGTCCCTGGCCAGCCGACGACGCCACCACGCACAGCTACGTGACCCTGTCCTCCGATCCCGCGGTCCTGGACGAGCTGGCACGACACGGCGGCGAAATTTCCGGCGCGGAATTTGTCCGGCTGAGCCCGGAGGCGATCGCGTGGACCGCGTCCAAGGGCGGCACCTTGGACAGCCCGTTCAGCAAACTCACGGCCCGCCCCCGCTATAAAAGCACGACGACGACCCGCAACTTGCGCACGCTGCTCAAGTGCCGCGAAGCCCTGGTCCGGTAGCCTGCTGCTCGCTACTCCCGCGGGTGTGTGGCACAGCGCCGGCGGGGCCTGCCGAGACGAAACGCTCACCGCTGTCAAACGCTGCAGCACATTCCGGGCACTTTCACCCGACGCCGCATCACATAATCGTGTGGTTTCAGGAACAGTCCAGCACTGATCCCAACATCTGACGGCGGGCGCCGTCAGCAGTAGTGTCCACTCCTCTGATCCGTTGGAAGTGTTCCGTACAGATCTCTCGATTGCGTCAATAGCGCCGGTTGTGTTCAAAGCGAAACGGTC
>JBBPZC010000137.1:0-34963 GCA_038199275.1 Actinomycetales bacterium
CACCGCAGCTATCCCCGCGTTGTCAAACGCGGCCGCCACAACTCCTACAGAGTCAAGAAGCCCTCCGACACCGGCATCCGCCACGACGGCCCGGCGACAATCAAGCTCCTAAATCTCCCGAAAACCGAACTCGCAGCCTGACCAACCTAAGCTAAGTGTCATTGGGTCCCGGCCCCACCACTCCAACGATTTCAGCCCGTTCGTGGAGCAGAAAAACGGGGCCGTCGTCCGCCGCTCCGCGTTCAATTACCGCTATGACAGGGACACTGAACTGGTCCTGCTCAACGAGCTCTGGCCACTGGTGAACCTGTGCAAGAACCTATTCCTGCCCACCAAGAACGTCACCGGATACCACCTGAGCCGGAAAGGAACATCAGTGCGCAGCTACGACGATCCCCGCACCCCGGCCCAGCGGATCAAGGACACCGGGACCATGCTCGAACGCCAACGCTGGCGCATGGACGAGCCCTACGCCCGCCTTGAGCTAGCCGGGCTGATGAACAGGATCAACGAGACCCGGCAGCGACTCATCCGCCTGGCCGCCGCCAAGACCTACTCCCAATCACCCCACGCAGCATGACACTTACACGAGCACAATAGATGAGGCACGCAGGAATCATTTGGCGAGCATCTTGACATGAGGCACCACGGAAGTCCACCTTCCAATGCAACACCTGCATGCAGTCTCTCGATGAGGTCAGCAGTGAGAGCGGCGCATCTATTTTGGTGCTTCTTGAGTTCGGCAATGGCGGAGACGCAGTGGTCCATGAGCTGCTGGGCCACAACGAGCTGTGAGTCCGGCGATTCTGAATCGCCTTCGACCGGAGCCGGGGAGTCGCTTCGCGTTGGTGCAGTTGGAAGGGGAAGCGGTGGCAGGACGTCCAAACCGATGGTGTCGGTGGACAGAGGGGCTGTGGTGGGTAACCGAATAGCAGTGAGGAGTTCCACCACGTCCTCTGCGGTGGATGAAACATCTCGACTCCTCGGGAAATCTCCTAAATCGCCCATGGTCAAGTCTGGGAGTTATCTGTGCGAAAGACAACAATCTCTGAGAACTACCCGTATATATTTTCGAGACAGGATTTCATAGCACGAGATGGCCCGGATAAGCGCCGTGCGATAAGTAACCACTCTTCTTGACACTTAACGAAACGCGATACTGACCGGACAGTTCGAAGTTTCACGTGAAACTATCGGCACTGCATCGGACGGCACTCAAAAAGCACCAAGACGACCAGAACGAGTGACAGCAATTTCCCGTTTAGGATCAATCTGGGGCAAGCGTATCCAGGAGCTTAAATAGGTGTGGACCGGACAATGTCCGGTCCACACCAAAACTCACGAAGGCCGAAGCTCCGTCGCTCTACTTGAGGACGTTGGCGAATTCCTTCTCGAAGTACTGCTTCGGCCGGGCTCCGATGACGGTGCCGGTTACCTCGCCACCCTCGAACAGGTAGATGGCCGGGATCGATGTAATGCCGTACTTGGCCGAGATCGCCGGGTTGGCATCGACATCAACCTTGATGACCTCCACCTTGTCCGAGTACTCCACCGAGATCTCGTCAAGGATGGGTCCGACCTTGCGGCACGGTCCACACCATTCGGCCCAGAAGTCCACGATGACAGGTTTGTCCGACTTCAGTACATCATCGGAAAATGTTGCATCTGTTGCACTCTTTGCGTTGCTCATTGCGTTTTCTCTTTCTCTTAGGATGCCTGCTCGGCCAGGTAATGCTCCACATCAAGTGCGGCGACACAACCGGAGCCGGCGGCCGTAATGGCCTGGCGGTAGGTGGGGTCAACAACATCGCCGGCAGCGAAAACGCCCGGCAAGCTGGTCTTGGAGGAGCGGCCCTCGACGGCAATGGTGCCGGCGCCGGTCAGTTCAAGGACGCCCTTCACCAGGTCAACACGAGGATCGTTGCCTATAGCAACGAAAACGCCGGTGACGGCAAGTTCGGATTGTTCTCCGGTAACAAGGTTGTTCAGGCGCGCACCGGTGACCTTGGCATCGCCTTCAACGCTGAGTACCTCGGAGTTCCAGATGAACTGGATCTTGGGGTGGTTCAGTGCGCGATCGGCCATGATCTTGGAGGCCCGCAGCGTATCGCGGCGGTGTACAACGGTGACGGAATCGGCGAATTTGGTCAGGAAGATGGCCTCCTCCATGGCGGAGTCGCCACCACCGATGACGGCAATGTTCTGGCCCTTGAAGAAGAAACCATCGCACGTGGCACAGGAGCTCACACCGTGGCCAACAAGGCGCTTCTCGCCCTCAACACCAAGCGCACGGTAGGCGGAGCCAGTGGAAACAATGACGGTCCGCGCCCTGAATTCCTGGCCATCGGCCAGGGTCACGGTCTTAACCGCACCTTCGAGCTCAAGGGAAGTGACGTCGTCGTACATCACCTCGGTGCCAAACTTTTCGGCCTGCTGGCCAAGGTTCTCCATGAGGTCCGGGCCCATGATGCCCTCGGGGAACCCGGGGAAGTTTTCCACGTCGGTGGTGTTCATGAGCTCGCCGCCAGCCGTGACAGAACCGGCGATCATGAGCGGTTTCAGGTCTGCACGGGCAGTGTAGATGGCTGCGGTGTAGCCTGCAGGACCGGAACCGACAATGATGACGTCACGAACGTCATTCGCGGGTGTAACTTCAATGCTCACAGGTGAGTGTTCCTTTTCCTTCAATGATTGTGTCGCCAAGCAGGGGCACAATGGGACCTACGCTATCCACAACAGGAAGGCGCCCGCGGATATTCCGAACGGGCGCCCCTGTGGACTACTTGATACTGATTTCGCTGATCTTCAATCCGTACGGGTACGTCACAAACGGCTGCAGGTTGGGCAGCTGTGTGAAGTTGATGATCACATATTTCGCTTTGATTCCGGGCGCTGCCGTCAACGTGAAATCGGGGGCGCTGAATGAGCCGTTGCCGATCTTCGTCGCGCCGTCCAGCGACGGCTTGTCATTGACCAGGATGTTGAACTGCCCGCCGGAACCGGTGAGCTGGTTGATGGTCACCGAGGTGATGGTGGATTCCTCCGCCAGGGTGGCCACCAGATTCACACCGTCCGTCATGCCGGCAAACTCGGCGTTGGAGAACTCAACTGTGGGCCAATAAGTGCCCTTGTTGCCGTCGAACGCATCCTTCAGGCGCGGATAGTACGTTTCGCCATAGTTCGGGACACCATCGGCGTACACGGTGAGGTCGGTCAGGTCGGTGATCACCGGGGCCACAGCGGCGGGTTCCACCGGTGCCTTGGAGGTGGGACCCTTTGAATCGGCCGCGGTGTTCGGGGCCGATGCGGTGTTTCCGGCTTGGTTTGAACCGTCAAATAAACCACCAATATGCTGCACAGCAAAAATAAGGGCACCAATCAGCAACACGGCAACAATGGCTCCCGTCAACCACCGGCCGCTGATGCGGGGAGCGTTCGCCTCATCGCCGTCTTCGTAATTCTCGTCGTCGGCGTAATCGTCGCTGGCCTCGCGCAGGTCTGCGGGGAAGATCCCGGGACGGCGGGATTCGGCAGCATCTTCCGCGTGATCATCATTGATGAAGCCATAGTCTGCATCATCCCAAAGCGTCACCTTTGCCGCGGGCTTCTGTGCAACAGGAGGCACGACGGCGGGAGTTTCCTTGCGCTGATTCGTCACCGCAGCGGTGGGCGGAGGCGTGGGGTCCGGATCCTTGCGTAGGCTCGGCAGCGGGCTTGCGGGAGTCAGGGGTGAATCATCCTCATAAACGTACGCGCCGCCGGCTGGGGCGGCATCGCGGGCTGAACCGAAAATTTCAGTGCCCAGAGTGTCGGTGAAGAATGGCTCCTGGTAGACCTCTTCCGCGGGGTCGGTGGGGACCACCAGGTCCAGCAAATCGGCCGGAGTGGTCCGGGAAGCGATCAGGTACGTGGATTTGTCCTGAACACCGAGGTCCAGAATGGAGACACCGGATACACGGGCACCCGTGGCAACTTCACGCGCGCTTTGGGTTAGGTGCTGGGAATTGTCCACAGCAGCCACCAGTATGCTGACTGGTCGGTTCAAGACCTGGTCCAGGCCATCCAAAATGACGTCGTCCTCGGCGGAAGCCAAGATACGGCCAGTCACCTTGTAGCGACCGCCAAGGATGGAGCCCACATCAATAGGTTGTGGCACCAATTCCTCCTCTTACATACAGGGTGGCTCGTGCTGGGTACGCACAAAGCCATATTTTGACTGATTCTATAGGAAAACATCGCGAGTACCGCGGTTGGCCGCGACTGACCAGGCTCGAAACTAGCGTGCTGATATTCGCCCACGGACTTTGGCCATCAGAGGATTGATGAGCGCATCCAATTCAGCAACCCGCAGTTGTTTGAGAATGACAAAGTAAACAATCGCCATCACCGAACCAACAACGGCCAAGACAGCCGCGGCCGCAGGTATTGAAGACCACATAAAACCGGTGCTGGAGGAACTGCCAAACAGCCTCAACAACAGTTCACCCGCGATGCCGGAAATCAAGGCCGCTATCAGGTAACGCATATGCGCACGCAAAATTAGTCCACCACCGTAGTTGCCAATTTTGGCGCGCAGGAAGAAATGGCTGATGACCGCGGCCACAACGTTGCTGATGGTGTAGCCCAAGGCCAGGCCGTAAATGATGAACTCGTGCGGCAACAATCCGGCCAGCAGCGCGGTACACAAGCCAAGGGCCACCATGACGCACTGGATGATAAACGGGGTCCGCGCGTTCTCGTGTGCATAAAACACCCTGTTGAGGATGAAATTGACGCTGTAGAACGGTGCGCCAATGGCAAGGATCGCCAAGGTGATGGCAACCTCCCGGCCGACGTCTTGCTTACCACCGGAGAACAACATGCCGAAGGGACCCGACAGCACCACAAGGGCGATGCCGGCAAAGACCGTAGCGATGCCGGTGGTGCGCAGCGCGGTGGCCAAGGATTTGCGGACACCGGCCAAGTCGTTGTTTGCGGCTGCATGTGCCATGGCGGTGAACATGACTGTGGCAATTGAGAGGGCGATGATGGAGTGCGGCATGATGTACAACTCAGTGGCACGGTTTAACACGAAGAAACCGGGGATTCCAGCTTCCGCAGGGCCATCGCTATTTCCGCCGGTGGGGATAGTTGCCACGCGCATGATCACCAGGAACGTGATGTTTCCGATGATCATGGTGCCCATGGTCCACAGCGCAATTTTGACGGTGGAACCCAGCCCGGTGCCGCGCAAACCAAACTTGGGACGAAGGTTCAGTCCCAAGCGCTGGACCGGCACCAGCAGCACAATTGACTGCACCGCAATGCCTAGTGTGGCAGTGCCGGCGAGCAACCAGGACTGTCCAGCAGTCCAGTTGTCCACAGTGTGCGGTGTTGTCGCGGTACGGCCGGCGACGGCAATGAACACCAACAATCCCGCGATGGCTACCACATTGTTGATCACAGGCGCCCAGGCGTAGGCCTTGAATGCGTTGTGGGCGTTGAGGACCTGACCCAGCAGGGAGAAGAGGCCGTAGAAGAAGATCTGTGGCAAAAGGAACAAACCAAACGTTATGGCGAGTTCCATCTGCTTGCCCTCAAAAGATGTGAAGGTGCCCATGATGGGGCTCACGAGCGCCAAGACGATTGCCGTCAGCGTCAGCAGGCCGATAACTCCGAGCGTCAGAAGCCGGGAGATGAAGTCGGATCCGCCGTCGGGATTCTTGCTGGCCTTGGCTATCTGCGGGATCAGGACGGCATTGAAGACACCGCCGGCTAACATCAAGAAGATCAGGTTGGGCAGGAAGTTGACGGCCTCGAAGATGTCGACGACAACGGTTCCAGCAACCGCGATGCCCAGGACAATGCCCTTGATGAAACCGAGGATGCGCGATGCGAGGGTCCCGATGGCCATGGAGGCGCTGGAGCGTGCGGCAGAAGTTGCCGCGGGTCGCCGTGCTTCTTTGGACTGTGCTTCGTTGGATCGTGTTCCGGTGGACGCCGCTTCATCCGACGCGGACGCAGACCTCCCGCCCGGGAACTCGTCACCATGGAGCGCCTCGTCACCAGGGAAGACCGGCTGCGGCCGAGTCTGTGAATCAGCCTGCATGGCGGAGTGTGGGGACGCCTGCACCATCGCCATCATGGAAGTGTCGATGCTGGGTTGATATCCCGCCGACTTCGGTGCGGCTGTTGGTTTCGGCGGGATCTGGACCCGTTCATCGTTAGACATTGTTTCCATCATCTCACCTCAGCCTTAAGGATGGCTGGCAATGGTGAATGGTCTGTGGTGGCCCGAATACGCGCCCAGAGATACCAGAATCGTCTAGAAGTACTCCGGCAGCAGTTCCCGGGCTAGGTCGGTGATGCGGCGTTCATTGGGGAAGGAAAGTTTCTTGGCCAGTTCGTCCAGCGGCACCCACGCCACGTCCACGGCCTCATGGTCAGGATCGTTGTCAATGGTCAGGAATCCGCCGGTGGCACGCAGCAGGAAGTGATGGACCGTCTTGTGCACGCGGTGGCCGCTGACCGTGAACCAGTAGTCAATGCTGCCCAGTGGGGCCAAAATGTCCCCGGCGATCCCGGTTTCTTCTTCAATTTCCCGCACGGCGGCCTCCGCGTGTGTTTCCACACCCTCGGGATGGCCCTTCGGCAGGCACCACTCAAGCCGGCCACCGCGGTTGATGCGGGCGATGATCGCAACCCGGGGAACGCCGTCGTGCATCTCAATCACCACGCCGCCGGCGGAGACTTCCTCCATGGTGGGCAGCTGGCTCGGGGTGGGGGGCGTGGCGGGCACAGCCTGGGGACCCATTGCCGATGGCAACGGATTCCTCTTGGGCGCGCGCGGCACGGGGTGAACCATGCAGTCCACTCTAGCTATCTTTGGACGCGGATGATGACAGCTTCGGCAGGAGCTTTATGGCGGGCGCTCAGTTGGCGCGGATCGGGGGAACAGCGGCGTGGCGGGAAAAGTCTGGCATTCTTAAGGGACCATGGATTTAGTGCCTGATACCTCAAAATTAGACCCGGTCGTTCTGGAACTTGGACGGCTCTTTGTCGACGCCGGATATGAGCTTTCGCTGGTTGGCGGGCCCGTGCGCGACTTGTTTTTGGGACGAACTTCCCCGGATCTGGATTTCACCTCCAACGCCAACCCCGAACAGATCCTGGAAGTCGCCGGGAAATGGGCGGATTCGCACTGGGAAATGGGCCGCGATTTTGGCACCATCGGGTTCCGCAAACGCAACCGGAACAAGGAGGTGCTGCTCATTGAGATCACCACCTACCGCGCCGAAGCGTATGACCCGGCCTCCCGCAAGCCCATCGTCGCCTTCGGTACCTCACTCGTGGAGGACCTGCAGCGGCGCGACTTCAGCGTGAACTCGATGGCGCTGCGCCTGCCGCAGATGGAACTCGTGGATCCGTTTGGCGGTGCAACGGATTTGGCCGCCAAGATCCTGCGCACCCCGGGAACCCCCGAAGATTCCTTCTCCGATGACCCGCTGCGCATGATGCGCGCCGCCAGATTTGCCTCGCAGCTCGGCTTTGAGCTGCATCCTTCCGTGTTGGCGGCCATGACCGACATGGCGGAACGGATCAGCATCATTTCCGCCGAGCGTGTCCGCGACGAGCTCGTGAAACTCATCTGCGGGGCCCATCCGCGGGTCGGCGTGGACATTCTGGTCACCAGTGGGCTGGCCGAATTGGTGCTGCCTGAAGTCCCCGCACTGCAGCTGGAGACGGATGAGCACCATCGTCACAAGGACGTCTACCAGCACTCGCTGCAGGTGCTGGAGCAGGCTGCCGCACTGGAGAGCGGGCCGGAAGGCCCCGTCCCCGGTCCCGACTTTGTGTTGCGTTTCGCTGCCTTGATGCACGACGTCGGCAAGCCCAAGACCCGCCGTTTTGAGCCCGGCGGTGCTGTCAGCTTCCGCCATCACGACCTGGCCGGGGCCAAGCTCACCGCCAAGCGCATGCGGACCCTGCGCTTTGACAACGATTCAATCAAAGCCGTCTCGCGTCTGGTGGAGTTGCATATGCGCTTCTACGGTTATGGGGAGGCCGGCTGGAGTGATTCAGCCGTGCGCCGCTACGTCACTGACGCCGGACCCTTGCTGGAGCGCCTGCACCGGCTGACCCGATCGGACGTCACAACCCGCAACCAGCGGAAAGCTGACCGGCTGTCCTTCGCCTACGACGACCTGGAGCAGCGCATTGCAGTGCTGGCGGAACAGGACGAGCTGGACGCGATCCGCCCGGACCTGGACGGAGGGGCCATCATGGCCACCCTGGGCATCAAGCCCGGGCGTGTTGTGGGGCGCGCCTACAACTTCCTGATGGAACAGCGCATGGAGCACGGCCCTCTGGGACCGGAGAAAGCCCAGGCCGTCCTCCTTGACTGGTGGGCCGAGCAGCCGGAGTCGCGCCCTGGGCCTGAGGTGGAATCGCGGTCTGAAGGTGAGTCCAAGCACGCGCCTGAACCGCACCCTGAATCCCAGCCGGTGCAGGCCCCGGGAGACTAGCCGCCCAAAAGTATTTTTTGACCTAAAGTATTCGACGATTGGAATATACGCCATGAGCAATGTAAGTCACGGAAACCTACCGGCAAGTGCTGCACCTGTTCCCGGCGGGCCCAAGCTGTGGCTGCTGCGCCACGGAGAAACTGAATGGTCCAGGAGCGGACAATACACGGGCCTGACGGACATGCCGTTGACGGAGGTGGGGGAAGATCAGGCCCGCTCCGCACAGGCTGCCTTGTCCGGCGTCGATTTTGACCTTGTCCTCACCTCACCCCTGCAGCGCGCACACCGCACAGCCGTCCTTGCAGGGTTCCCCGACGCAGTGGTTGAGCCGAACGCCGTCGAATGGGACTACGGCGACTACGAGGGCATTGACAGTGCCGTTGTACGCGCGCAGAATCCCGGCTACCTGATCTGGGACAACGGCGTGCCGAACGGCGAAGCATTGGATTCCGTGGCCGCCCGCGCGGACAAGATTGTGGAACGGGCCCGCGCCGTGACCCGCCCCGACGGCACCCCTGCCAATGTGCTGCTCGTGGCGCACGGGCATTTCCTGCGCATCCTGACGGCACGCTGGCTGCACCTGCCGGCCGGGGAAGGACGCCACTTCGTCCTCGGCACGGCCAAGGTTTGCACACTCGGATGGGACAAGAAGACCCCCGCCGTGGAGCAGTGGGGCCTGTAGCTCCGCACCTCCGCTCCGCCCCACGGCGCCGCACAGCAGGGCCGCGCAGCAGGGCAGATGCGGTCCTGCTGCGCCCGCACCGCGAGGCTTGCTGGCGACGCCGCGAATCACGCGGGCCTGCTGGGGCTGAGCCGGTAGGCTGATATCCATGCAGGAAAGACCAGCTGTGCAGCCGACGTCTCGGCGGACTATCGTGGTGCCTTCGCGCAGCGATCATTTGCTGGCCGCCATGACGGAACCGGTGGGCGGCCCGTTGGGGAAACGGACGTCACCGGGCCTGACGAACCCCGGGTTTTTCACGGTTGAACGGGTCCTCATTCTCATGTCTGCCGTGGCGGCGCTGCTTGCGGTCATGACGAAGTCGCATTGCCGGACCGCCGGGTGGTCCACGCCTGACCAGTACTCAACAGGATGCTTTTCGCAGTTCCCCAACTCCCTCGTGGACGATCAGCTTGGCACCCTGTTTCCGTTCCTTTCGCGGGGCTCGACGTTTGACGGCTCAGTGCTTACCGGTTGGGTCGCAGGCGCCACGGCCTGGATTGCCGGGTTGGCGGCGGAGGGACCGCAGCGGCAGCTCGCGTTTTTCGACATCAACGCAGCCCTGCTCGCCCTCCTGTGGATTCTGACCGTGGTCATTGCGGCGCGCACGGCCGGGCGGCGCAAGTGGGATGCGGCCATTGTGGCAACGAGCCCATTGCTCATCCTCACCGCCTACGTGAGCTGGGACTTGTGGGCCGTGGCGCTGGTCAGCTTTGCCCTGTACCTTTTCACCCGGAAAAAGACCCTTGCCGCCGGTGTCCTGTTGGGAGTGGCGGCCATGGCAGCGGCGTACCCGATCGTCATCCTGCTGACCTTGTTGGTGTTGGGTGTACGGGCCCGGCGGATCACCCCCATGCTGGAGCTGCTCGCTGCGGCGCTGGTTGCGTGGCTGGTGCTGCTGGTGCCGGTCATGTTGCTGAACCCGCCCGCCTTTCCCGACTACCTACACAAACTTCTGGCTGCAGAGCCGAGCAGCTCCTCGCTTTACGGAGGCTACAATTTGGTGGCCGAGCGTATGGGCTGGGTGCTCATGGGCGTCCCGGTGGCCAATGCGCTCATGGTGGTACTGCTGGCGGTGCTCGCTTTTGGTGTGGTGACGCTGGCCATGTACGCCCCGCGCCAGCCGCGCGTGGGTCAGCTGCTGTTCGTGAGCGTGGGTGCGTTCATGCTGCTGAGCAAGGGGACGGAGCCGTGGCATGCCATCTGGCTCCTGCCGCTGGTGGCGCTGGCCCTGCCCCGATGGCGGCCGGTGCTGCTGTGGCAGGCCGCCGTCATTGCCCACTTCATTGCCTGGATGCTGTTCCAGAGCAGGATTTCGGGAAACATTGAAAACCAGCATGTGATCGATATGCCGTATTTCCTGATGTCAGCCGTCATCTCCGCTGCTGCCACGATCGTCATGATCGGTCTGGTGGTGCGGGATATCTACAACCCGCAGTACGACGTCGTTGCCCGGGGTGGCATGGAAGATCCCCACGCTGGGGTGCTTGTGGGGAGCCGCCAAGACGCGATTGGCGCGGCTCGCGTGGCGGTCTCACCTGAGGTGGTTGGTGCGGCCGGTGTGGCTGAATCGGGTGGAGCGGCGCCCTCACTTGGTGCGCCCGGAGTTGCACCCTCACCTGAGGCAGCCGGCGAATAACCAGCCTGGACAAGGACCAAAACATGAGCGATGTGGCAGTGGTGGGAGCGGGCCCCAACGGGCTCGCGGCGGCGGTGACAATGGCTCGCGCCGGGCTGTCCGTGGAGCTGTTTGAAACGGCGGACACTGTGGGCGGCGGCGCCCGCACTGCCGAACTCACTCTGCCCGGTTACCGGCATGACGTGTGCGCGGCCGTTCATCCCTTGGCCCTGGCGTCACCATTTTTCCGGACCTTCGAACTGCAGCGCCGGGTCGAGTTGCTGGTTCCGGAGATTTCCTATGGGCACCCGCTCGACGGAGGACGGGCCGGCCTGGCTTACCGCAGCCTCGACCGGACCGTCGAAGGCCTGGGCACTGATGGACGCGCCTGGCGGACCTTGATGGAGCCGTTGTTGCGCAGGCTGGATGGTGTTATTGACTTCACGCAGGGCAGCCTGCTGCGTGTGCCCAAGGATCCGCTGGCACTCATGCAGTACGGGCTGCGTACCCTGGCGCAGGGGACACCCGCGTGGAACCTGGGTTTCCAAGGTGATGTTGCCCCGGCCATGCTCACCGGAGTGGGCGCCCATGCCATTGGACGGCTGCCCTCACTCTCGACCTCGGGCGCCGGGCTTTTGTTGGGGGTATTGGCGCACGCCGAAGGCTGGCCTGTCCCGAAGGGTGGCACCCAGGCCATTGCGGATGCCATGGCGGATGACCTGGTGGCTCATGGCGGCCGGATCGAAGTCTCGCACCGGGTGTCCAGCATCGCCGAACTCAAAGCGGCAACGGGGGCGAAGGCCGTTATTTGCGACGTCACCCCACGTGTACTGGCGGCGATGCCCGGCGCCGAACTGCCGCCACGCTATGTACGGAGGCTGGAATCCTTCAAGTACGGGGCAGGTGTCTTCAAGGTGGATTTCGCCCTGTCCGGACCCGTGCCGTGGACGGCCGCAGAATTGGGCGGCGCACCAACGGTGCATCTCGGGGGATCGCGGGCAGCCATCGCGTTAGCTGAGGGTGAGGTGCTGGCGGGCCGTCACCCGGAGAACCCCTATGTGCTTGCCGTCCAGCCATCGGTGATTGACGACAGCCGGGCTCCCGTTGGACACCATGTTTTCTGGGCCTACACCCATGTCCCGGCCGGCTCCACCGTGGACCGCACGGAAGCGATCATTGCTGCCGTTGAACGGCATGCGCCAGGTTTCCGGGATCTGATCGTGGCCAGCCACGCATGCAACGCCCAGGACGTGGAAGCCTACAACGCCAACTACATTGGCGGGGACATCAGCTCCGGCGCAGTGACACTGCGGC
The DNA here is from genome assembly GCA_038199275.1 of Actinomycetales bacterium. Lineage (GTDB taxonomy): Bacteria > Actinomycetota > Actinomycetes > Actinomycetales > Micrococcaceae > Specibacter. The sequence continues at coordinate 12,158 of JBBPZC010000137.1, forward strand.
AACTGCTGCAGCGGCCGGTCCTCTCACCGGACCCATGGCGCACGCCTTCGCCCGGCCTCTATTTGGGCTCCGCGTCCACACCGCCCGGTCCGGCAGTGCACGGCATGGGCGGCTGGCTGGCAGCCAAATCCGCATTGCGCAACAGCTTTGGCCTGCCCGCGCCGGATCTGGGGCTGAACCAGGGCCCGGGCGGAATCTAAGCTTGGGCCGGAGCCGCGTTAACCAACAAACCCGCAGCTAGGGCTGAAAGCGCCATAAAAAATGTGCGCTCCGGCCGCTGCTGCGGGTTTGTTGGTATGCGTGGGGTTAGTTGCGACGGTCCAGCGTGCCGAGGTCCTTGCCTTCGGCGTCGTGGACGGTCATTACATCGCCGTCAATGGTGGCGGTGGCGGCCTTGGACAGCCACGTCTCCACGTTCTCGCAGGCCATATGGGTGCCGCCGAGCTGCTGGAAGGACAGATCACCCTTGGCCATGAACCACTGGCCGGAGAGGCGGTTGCAACCGTCGCTGCCGGAAACGAAACCGGCCTGGTCGAAGCTGGCATCCTTCTCGGCGGCCAGGGCAAGCTCCAGGTATGGCTGCTTGTCGGTGTTGTAGCCATCGCCCCACGTGCCGACGGGTCCTGTGGTGGCACCGCAGGAGGAAATGGTCAAAGCAAGGAGAAGGCTGCCGGCAAGGGCTGCAAGGCGTTTCATGGTGTGGAAGGCTCCGATCGCGCTGTTCTATAGGTGCGTTTCCCCCAATGTTATTGCATGGCCGCGGTTTCCCGGCTTTCAAGTCCGGATGACGCGGCCATGCGAAGGGGGCCTTTTAGTATCCCCCGACGGCTGCCTCTGCAGGAACAGGTGCCGTCAGGACGCCGTCGCGCATGGTGGCCACCGCATCTGTGAGGGGGACAAACTCGGTGTCATGGGTGACCATCACGGTTGCCACATTGAATTCGTCGCTGACCTTGCGCAGCAGGCGGACAATCGAGTCGCTGCGTGCATGGTCAAGGGCTGCTGTGGGTTCGTCGACCAGCAGCACCTTCGGCTCGGCCATGAGCGCGCGGGCAATGTTCACGCGTTGGCGCTGGCCACCGGAGAGCTGGTGCGGGCGCTTCTTGGCGCAGTCGGCCAGACCCACCAGGTCAAGGAGTTCGTTGGCCCGCACGGCAGCTGCCTTCAGTGATTTCCCGCGCAAGTGATCGGTGATGACCAGCTGTTCGGCGGCGGTCAGGGAAGCGAGCAGGTTCGGCTGCTGGAAGATGATGCCCACCTTGTCCCGACGCAGCTCGGCCAGCTGCTTCTCGTTCAGTGTGGTTGCATCCACGCCGTCGATCAGCACGAGTCCAGAGGTGGGCTTGATCAACGTTGCAGACACGGCCAACAGGCTGGACTTGCCCGAACCCGACGGGCCGACCAGCGAGATGAACTGGCCCGGGTGAACGGTGAGGTTCACGGTGTCAAGCGCCGTCATGATGCCTTCGCCATCGGGGTATTCGAGTGTCACATTGACCAAATTCAGTGCAGTCATAGGAATTTCCTTCATAATTTTTTGTGCGGTTCAGTCCGGGTGGGCTCGAGCTTGAGGGTTTGTTTAGTTCCCGCCGAGGGCGATCATTGCGTCGACGCGGGTGACCTTGCGGACGGCCAAGGCAGCGCCTGCCAGACCAAGGGCCACAATTCCGACGACGGGCAGCAACGTGGTTGCCGGCGTCAGGAGGAAGGGGGCGGCCTTCGAGGCGAAGAAGCCGCCGGCTATGCCCACCAGCCCGCCAAGGCCCGCACCGGCCAAAAGCACCAGGGCTGCCTGGGTCAGTGCGTCGCGCAGCAGGTAGCTGCCGGAGGCGCCCATGGCTTTCAGCACGGCGATGTCGCGGGTGCGCTGGACTGTCCAAACAGTCAGGAAGGCCACGATGACCAAGGCGGAAATGCCGTACAGGAAGGCCTGCATCATCATGAGCGAGCCGTTCTCACTTTTGTAACCGCCCAAGCCGTTGAATGAGGCATTGCGGGTGGTGCTGGTGGTGTGCGCTGCTGCGTTCGCGGCATCGGCATCCAAACTGACGCCCTTATCTGCGGTCACGGCCAGGACGGTGGCCAGCTGGTCGGGGTCGCTGAGGTGCGCAACTTTTTTCCAGGTGGGCAGCGTGGTCCAAACAACCGAGCTGTGTGAATACCACTGATCCGGCACCACAGCGCCAACCGTAAGGTTGGTGCCTGCGATGCTCACGGCATCACCGGAAACTAGGTTGAGTTCCTTGGCCACGCTTTCACCGATCACCACAGTGCTGTCGCTGATGTTCGACGGCGCGATCCCGGCTCCGTTGCCTGCCCCGGCACCCGAGGCCTCACCGATCCCGAAGACGGCAACGTTGGCAATGCCCTTGCTGTCACCGGCACCTTGGAAGCGGCTCTGGCTGACGCCGAGGGGAACCACTGCTTCGACGCCTGGCTGGGCGGCCCATTCCTTGGCTTGATCGGCCGTGACCTGGCTTTCCGTGTAGGACACCTTCGGGTCGTTGTTGGCCGGAGCACCGAACACGATCTGGCTGACGGGTGCCTGCGCTTCTTCGCCAAGTTGGGCGATGGCTGAGGTGGACTGGTTGCCCAAGCCTGCAGTCAGGCCGGAGAGCAAAACCAGCAACAGGCTGATCAGCGCCACGACGGCGCCCATCAGGGCAAACCGCCCCTTGGCAAAGCGGATGTCTCGGATCGCGAGGAACATGTACAGCTTCTTTCGTGTGCCGGACCATGTGGATTTGTCCGGATGATTTGCAAGTACTTCCACTCTCGCGTGGAAAGGGGCCCGGTCCATCGCGGAGTTGGTTGATCCTGCCGGGTAGGAGGTTGATCCACGAATCAACCTTTTGGTTGATCCGCTTGTGCGGTTCGGATGCATGCCGCGACAGAGAGCACCCAGTTGAATGTTTGCGGAAACCACCCAGGTGGGCCCATGGGGGCGAGGGGCCCGTTGTGAGCGTGCGAACAAGGGGAGCACCCAGGGACTAGGCTGATGGCATGCCTGCCGTGGAACCCCCTCCCGTGACAAGTGGCATGATCCTGCGTTTCCTGCGCGTGACCCTGCATGTGGGCTTCGCCGTCCTGCTGGGCGTGGGCATTGTCCGCCTGCTGATGGAGCCCTTCGATCGTCCGGCCCGCTATGTTTTCCTGGGCCTGTCGCTGCTGTTGGCTGCGACGTACCTGGTGGGCACCGTGGCCGAGAAACGTTTCTCGACGGGAGCCTCACAACGCAATCCGCGGCGTTGGGCTGTGCTGTGGCTGAGCCTGATCACCATCATGTGGGCCGTGCTCATGCTGGGTTCGGTGGAGTTCTCCTGGCTGGTCTTCCCACTGTTCTTCCTGCATCTGCACCTGCTGCCGCGCTGGGCCGGCATCGTGATGGTGCTGCTGATGACAGCCGGTGTGGTGGTTGCCCAATGGGCCGCTTCAGGCGCTGATTTTCCGCCGCTGCCGGTGATTGTGGGACCGCTGTTTGGCATGGCATTTTCGGTGGCGGCCTCCAAGGCGTACCGGCTGCTGTACCAGGAGGGTGAACTGCAACGCCAGGCGGCGGACGAGCTGCGCCGGACCCGGGCGGAGTTGGCTGCAACGCAGCACGAATCGGGTGTACTGGCCGAGCGGGCGCGGCTGGCCCGTGAAATCCACGACACGCTCGCGCAAGGATTTTCTTCCATCATTCTGGTCTCACGCGCCGCCCTGCGCACCCTGGATTCGGGGGATCTGGAATCCACGGGCGAAAGCCTGACCATGGTGGAAGCAACAGCGGCGGAGAATCTCGCCGAGGCCCGTAACTTTGTTCGGGGCTTGTCCGCACCGGCCCTGTCCGAGGTTTCGTTGGTGGAGAGCCTCTCCCGCCTGTGCAGCAAGACCCAGCGGGAGGCCGCTGCCCGGGGCGGGAAATTGAACTGCAGTTTCCGGCTCGACGGTGAGCCAATCGACCTGCCCCAGCCGTACAAGGTCACCCTGTTGCGCGCCACCCAGGCGAGCCTCGCCAATGTCTGGCTGCACGCCAAGGCAAGGTCCGCCGTCGTAAGTTTGGCCTTTCTGGGCAGTGAGGTGACCTTGGATGTGTACGATGACGGTCGCGGCTTTGAGGTGGAAAAGCTTGCCGGAACTGTGGCGGCCCGGGCGGATGGGAGCGGCTTCGGGCTGCGGTCGATGCGTGAGCGCGTGGAGGCGCAAGGGGGCACGATGACCATTGAGTCGGCCCCGGGAGATGGGACCGTGGTGGCCATTCGGCTGCCGCTGGATGCGATGAAGTTGGCCAGCAAAGCCATGGTTGGCGATAGGGAAAACGGGGAGATCGCGTGAGTGAAATTCGGATTTTATTGGTGGATGACCATCCGGTGGTGCGTGCCGGATTGCGTGCCATGCTCAGTGAATTTGAGGGCTTCACCGTTGTGGCCGAGGCGCCGGAGGGGGCTGCTGCCGTGAAGGAAGTGCAGCGACTGCAGACCTTGGGTGAGCCGGTGGACGTGGTGCTGATGGACCTGCAAATGGGTGCCGGGATGGACGGGGTCAGTGCCACGAAGGCGCTGAAGGAACTCAAGGACGCGCCGCCGGTGTTGATTTTGACCACCTACGACACCGACGCCGACATCTTGGCCGCCGTGGAGGCCGGGGCCAGCGGGTACATGCTCAAGGATGCGCCGCCGGAGCAGATTCGCAGCGCGGTGCAGTCGGCCGCGGCCGGGCAGACGGCGCTGGCGCCCGAGGTGGCGGCCAGGCTGATGGGTCGGATCCGCAATCCTGCCCCGGTGTTGTCGGCGCGTGAAGTGGAATTGGTGGAATTGCTGGCAACGGGCATGAGCAACAAGGCCATTGCCAAGCAGCTTTTCATCTCCGAGGCGACGGTAAAAACCCACCTGGTGCATATTTACGACAAGCTGGGCGTGGACAACCGCACGGCGGCAATTTCCGTGGCCGTTTCGCGCCGCATTATTCGGGGTGCCAACTAGTTTCCTGCGGGTCAAATTCGTCTGATTGGCTATCGTCAGCACGCTGAATACAGCGTAGGCTCAAGTCATTCATGTGCGATGAAGCAGGGGGACCAACCGGTGGGGACTTCCAAAGGGAAATCACGGCCTTACCAATTGAGCCTGGCCGTGATCTGCACGCTTTTGGCATCTGGAGGCTTTGTCTCCGCCGGGTATTCTGATGTTTCCGCCGCCGATGCAGCCGCGGCCCTCAGCGTAAAAAATATCCAACGCATTTCCGACACTTCTTCAACGACCATTGGTGCCGGCTCCAACAATTTTGATTTGTTGAATTTCGACCCCGTCGCTGCGGGTGCTGTGGGCGTGCGCATGTCTTTTGCCAACATGCTGATTCAAGCCAGAAAACCGGCCCCCAAACGCGTCTTCGACCTCACGAACCCCAGCGCCAACACTCCGCATCTGGCCCAGGAATTGAAGGCCATGCGGGCCAACGTTCCGGAGATCTCCACGGAGCAAATGTCGCAGGTGCGCAGGGACATTCTCAAGGCCGCCTACATGGGGCTTGGCCACCATTACGTATGGGGCGGCACCAGCTTTTCCTCCGGGTGGGACTGTTCCGGGTTTGTGCAGTGGGCTTATGCGCAAGCCGGCGTGGGACTGCCGCGAACTGAACAATGGCTGCCCCTGGTTGAAACCGACAATCCCCAGCCGGGTGACCTTGTGGTGCAAAACCCCGACGGACCCAACCACTGGTCGCATATTGGTATTTACATTGGCAACGGCAAGATGATCAGCGCCTTGAATCCCTCCGTCGGCACCATCCTGCACACTCCCGGAGCTGTCAGCAGCTCATCGGCCTACTTCACCCTGCCGGCCTTTGCGGCTGCAGACGAGCTCGCTGCCAAGAACGCCAAGACATCCGCTGCGGCCGCGAAGACGAAGGACGGGAAGAAGGCGGAATCAGCATCCTCCAGCGCCACACCGTCAACGACCGCTCCGGCAACAACCAAGCCTGCAACAACCAAGCCCGCAACAACCAAGCCTGGCACGCCGCCCGCCACCAAACCGGCAACGCAGCCCGCGGCGACCGCGCCAGGGACAACCGACCCGGCGACAAAACCTTCCAGCACAAAGCCAGCAACCACTGCACCGGTAACAACGAAGCCCACGGCGAAACCATCGGCCACACCGCCTGCCACCACGTCTCCGACCACCAAACCGGCAACCACACCGCCGCCTCCCACAACAACGTCTCCCACGACACCGTCTCCCACGACACCAGCCACCGAGCAACCTTCCACCACCGCACCGACCACCACAGCACCGACCACCTCAGAGTCTGCTGAGACCCCGCTTTCAACAAGGAGCCCGTCCGCAAAAACCACGGAGTCAGCATCACCAACGGCAACTCCCTCGGCGGAATCCGCCACAGCGACCACAGACTCGGCGCTTGAGACAGATACTGCAACCAGGAAATCATCCATGGCCGGGACCGAATCGAAGTCCGCCGAGCCAACTGATGGCCCAGTCGTCTTCCCAACTGCTGCACCCACCACGGCCCTGCCGTCGCAATAGCACCTCCACTCGACGCTGCGCCGACAAAAATCGGCGGGTTCCGCCCGCCTTCCTCCGCCATGCTCCCCGCTGGTTGATGGCGCTGCGCATGGCGAAAGTCGCCCTCTATGCGTCCGGTCGGGAGCCGGCTGTGCGCATAGTCAACGGCCGATTCCAGCATGCGCCGGGTTGGGGGCTGCGGAGGCGCAGGAGGTGTTGTGGCGCATAGTTAGGGTGCTTACGTGGCGCATAGGGGCAGGGACGATTCCATTATGCGTCTGGTTGGAGTGCTCGCGGCGCGCATGGCGAAAGTCGCCCTCTATACGTCCGGTCAGGAGCCGGCTGTGCGCATGGATGACCTGCCTTTTGAAACCCCCACCAACACCAGCGATACAACTCCCGCGCATGCGTGCGTGGGCAGCAAAAGGTGACCTCCCGCCGTCGTACTTTCTTGACGGAACAACGGCATACAGGAGCGGATGGGTAGTTCGCCCCATCGGCAGAAGTCACTGTCCCCGCTATTCTGTAGAAGAGAAAAGGAGGGCACATGGCCGACGGATTCCTGGGCGCCGACCCGCAGCAGCTGATCGAACTGGCAGGCACCATGCGGACGGCAGCCGATGCGCTGGACGACGCTTCGAAGAACTTGACCGGCAAAATTGCCCACAACCTGCGCTGGCAGGGTCCTGACGCGGAGCGGCTGCGAAGCCAATGGCACAGCCAGCACGTACCGCGAATCAGCTCTGCATCCGCCCTGATGAATAGTTCTTCCGACCACCTGATCAAGCAGGCAGACGAACAGATTGCGGCCAGTGCGGCGGACGGCGGTTCTGGTGGGGGTCCCGGGGCGGCGGAAAATGGGATGCTGTTCGTTAAGCTTCCGGCCGTAATTGAGATGCCGCCGGAGGATGTGAGTGACTGGTGGAATTCTTTGGGGGACCAGCAGGACGAATACCTGGCGATGCATCCCGACGTAGTGGGCAACACCGACGGCATTCCCATGGATGTGCGGGCCGAAGCCAACAGGATTACAGCTGAGCAGCGGCTGCATCAGCTGGAAAACACGGCCAACTACACCGAGGAATCCATGCGGGAGAAGGAATACCTGCGCAACGTCATTGCCGGGGACATCCAGTTGGTGGCTTACGACCCTGAACAGGGCAACCTGGTGGAAATGATCGGCTCACTGTCGCCGGATACCACGACCGTGCTCACGTATGTGCCCGGGACGATGGCCACGGATGATGGATTTTTCGACGGCAGCACCCAGGGTGTGGCCAACTATTTGGCGGCTGCCGACCCGACCGGCGGGACCGTCGCTTTTGTCTACAAGGACAGCGAATTTCCACAGGACCCGACCATGCTGCAGTCCAGGGACCAGGAATTTGGCATGGCGGCCGGCCAGACGCTGCACAACTTTGAGGCCGGACTGGGCCTGGAAGTGCCGCCCGGTGCCCAGACCGTGGCAGTGAGCCACAGCTGGGGCGAAGGGGCAGTTTCGTCCGCTGAATATTACGGATCCCACTATGACAAGCAAATCTCCCTGTCCGGTGCATGGATGCCGGATGGCTGGACGCCCGGCGCAGGCACCGAATATCACCACTTCAGCTACGACTTTGACGCCCTAAGGACAGCACAGGGCTTTGGCTTGGTGGCCGATCAATATCCCGGTAATGACCCGACGTTCAGCCAGCACATCTACGATGATCCCAATGACAATATTCAGATTGGGCCGGTCAAGATCACCAGTAAATGGGATGCCAAGATTGAAAACCACTCACTGGTGGCCAATGCCGAGGATCCCAGGAACCAACAGATCATGCAGGACTTGGCCAGGGTGGTGTACGAATGAGAAACAGCGCTAACCCCGGAGCGGCTGACACTGCCGTTTCGTACCGTTGGGGCGTAAGAACCCTGATTCCCTTACTGCTTGCCGCCTTGCTGGTGGTCCTCGCGACCGCCGGTTGTTCCCAGAGCCAACAACCCGAAAGGACTGCTGTGGACCTGCAGACCGCCAAGACCACCACCATGGCCAATGAACGGGAACTGATTGCCGTCATTGCCCCGGAAGACATTGTGGATGTCAAACAAAACGAAACCTCCAGTCTGCTTGGCTGCAGCGACGGTGGCCACCTGTGGACCGGCCAGATATATGTCACCCTGGCGCCAGGGGCTGACGGGCCCGGATACATGCAGAAAATCATGGACACATGGGCCGCCAAGGACGGCTGGAACGTGAGTGAACGGACCACCGACCAGGGCCAGGAGGTTGCTGACATCACGAATGAGGCAGGCTACAACCACGGTCTGGACTATTCAGGGAAGAGCAACGCCATCCGCGTCATGTCCTTTTCTCCGTGCTTCACCATGGACCCGCCCTACGAATACGGTACGAAGTACTGACGCACCCTAGCTGCGGTTCTGCAGGAATTGCAGGACGGCGAGGACCCGGCGGTGGTCCTCACCTCTCTGGTGCAGACCCAACTTCATGAAAATGGCGCTGATGTGTTTCTCCACAGCTCCGCCACTGACCACCAGGGACTTTGCAATCCCGCCGTTGGTCAGGCCCTGAGCCATCAGTTCCAGCACCTGTGATTCGCGCGGGCTCAGTGTCCTGATGGGATCGGTGGCGCTGCGGTTGGTCAGCAGTGCGGTGACGACCTCGGGGTCGATCACGGTGGAACCAGCGGTTACGCGTTCAATTGCGCCGGCGAAATCCTCAAAACGCGCCACCCTGTCCTTGAGTAAGTACCCCAAACCCGCGCCGCTGGATGCGCCCGCCAGCAACTCGCCGGCGTAGCTCAGCTCCACATATTGCGAGAGCACCAGAACGGCAACGGTTGGAAATTTTTCCCGGACTTTGAGGGCCGCCCGCAACCCCTCGTCACGGTGTGAAGGCGGCATCCGAACATCCGTGATGAGCAGGTCCGGGACGTGCTGATCCACTGCCTTGAGAAGTTCGACGCCGTCACCCACCGCCGCGCACACCTCGGCACCGATCTCCTCGAGCAGGCGGACAAGACCCTCCCGGAGGAGGACGGAATCTTCAGCCAAAACAACACGCATGGTTCCAGCGTAGTGCCCGGGGTCAGGCGCGGAAGTTCCAGTCATCCGGTTCAGTTGACTTTAGTCAGCGGGATGCTGGCGCGCAGGATTGTGGGGCCGCCGGTGGGGCTGATGATTTCCAGTGAACCGTCCACGCCGGAAAGCCTGTCCAGCAACCCTGCCAGGCCGTGCCCCTTGCCCACATGGGCACCTCCGCCGCCGTCGTCCGTCACTTCGACGAGCAACTCAGTGGGGTGGGCGTCCACCGTGACCGACGCCCGGGTGGCGCCGGAATGCTTGGAGACGTTGGCCAGGGCCTCCGAAACCACAAAATAGGCGGCATTTTCAGCGCTCTCCGGCAGCCTCACTCCGGAAGACAACGTTCCTGTGGCAGTGGCCGGGACAACAGAGCGTCCGGCGAGAGATTCCACGGCAGTCCGCAAACCCCGGTCAGTCAGCAACGGCGGGGCAATGCCGCGGGAGAGTTGGCGCAGCTCCGCCAGTGCTTCCCGACTCTGCTCGAGCGCGCCATCCATGAGTTCACGCGCGGCAGCAGGATCGGAAGCCATGCGTCGTTGGGCTGCCTCCACATCCATTTGCAGCCTGATCAGGCGCTGCTGCGGACCGTCATGTAAATCGCGTTCGATCTTGCGCAGGGTCTGGGCTTCCTCCGACACCACCTGGGCGCGGCTGGCCGTCAGCTCCGCACTGCGGGCCCGCAGTGCGGCAGTTTCGTTTGTGAGCAGGACCCTGCTCAGCGCCGCATCGCCGATCGCCAGCAGATGCGTGACGAAGGGAATGAGGAGCAACAGCACCACGCCACAGAAGAGATCAAACCAGAGACCGGCGGTCGCAGGGCTGACGTTCAAGAGAGTGTCCAGGCCCATGATCTCCGCCAGTTGGATATTTTCAGGCGGCAGAAAGCCAATCCAGATCCATTGCGTCAACAGGCCCAGAGGCCCGGCAACGAACGTCAGTGCAATACAAAACGCCGCGGTGCGATACACGAACGCCACGGACACGCCGTGAATAAAGTCTTTCCACAACTGGGGGTCAGCGAGGCTTCTAAACATTCCCCCGATCGAATACTTCCCGGTTTTGCGGTAGTGGACGGGCGGTATTTCCCCTGCCCAACGTTGCAGAGCCGACCGGTTCACGTTCGCAAACCAGCGCGCCGTGGCCAGGCAGGCGACCAATATTGGCAAACCCACCCAGAGGATCAGTGTGGAAATGCCGAGCGAAAACAAGGCCACGAGAGCCGTGAAGGAAGCCAGCGAGATGAAAAAGCCGGGCATGATGTAGGCCAGATCGGAGCCAATCTGGTGCCAGGTTCGAGGGCGAGTGATGAGCCAGGACTTTTGATGGGTGGGTACAGGGAAGGTGTTCATGTATCAATTCTTGTTGCGGCGGGGTCCTGGAACCATCATGCCAGCCGGTGAATGCGGGGTGGGGGAAACCCCACCCGCTCCCGTAACTCGTGCCTCGCTGCGGGGCCCGCGCTGGCGTGGCCCCACCCGCCCGAGGTTGGGCCCGCCGTCGTACATCAAAACAGGGCGGGGCAATGGGAGCTGCAGAAGATGGGAGAATTGGCGTGTGGGACATATTGACGTTGCAAACATTGACTACTTTCTCTCCGACGGCCGGCAGCTGCTGAACGGGGTGAACTTCCGCGTCTCCGACGGCACCAAGACGGCCTTGATCGGCCCCAACGGCACCGGCAAGACCACACTGCTGCGCATCATCTGCCAGGACATCAAGGCTGATGAGGGCGCCGTCGCACGCTCCGGCAGCATGGGGATCATGCGCCAGTTCGTCGGCCAGGTCCGCGATGAGAGCACGGTCCGTGACCTGCTGCTCTCGGTGGCATCGGCGAACATTGCGCGAGCCGGCAAGGCCGTGGATGACGCAGAGCTGGCCATGGTTGAGCGTGACGACGAGCCCAGCCAGATGGCCTACGCCCAGGCGATTGCGGATTGGGGCGACGTGGGCGGCTACGAAATGGAAACCACCTGGGACGAGGTCACCATGGCCGCCATGGGCCTGGACTTCTACTCAGCCCAGCACCGCAAGGCCGCATCGCTCAGCGGTGGTGAGCAGAAACGACTCGTTTTGGAGGCCCTGTTTTCCGGCCCCGACGAGGTGTTGCTGCTGGATGAGCCTGACAACTACTTGGACGTTCCCGGCAAGCGCTGGCTCGAGGCGAAAATGGCGGGCTCGGACAAGTCCGTGCTGTTCGTCAGCCACGACCGTGAACTGCTCGCCAACGCCGCGGACCGCATTGTCACCCTTGAGCCGGGCATCAACGGAGCGTCCAGCTGGACGCACGGTGGCGGCTTCGAATCCTACGTCAAGGCGCGTGAAGACAGAAACGCCCGCTTCGAGGACTTGCGCAAGCGTTGGGACGAGGAGCACATCAAGCTCAAGGAACTCGTGAACATGTACAAGAACAAGGCAGCGTTCCGCTCCGACATGGCCAACCGCTACCAGGCGGCACAGTCACGCCTGGCCCAGTTCCTGGAGCAGGACCCGCCCGAAGCCCTGCCCATCGAGCAGAATGTGAAGATGCGGCTCAAGGGTGGACGCACGGCCAAGCGTGCCATCGTCGCCACCAAACTGGAGCTGACAGGGCTGATGAAGCCCTTCAGCACCGAAGTGTGGTTTGGTGACAGGGTTGGTGTGTTGGGCTCCAACGGTTCGGGAAAGAGCCACTTCCTGCGGCTTCTGGCCGCCGGTGGATCAGACCCGGAAAAGGAACACGAGCCGGTTTCCGACGTCACGATTGCGCCTGTTCCCCACGAGGGGTCGGTGAAATTGGGTGCCCGCATCCGCCCGGGCTTCTTTGCCCAGACCCACGCGCGGCCTGACCTTTTGACCCGTACCCTGCTGGATATCCTGCACCGCGGCGACGAGCACCGTTCCGGGTTGGGACGTGAAGCTGCCGCTGCCTCGCTTGACCGTTACGGCCTCGCCTCCAGTTCCGAACAGAAATATGACTCGCTCTCAGGCGGGCAGCAGGCACGGTTCCAAATCCTGCTCCTTGAACTCTCCGGCGCCACTTTGCTGCTGCTGGACGAGCCCACCGACAACTTGGACCTGCACTCAGCCGAAGCCCTGGAAAAGGCGATCGATTCCTTCGAGGGCACGGTCCTGGCCGTGACCCACGACCGCTGGTTCGCCCGTTCCTTCGACCGCTTCCTCGTGTTTGGTTCAGACGGCAAAGTCTACGAATCCGACGAACCGGTGTGGGATGAAAAACGCGTGGAGCGCGCCCGCTAAAGCAACACACGGTGCGGCGGTACAACGAAAGCAACAACCGGCGGGTTCAGACTAGAGTGGATCACGCGCTGCAGAATGTGGCGATCACTTACTTCCCTGGGTAAAGAGCAACCACCACCATGAACCAAACAACGGTCCGCGCCGCAGCGATTGCCACGTTCTCCGTCTTCGCCATCAACGGCTTTGTCTTCGCCAGTTGGGCCGCACGAATCCCGGCGGTGACGCGCATTCTGGAATTAAGCGCCGGGGAGATGGGCTTGCTGCTGCTCACCATCGCGGCCGGCTCCGTCATTGCGCTGCCACTGGCTGGAACCATCGTGGCCAGGATTGGCACGGCCAACACCATCCGCGCCGGCGGATTCGCGGCAGCCTTTGGTGGGCTGATCATCGCCTACGCGCTGTCACAGCACAATATCCCGCTGACTGCCGTGGGACTGTTCTTCTTCGGTATCGGAATTGGCCTGTGGGATGTGGCCCAAAACATTGAGGGCGCGGACGTGGAACGCCACCTGGCCCGAACCATCATGCCGCGCTTCCACGCCGGCTTCAGCGGTGGCGCCTTGGTTGGCGCCCTGGTGGGTGCCGGGCTTTCGGCCCTGAACGTGAGCATGTCCTTGCACCTGCTGGTGATTGTGATGGGCGTCAGTGTGGCGATGGTGTTTGTGCCACGCTTCTTCCTGCCGGAAACACCCGTCAGCGGCAGCCGCGCTGATTCCGCCGTCAAGACTGCAAAGGGGCGCAGCGCCTGGTCGGAAAAGCGCACGTTGCTGGTGGGCCTGGTGGTGTTGGGTGCAGCCCTAACCGAAGGGGCTGCGAACGATTGGATTGCCAAGGCGACTGTGGACGGCCTGGGCTCCACAGAAGCGGGCGGCGCCATCATGTTTGCCGTGTTCGTCGCCTCGATGACGCTGTTCCGGTTCTTCGGCGGAAGCTTCATCGACCGCTTTGGCCGCGTCCCGGTGCTTTACGGCAGTCTCGGTTCCGCGCTCGTGGGACTGGTGATTTTCGTGGTGGCACCGAGCATGGTCCTCGCCGGTGTCGGAGCCGTGTTCTGGGGAGCGGGCGCCGCCATGGGCTTCCCCATGGGCATGAGCGCAGCGGCCGATGACCCTGCCCGTGCCGCGGCACGCGTCTCTGTTGTATCCACTATCGGCTACGTGGCGTTCCTGGCCGGTCCGCCGCTGTTGGGCTTCCTGGGCGACCACGTAACGATTCGTTGGGCGTTGCTGGCCATTGGCGTGGCCATCATCGCCTCCATCCTGACGGCGCCGGCTGCCAAGCCGTTGGCGGTGTCAGAGTACGAGTCCGTGGAAAATTAGCCTGGCAATACATTCCGTGACAGGCATTTATCCTTCACGAGTGCCCAAATCAACAGCGTCAGCCCCACGCCCAGCAGCGCGCCGGCCACCGTATCGGAGAGCCAATGTGCGCCGAGGTACGTGCGGCTGTACATCATCGCCACGCTCAAAATGGTCCCGCTGACCCACATCCAGAGTTTGCCAAGGACGACGGCGGTCGCCACCATCGCTGCCACCGTGGCACTTACATGCCCTGACGGGTATGCTCCAGAATCGACATTGACGAGGGGATCCGCAGGGCGCGCCCGGCCCACGAGCAATTTGAACAAGTGGGTCAGGCCCAGGGCGCCGAGGTTGACGCCCGCCGTGAACAGCGCCAGCCGCCAATGACGACGCAGCAGCATGAGAAGCAAGACGACGCTGTAGATCACCATGCCGGTGTTCCCGGCGAAGTTGAGTACAAGGTTCGCATCGGTGAGCCACGGTGTCCGCGAGGAAAACATCAGCTGGGACCAGCCGGCGTCGTACTTTTGAAAAGGCGGATTGTTCCCGGTGGCCCACACCACCAAGGCGCCTGCTAGCAGTAGCGCAAGCGCCGGCAGGGCGACCCACAGCAGCTGGCGCCGGGGCCGGTTCAGGGGATGCAGAGCGGGAGAGGAACGCATTCGGCCATTCTAAGGGCGCCGCCGGGTCATCCAATGTGATTACCCTGAATGAACCCTGAATCATCCCTGAGATAGATGAAAATGGTCACCGCGTTGCGTACGGTTGACATAGAAAAGATTGCTTGTTCGAGAAATCGGCGGCTCACCCAAAGGGGATGCAACATGATTGAGGCAGTAAACCTTGCCAAGCACTACGGTGCCAAGACGGCCGTTGGCGGTGTCACCTTCACCGTCAAGCCTGGGATCGTGACTGGATTCCTGGGCCCCAACGGTGCCGGAAAATCCACCACCATGCGCATGATCGTGGGGCTGGACAAGCCCTCGCGCGGCACCGTGACTGTTAACGGCAAACCATACGCCAAGCACCATGACCCGCTGCACCAGGTGGGTGCGCTGCTGGATGCGAAGGCCGTGCACACCTCGCGCAGCGCCTACAACCACCTGCTGGCCATGGCCGCCACGCACAACATCCCCAAGAGCCGCGTCAACGAGGTCATTGACATGACCGGCCTGGCCGCCGTGGCGAAGAAGAAGGCCGGCGGGTTCTCCCTCGGCATGGGCCAGCGTCTGGGCATTGCCTCGGCATTGCTGGGCGACCCGCAGACGCTGATCCTCGATGAGCCGGTCAACGGCCTGGACCCCGAGGGCGTGCTGTGGGTGCGCAACCTGGCGAAGTACCTGGCGTCGGAGGGCAAGACGGTGTTCCTGTCCTCGCACCTTATGAGCGAAATGGCGCAGACCGCGGACCACTTGATCGTGATTGGCCGCGGGCAGATCATTGCCGACGCCCCCATCGCGCAGATCCTCGCCGGCACGCAGCAGAGCAAGGTCCGCGTGCGCACCTCGGACGTCACCCGTTTGAGCCAGCTGCTGGGCAGCAACGGTGTCAAGGTTGAGTGCCATGAGAACGAAACCCTTGAAGTCACCGGCCTCGATGCGCGCCAGATCGCCGGCGTCGCACTGGAAAACCAGGTGCTCGTGTATGAACTGACACCGCTGACCAGCTCGCTTGAGGACGCCTACTTCGACCTCACCAAGGATTCGGTGGAGTACCACTCGCAAGATTTTACTGACCACACCCCTGCTGCTGTGAAGGGACTCTAACCATGAGTACGACGACGATTTCCTCACCCCACCGCTCGGTGGGTGGCTCATTGACGTTCGCCGGCGTGCTGCGCAGCGAATGGATCAAGTTCCGCTCCCTGCGCTCCACCCAGATGCTGCTGGGATTCGCATTCCTGGCAGTGGTGGGCGTTGGCGTCCTGGCCGCGTGGATGCGCAGCTTCATCATTGAAAACATGATCGAGTTCGGCTCCACTGGTCCGGTTCCCGGCGCCGATCCGGCCGCCACCAAGATGACGGTGGCGCAGGCTGTGGAACTGGCCAACGCGCAGGGCCTGAACATTTACGGCACTCCCATTGCCGGCCTGCAGCTGGGCATTTTGATCCTGGGTGCACTGTCCGTGCTGTTGATCTCCTCCGAGTTCGGCACCGGCATGATCCGCTCCACCATGACGGCCGTGCCCAAACGCCTGCCGGCGTTCTTCGCGAAGGCCATTGTGCTGGTGATGGTCTCCTATGTACTGACTTTTGTGGCAGCCATTGTCACGTTCCTGATCTCGATTCCGATCATGGGCTCCTACGGCATCGACATGTCCTTGGGCATGGATGGCGTGGTTTACAGCATCCTCATGGGCGGCGTTTATGTTGCGGGTGTTTCACTGGCAGGCCTGTCCCTGGGCACCCTTCTGCGCAGCTCTGCCGGTGGCATCATCGTGTTGGTTGCGCTGTTCTTCCTGCTGGAAATTGCGGCTCCGCTGCTGAGCCTGGTCCCCGGCGACTTCTGGAAGTATGTGCCCCAGTACACTCCCAGCGTTGCTGGCGGACGCATGCTTGAGATTGGTGAGAAGGCAGCGTTTATCACCCCCCTGTCCGGCGGCTTGATCTTCCTCGCTTGGATCCTGGTGTTGATGATCCCGGCCGTCATCTCCCTCAAAACCCGCGACATCTAAGGAGCGCTGAAGCCTCCCTGCCAGGGTTTCAGACCAACTCCCATGCGCACCCAAAACCAGGCGGGGGAACCGGAACGAACGGCCGCTTCCCCCGCCGAACTGCCATCCGTTGAACGGCGGGCCGCAGAATTTGCGGCCCGCCGTCGCGGAGTGGTCCGAACCTACTTCTACAACCACCCCCGCATCATGGATGTGGTGGTGGTTTTGGCGTACCTGCTGGCCGGTGCCGGCATTTTTATTGCCCCACAATCAGACACGAACGGGAGCGCCCATTTTGTCATCGTCGGGGCCTCGGCGATCGTGCTCATGTTCCGCCGTGACAAACCACTGGCCGTGCTGGCCATCTTGTCTGTCTTTGAACTTCTGAACATTGGCATGGTGCCCAACTCCGGAAATATTGGCATCAGCATCTGGTTCGCCCTCTATGCAGTGGCAGTGGCGTACCGCCCGCTGCGCAGTTTCCCACTCGCCGTGCTGGCCGCCGTGCCGCTGAGCGTTTACACGCTTTTTTTCTACCAATATCCCAGTGGACTCCTGACGGCTGACGGGCCATCCGCCACCGTCACTGGCCTGATTTCAGCCATCATGATGCTCCTGGCCAATATTATTGCTGCGGGAATTGGGGCCTCGGTGCGCAGCCGGCGTGCGCATGAAGCCGAACTTCGCCAATGGGCTGTTCGCAACGCCCAACTTGCCTCGGTCGCTGAACGCAACCGCATTGCCCGCGAAATGCATGATGTGGTGGCCCACTCGCTGACCGTCATGGTGGCGCTTTCCGATGGTGCTGCTGTCGTGGTTAAACGTGATCCGGCCAAGGCGGGGGAGGTCTTGGAGCAGTTGTCCCAGACCGGGCGCATGGCGCTGGCGGACATGCGGCGCGTCCTGGGTGTGCTGCGTGCCGATGGCGGGATACAGCGCACGCCTCAGCCGGCCCACACGGACATGCGCGCACTGATCGAGGGGTTTCGGCAGGCCGGGCTGTCCATCAATTTTTCACGGTCGGGGCCGCCGATCCCTGATGATCCGTCCCTGGCGTTGACGGTCTACCGGATCGTGCAGGAATCATTGACGAATGTGCTGCGGTATGGAGCCGCGGTTTCACGGGTCAAGGTGGCCCTTGTCCACAACGCCGAAGAGGGCCAACTTTCCATCACTGTGGAGGACGACGGACACGGCACCCTGGAGCGTTCCATTGGCACGGGGCGGGGGATCGCCGGCATGCGTGAACGTGCCGGAATCTTTGCCGGAACGCTCGACGCCGGACCGCGCGCCCAGGGTGGGTGGCTCGTACAGGCTATTCTGTACCCGGCGAACGGGCCTGAATGATGGGGGAGTCATGACTGGAGAAATGATCAAGGTGCTGCTGGTGGATGACCAGCCACTCCTGCGGATGGGCTTTCGGCTGATCCTTGAAGGTGAAGATGACCTATCCGTGGTGGGGGAGGCATCCAACGGGATTGAGGCGCTCTCTGCCGTCGCATCCCTGGCGCCCGATGTGATCCTCATGGATGTTCGGATGCCGCTCATGGACGGCATCGAAGCAACGGGCAAGATTACCGCTTCACCATCCGACGCCAGGGTCATCATCCTGACCACCTTCGACCTGGACGAATACGCGTTTGCCGGGTTGCAGGCCGGTGCCAGCGCCTTCCTGCTCAAGGATGTTGCTCCTGCGGACCTGGTGCATGCCGTTCGGCTCGTGGCCAGCGGCGACGCCGTTGTGGCACCCCGGGTCACCCAACGCCTGCTGGAGAACTTTGTCCGCGGCGGCTCCGTCCGCCCAGCGCACCATCCCGACCCGCTGCTGGAGGGACTCACCCCGCGCGAACTTGAGGTGGCCCAGCACATTGCGCAGGGACTTTCCAACGCGGAGATTGCCCACACCCTGTTTCTGTCCGAGGCCACCGTGAAAACGCATGTGCGCCGGATCCTGACCAAGCTGCACCTGCGGGACCGCGTCCAAGTTGTGGTGTATGCCTACGAAACCGGTCTGGTCACCCCCAGCAACCCGGACTACTGAGTTTGCGCAAGACTGGCCCGTGAAGCGCCGGTGTGGCGCGCGCGGTGCTTCATGATTGAATCGAAGCATGACTTCTGTTGAGCACATCCTGGACCTTCGCGACTTTATTGAGGCATCGCCGTCGAGCTTTCATGCGGCTCGTGAGGCCGGGCAGCGATTGGCCGCGGCAGGCTTCACACAGCTGGCGGAAACCGACGCCTGGCCCGTGCACGGAAAGTTCTTCATGATCCGCGACGGCGCCATCATGGCCTGGATCGTGCCGGAAGGTGCCACAGCCACCACAGGCTTCAACATTCTCGGTGCACACACGGATTCGCCGTCCTTCAAGCTGAAACCCAAGCCGACCACAGGCCGCTTCGGCTGGCTGCAGGCCGGCGTGGAGGTTTACGGCGGGCCCTTGATCAACTCGTGGCTGGACCGGGAGTTGCAATTTGCGGGCCGCCTCGTTGACCGCGACGGCACCGAAACGCTGGTTGCCACCGGGCCGCTGCTACGCTTCCCGCAGCTCGCCATCCACCTGGACCGGGCGGCCAATGACGGGCTGAAGCTGGACAAGCAGGTCCACATGAACCCGGTGTGGGGCCAGGGCGAAGCTTCTCAGGAGGACCTGTTGGGCCTGCTTGCCACGCGGGCCGGGGTCGATGCTGCCAGCATTGGCGGCTACGACATTGTTGTGGCCGACACCCAGCCCGGCCAGGTCTTTGGCGCCAACAAAGAGTTCTTTGCGGCAGGGCGCATGGACAACCTGACGAGCGTGCATGCCGGGCTGGTGGCATTGATTGCCGCAGCCGAAGCTCCCGCCGCCGAGGCTCCTGCGGCCGGCGTGATTCCGGTGCTGGCCGCGTTCGACCACGAGGAAATTGGTTCCGGCTCGCGCTCGGGGGCGTGCGGACCCATTCTGGAAGATGTCCTGACCCGCGTGTCGGATGGATTGGGCGCAACGGTGAGTGAGCGCCGTCGTGCCTTCGCCAGCTCCTTCTGCGTCTCCGCCGATGCCGGGCACGCCATCCACCCCAACTACGCCGAGCGGCACGACCCCGCCAACCTGCCCGTCCTCAACGGCGGCCCGCTGCTGAAGATCAACGCCAATCAGCGCTACGCCACCGACGGCGTGGGTGCCGCCGTGTGGGCGGGGCTGTGCGAGAAGGCCGGCGCCCCATACCAGGAGTTTGTCTCCAACAACAACGTGCCGTGCGGCTCCACGATCGGCCCGTTGACCGCGACGCGCCTAGGCATCCGCACTCTCGATGTGGGCACACCGCTGCTGTCGATGCATTCGGCGCGGGAACTGTGCGGTGTGGACGATCCGCACCATCTGGCGAAAATTACGGAAGCGTTCTTCGCAGCCGCCGTCTAAACAGACCGGCACTAGGCGGTGAGGCTGACCACCAGGTTGATGGTGGTGGCCAGGATGCCCGTGCCGAACAGAAACGCCAGCAGGCTGTGTCGGAGCGCGGTCGAGCGCATGTGGCGTGTGGTGATATTGGTGTCGGACACCTGGTAGGTCATGCCCACGCTGAACGCCATGTAGGCAATGTCGGTGTACTGCGGCGGCTCGTCTTGGTTGAAGTCGATGCCGCCGGGTTCCCCGCCGTAGTAAATCTGGGCGTAGCGAAGCGTGAACAGCGTGTGCACCATGAGCCACGATATGGCGCTCGAGGTCAAGGCCAGCAACGCCAGCAAGAGACGCCCGGCACCCTGGACATCCTTGCTGCCCACCATGACCAGAACGACGGCGGCGAGCGAACCAATCGCGGCCAACAAAATCAGCAGATCTGTGGTGCCCAGCCCCGGATCCTCCTCCTGAGCATGCGCGGCCGTTTGCGCAGCATCCATGGGGGCGATCTGAAACCACACTGTGGCGTTGTAAATCAGGGCCGCAACAGCCCAGCCCACCGCCGGTGCGTAAAACCATGCCCCCAATAGTGCGGTGGCCATGGTGGCTGCAATACCGCACACCAGCATCCCGGCAATGCGGAGCCGGCGGTGGCGTGTGCGCGTGGAGTTGGTGTGGTTCATGATGCGATCATGCCATGGCGTGACCTTCTGCGGCTGGATCCGCGCCAGTGCATCTGGTTGCCATGGATTGTGGTGTGGCGGCCTAGATTTTGGAGCGCCGGCCGGATCTGGCTGCGAAGGCATCCAAGGCCTCCAGCATGGCCGGTGCCCGCCAGAAACGCCCCTGCTTGAACTTGTTGACGCCGACGACTATGCCGAAACTCTCCAAGCTGTCCATGGCCCTTTTGCCGGTCCGGTAATCGAGCCCGAGTTTTTCTTCCAGCGTGGTGGCGTTCAGCACTGGTTGGCATCCTAGTAGTTCGAGTACTCTCCACACCGCGGAATCCTTACGAGCAGTGACCTGTTCCCGCCAGTTTGTCGTGATTGTGGAGACATCATCGGCCAATGAGGTGCCGTTTTCGATCGCCAGGAATGAGGCTTCCGCACACTGGACAATGATGCTCTCAGCGTCACCGTCACGGAATGCGTTCAGTGCTTGGTGATAACCGTTGATGTTGGAAAGCAGCCCCGAAGAGACGGGGACGGTGACGCGCGAAGCGATGCCACGGTGTTTGAGCATCGCGTGCATCAGAGCGCGCGCCGTGCGGCCATTGCCGTCGGTGAATGGGTGGATGGTTTCGAATTGAGCATGGGTGATCGCTGCCTGGATGACGACCGGCACGTCTGTACGTCGGGCATAAGCCATGAGGTCTTCCATGAGTCCGGGGACCCTGTCGTGAAAGGGAGCGATATAACTGGCGCCAATGGGCGAAACAGCGCTGGTACCGATCCACACTTGCTGGTTCCGCCAGTGCCCGGCGACGTCGTCGTCTGGTGTTCCACTCATCAAGGCTTCGTGCATGCGCAGGATTGAGGCGGAGTCCATTTCGTCGGCGGCGGCCAGGGCAGTCTCCATCGTGCGGACGTTTCGGACGACCTGGGTGGCGTTGTTCTTCTCCCGAGATCCCAGCTCTGTTTCGCCGATTCTGCGCGCACTTGCGGTGAGGTTTTCGATTCTGGAGGAGGCCGCGGATTCACTGCGCAACAGAAGTGTCGAGAATGGTGCGAGGTGTTGGCCATAGCGCTCGTCGAAGCGGGCAATGGCGATGGATGATTCCTCGGCGAGGGCGGATACCTGCTTGGAAGGCTGGTAGTTGACCTCGGCGATGAACGGTGGGACGAATGCATTGTAAGAATGGCCGTCGAGGCTTCGATAGCTCATGCTTTGACGCATGATTTCGGGCCGGCCCTCCCAAATGAGGGTGTCGTAGCTGCCTTCGGGCCAGAGGTCGTCCCGAGATGCCGCTGGCATTTTCCGAGTGACATCGAGGAGATGCTCGGGGGTGCGACGTTGATGTTCCACCGGGTGCCGATCTGTCAGAGTTCACCTTGCATAATGACAGTTATAAGCTTATCTGTCAGAATCCGCAAGGACGACTGACAGAAAAACAGATATAGGTGCCCGTCCGCCACCCGAATCTAGGAAATACCGCGTGTTCCTGATTGGCACAGTCCAATGAATGCACCCAGCTCCGCCATTCCCTCCGGCCGCCCGGGCATGAAGTTGCTCAGCTCCGGGGAGCGGATGATGACGGCCCGCCACTGGCCGCGGGAAACAGCAACGTTGATGCGGTTGCGGTTGAGCAGGAACTCCATGCCGCGGGGCGCCGCCGCGGGGTCGGCGCACGCCATGGTCACCAACACCACCGGAGCTTCCTGCCCCTGGAACTTGTCCACCGTCCCAACCTTCACGCCGGACAGGCCGGCGGTGTCCAGCGCGTCACGGACCAGATGAACCTGCGCGTTGTAGGCGGCCACCACCAAAATGTCCTCCTGGGCCAGGGGACGCGGTGACTCGTCCTTGCCAAGAGTCCACATCAGGCCAAGGTGCTCCCGCGCCTGGGCAACGACTTGCGCCGCCTCCTCAGGGGAAGACTGCTTGTTGCTCTTGCCGCTGCCCGATTCCTGGCTGATGTAGATGGTTTCCACACCGGG
>JBBPZC010000138.1:0-8736 GCA_038199275.1 Actinomycetales bacterium
CAAACCATGCGCGCCATCAGGTGCAGAAACTCCGGCGACCCCGTAAGTTGATCTGTACCGACATCTACTTTGAACAGGTAATTTCATGAACGCTTCGCGATTAGGGGCACTGGGAGAGGGGACACCGCAATGGTAATGTTCACGCTCCGACGCTTCCTACAGCTGATTCCCGTCTTTTTCGGGGCAACACTGCTGGTCTACTTCCTCGTCTTTGCAACCCCCGGAGATCCCATTGCGGCACTCTCCGGCGGAAAGCCCATGGCTCCCGCTGTTGAGGCAGCACTGCGGGCCCAATACAACCTTGATCAGCCCTTCTGGATCCAGTACGGGCTGTACCTGAAAAACCTCGTAACACTGGATCTGGGCCAAACATTCTCCGGCCAGGAAGTCTCAGCGGTTATTGGACGTGCCTACCCCGTCACCGCACGGCTTGCCATCATGGCGCTGGCATTTGAGGCCATCTTCGGCGTTTTCTTTGGCGTCATTGCAGGCCTTCGCAAAGGCAAGCTCTTTGACGCAACCGTACTGGTGGCTTCACTCGTAGTCATCGCAGTCCCCACCTTCGTTCTGGGCTTCGTCCTGCAGCTGGTGGTCGGTGTCAAGCTCGGCTGGGCCCGTCCCACCGTCAGCGGAACCGCGCCGTGGAATGAGCTGGTGCTGCCTGCCCTGGTCCTTGGACTTGTCTCGCTGGCCTATGTCATCCGGTTGACGCGCACCTCAATTGGCGAAAACATGGACGCCGACTATGTCCGCACGGCCACGGCCAAAGGGCTGACGCGCCGCCGCGTGGTTGTCGTCCACATCCTGCGCAACTCACTGATCCCCGTCGTGACCTTCCTCGGTGCCGACCTGGGAGCCCTGATGGGAGGTGCCATTGTCACCGAAGGCATCTTCAACGTCCCCGGCGTTGGCAACCTGCTGTACAAGGCCATCCTGAAGGGTGAAAGCGCCACCGTTGTGGCTGTTGTTGGCATCCTGGTCATCGTCTTTGTCGTGGCCAACCTGATTGTGGACCTCTTGTACGCCTGGCTAGACCCAAGGATT
Source organism: Actinomycetales bacterium (assembly GCA_038199275.1). Classification (GTDB taxonomy): domain Bacteria; phylum Actinomycetota; class Actinomycetes; order Actinomycetales; family Micrococcaceae; genus Specibacter. The sequence continues at coordinate 1,045 of JBBPZC010000138.1, forward strand.
CGCTATGTCTGAGAACCTGACACCTGACAAGGACCTGGCCGCTGCTGGCATCCCAGCCGCCCGCCAGGGAAAAACTTCCCGCCATCACATTGAGCACTTTGTTGCGCCGCTGGAGGAGACCCCTCTCGCCGCGATTGACAATGTCGACGAAAGTGCAGCGCCCCTGAGCCTGTGGGCTGACGCGTGGCGCAATCTGCGCCGACAGCCGCTCTTCATCATTTCTGCGTTGCTGATCCTGGCCGTGCTGGTTGTGGCGATCTTCCCCGGCTGGTTCTCCGGCATCGATCCAAGGAACCCGGCAACCTCGTGCAACTTGGCCGACTCGGCCGAACCCGCACGTGACGGCCACCCCTTGGGCTTCACGCTGCAGGGCTGTGACGTTTACGCACGCATGATCTACGGCACCAGGGCGTCCCTCATGGTGGGAGTGTTCACCACGATTGGCGTGCTCATCATCGGTGGCACCATGGGTGCCTTGGCAGGCTACTACGGAGGGTGGCTGGACATCATCCTGGCCCGCCTGACGGATGTTTTCTTTGCCCTGCCGTTGATCCTGGGTGCCATCATCATCAACCAGCTGCCGGCATTTCGGGACAACAAGAGTGTCTGGACCGTCGTGACTGCCCTGGTGGTCTTTGGCTGGCCGCAAATTGCCCGCATCACCCGCGGAGCCGTCATTGAGAACCGCAACGCGGACTTCGTCATGGCCGCCAAGGCCTTGGGTCTCTCCCCGTTCCGGGCATTGCTCAGGCACGTGCTGCCGAACTCCCTCGCCCCGATCATCGTCGTGGCCAGTATCTCCCTCGGTACGTTCATCGTTGCCGAGGCAACACTGTCCTTCCTCGGCATTGGCCTGCCCTTCTCCGTCATGTCCTGGGGCAATGACATTGCCGCCGCACAGACACAGGTGCGCAACAACCCGGGCGTGCTTCTCTGGCCTGCCATTGCACTGTCCATTACGGTGTTGAGCTTCATCATGCTCGGTGACGCCCTGCGTGACGCCCTCGACCCCAAAGCAAGGAAGCGGTGACCACCATGTCCACTCATGCAAAAGGACAGGGAACAAACGCTTCCCGCAACGACGACCAACCGCTGCTGGAACTTCGCGACCTGGCCATCACTTTCCAGACCTCCAACGGCCCCGTCCATGCTGTGCGCAACGCACACCTGACGATCATGCCGGGCGAAACAGTTGCCATTGTGGGAGAGTCCGGCTCCGGAAAGTCCACGACGGCGCTTGCCGCCATCGGCCTGCTGCCCAGCAACGGAGCCGTCAGCGGTGGCCAGATCATCTTTGACGGTGAAGACATTACCAACGCCAGCGACAAGCGCATCATTGAGCTGCGTGGAAACTCCATTGGCATGGTTCCCCAGGACCCCATGTCAAACCTGAACCCGGTGTGGAAGATCGGATTCCAGGTCAAGGAGACGCTGAAGGCCAACGGCCTGGCAGGGACAGACTCCAAAGCGCGTGTCGCTGAGGTGCTGACTGAAGCAGGTCTGCCGGATGCGGAGGCCCGCGCAAAGCAGTATCCGCACGAGTTCTCCGGCGGCATGCGCCAGCGCGCCTTGATCGCCATCGGCCTGGCGTGCCGGCCACGTCTGCTCATCGCGGACGAGCCCACCTCGGCACTGGATGTCACGGTGCAGCGCCAGATCCTGGACCACCTGGACCGGATGACCACCGAGCTGGGCACGGCCGTGCTCCTCATTACGCACGACCTCGGCCTCGCCGCCGAGCGTGCCGAGAAGCTCGTGGTCATGTACAAGGGGCAGGTGGTTGAGTCGGGTCCCGCACTGGAGATCCTGCGCAACCCCCAGCACCCGTACACCCAGCGTCTGGTGAACTCGGCTCCGTCACTGGCCTCCCGCCGTCTGCAATCGGACAAAGCCAAGGATGCACTGGCTGCGGCCGCTGCGGACCTGGGTTCGCCGGTGGACGACCCGGCGCCGACCGCGGAAGCCGGGCACACGCCGTCGTCCGTCCCCGCCGTCCCGGCCAAGAGGGCCAAACCTGCCAAGGGCGCCGAGCACAAGGGCGCCCAGGCCGGTGAGACCATCCTGGAGATCAAGAACCTCACCAAGGTGTTCAAGCTCCGCGGTGCGCTGGGAAAGTCCACGGACTTCAAGGCCGTGGATGACGTTTCGCTGAGCGTCCCGCGCGGAACCACCATGGCTATTGTGGGCGAGTCCGGTTCGGGCAAGTCCACCGTGGCCCAAATGGCGCTGAGCCTGTTGGCGCCCACCGAGGGAAGCATCCTCTTTGACGGGGTGGAGGTGAATACGTTGAGGGGGAAGTCGCTCTTTGACTTCCGCCGACGCGTGCAGCCGATTTTCCAGGACCCGTACGGCTCGTTGGACCCCATGTTCAACATCTACCGGACCATCGAGGAGCCGCTTAAGATCCACAAGATCGGCGATTCCAAGTCGCGGGAGAAGAAGGTTCGCGAGCTGTTGGACCAGGTTTCCATGCCTGCTTCCACCATGCAGCGCTTCCCCAACGAACTCTCCGGCGGCCAGCGCCAGCGCATCGCCATCGCGCGGGCACTGGCACTGAACCCGGATGTGATCATCTGTGACGAGGCTGTCTCCGCACTGGACGTGCTGGTGCAGGCGCAGGTGCTGAACCTGCTCAACGAACTGCAGGAAGATCTGGGCCTGACGTACCTGTTCATCACGCACGACCTCGCCGTGGTCCGCCAGATCGCAGACCACGTCACCGTCATGCAGCACGGTCGCGTCGTGGAGGCTGCATCCACGGATGAAGTCTTCAGCAACCCCAAGCAGGTCTACACGCAGGAACTGCTCAACGCGATTCCCGGCGCCACGCTGCTGGTGTAATTTCCAGTGTCTCAAGGGCCGGCCCACCTGGAGTTTTCAGGCGGGCCGGCTTTTTGCGTCTCGCCGCGTTGGGCGGGGAGTTGGGGCCGGGCCAGCGTCTGCGAGTAGATTGGACAGCATGGAAACACCCGCCTTGCTGCTGTCCGCAGATGCCACCATTCTTTTTGTCCACGCCCACCCGGACGACGAAACCATCGTCACCGGTGCCACCATGGCCGCCTGTGTGGCAGCCGGCGCCCGCGTTGTTCTGGTGACCTGCACCCGTGGCGAGCTGGGCGAGGTCATTCCGCCCGAGCTGGCACACCTTGAGGTGGACCGTTCGCTTCGTCTTCCGGGCGAGCCTGTGATGGACGACGCCGAACACCCCCTTGAGGGGGAAGCGGTGCCCGGGAGCGGGCTGGCTGCGGTACGTGAAGGCGAACTCGCGCTCGCCTTGGAAGCGCTGGGCGTACACGAACATATTTGGCTGGGGCAGGGGATTTCTTCGCCTGTCAGCGGACCGGTCGTGTTCCGCGACTCGGGCATGCAGTGGGGGCCCGACGGGCGGGCCATGGCGGCGTCGGTCGAGCTGCCTGGATCGTTCGCCCGGGCCCCCTTGCAGGAGACGGCGGCGCTGCTGGCACAGGCCATCCGGGAACTGCTGCCTGACGTGGTGGTCACATATGCGGCTGACGGCGGCTACGGCCACCCCGACCACGTGGGCGCGCACGCCCTGACCATGGCCGCATTGCACCTTGCCGCTGCGGCGGGGCCTGCGGCTGCGAGGCCGGGGGAAGCGGTGCCTGTGGTGAGGGGCTGGAAAGTTCCGGCCGTCTACACGATTGTCAGCGACCGGCCTGAGCGCACGCTTGACGAGAGCTTGTCGAGAATCCCAGTGACGGGGGATCTAGCAGCCAAGAAAGCAGCAATGACGGCCCATCGCACCCAGATCATCGTGGATGGCGACCGCTTTGCGCTCTCAGACAATGTATGGCGAGAGATCAGCGCCACCGAGGAATTCGTGGCCATTGATACCGCGCAGATTTTTGCGGCCGAATGAGCAAACCTGACGATGGCGCAGGCGCACCGAACCCCTTCCGGCCGGGCCGGTCGCAGTCCGGCGAATCTCAGCCGGGCCGGCCGCAGCGGTCGATGCGCCCTATTCGGCCGCGGCAGCATCCGGCGCCGAAACTTTGGGCCATGATTGGTGCGGCACTTGGCCTCGGTGTAGGCACCGGGCTGCTCGGCACGTCCCTGCATGGGCATGCCCTGTATACGGCGGAGTCCGTGATTCCCTGGGGCGCTGCCCTGGCACTGCTGCTACTGGTGTGTGTGGGCACGTTTGTGGGTCTGTGGGCCAGGAGCGCCTGGGCGGTGGTCTGGTGCGGCGCCGCGGCGTACGCAACGGCCGGAGTACTGTCGCTGCAGCTGGGCTCCGTTGGCCTCATCACCGGGAATCTGCAGGGCACCGTCTGGCTGTACGGCATCGCCGTTGTGACGCCCTTGGCAGCGCTGCTGGTGTGGCGCCTGCTGCCAGTGCGGATAAACAGAGACAGCGCCAGCAAATAAAGCCTGCACGCAGCTTCGGTGGCTACGGCCCCGCCCGGCGGCTGCGGGGCGCCGGGGGCGGGGGAACCGCCTTGGCGAGCTGGACGTCGTCGTACTTAATGGTGACGGGACCGGACCGGGTCATCACCGTAACCCCCGTGGCGTCGCGGGACATGAGATCGCCCAGGGCGTCGGTCAAACCGCCCTCGACCCGGTAGCGGACCACCATGCGGGTGCCCAAGGGAAGCTGGGTGAGTCGGTCAAGTGCACTGTTCACCCCTTCATCCTAGGTCTCATGAAGTCTCACCAGGTCTCGCCAAGATGCGCACGGCGGCTGTGGTGGGGGATAATGGGGATGCCGGTGACGATTTGTGCCGGATCAAGAATTTGCGAGGAAGGTTGGGGTCGTGACATACGTAATTGCGCAGCCGTGCGTTGATGTCAAGGACAAGGCATGTGTTGAGGAGTGCCCTGTTGATTGCATCTACGAGGGTGAACGCGCGCTCTACATCCACCCGGACGAATGCGTTGACTGCGGCGCCTGTGAACCCGTGTGCCCCGTGGAAGCCATTTACTACGAGGACGACACTCCGGAAGAGTGGGCCGAGTACTACAAGGCCAACGTGGAGTTCTTCGACGTGCTGGGCTCCCCGGGTGGTGCCGCCAAGGTCGGCAACACCCACACCGACCACCCCATCATTGCCGCCCTTCCCCCGCAGAACCAGGACTGAACGGCCCCATGACAACTGCGTCCGGCAAGCCCTTTGGCCTGCAGCTGCCCGAGTACCCGTGGGAAGCTTTGGCGCCCTACCTGGCCACCGCGTCTGAGCATCCCGAGGGCGTGGTGAACCTGTCCATCGGCACGCCCGTGGATCCCACGCCGGCCCTGATCCAGGACGCACTGAAGGCTGCGGCTGATGCCCCGGGATACCCCACGACGCACGGCACGCAGACACTGCGTCAGGCTGTGGTGGACTGGTTTTCCCGACGCCGGAACGTGCCCGGACTTTCCCCGGCGGACGTCATGCCCACCGTGGGGTCCAAGGAGTTGGTGGCGTGGCTGCCGTTGTTGCTCGGACTGGGTGCCGGGGATGTGCTGGTGCGCCCCAAGGTCGCGTACCCCACCTATGACATGGGCGCCGTCTTTGCCGGCGCCACCTCGGTTGCCGCGGATTCCCTCGACGAGCTCGACGCCGGGACCCTCGCCAAGGTGCGCCTGGTCTGGGTCAACTCGCCGGGCAACCCCACCGGGATTGTGCGCGGCGTTGACGAGCTCCGGGAGCTGGTGGCAGCGGCACGCAGGATTGGCGCCGTCGTCGCATCCGATGAATGCTACGGCGAGCTTGGCTGGGGACAGTGGGATGTACAACGCGGCGGCGAGGCAGTGCCCAGCGTCTTGGACCCTCGAGTTTCCGGCGGCTCAAACGATGGCCTGCTGGCCATTTATTCGCTGAGCAAGCAATCGAACCTGGCCGGCTACCGGGCCGCATGTGTGGCGGGGGATTCCGCCCTCGTGGCGAACCTGGTCAACAGCCGCAAACACGCCGGGATGATCGTCCCGCACCCCGTCCAGGAAGCCATGCGCGTGGCCCTGGGCAACGACGCCCACGTGCAGGCGCAGAAGGATCTGTACCGGGCCCGCCGCGAACAGCTGGTCGGCGCGTTGGAAGGGTTCGGGCTCACCATCCACCAGTCCGAGGCCGGACTGTACCTGTGGTGCACGGCAGGGGAAGACACCTGGACCACCATTGGACGCCTGGCCGAGCTGGGCATTGTGGCCGGTCCTGGCACGTTCTACGGTGAGGCCGGTGACGGTTACATCCGGGTGGCACTGACCGGCAGCGATGAACGCATCGCCGCCGCGGTGGCGCGACTGCGCGCAAAAACATAACGTTTTCCGGAAAAAGCCGCGGTTTGGCCGCTCAGGATTAGTCTTGGAGGGCCTTAAAGCGGTAGTTTCGTAGGTAGGCTGTCCAATTTACTGGACGCATCTTTTGCTTTAAGTTTTCTTGCCCGATCACCCTCGCACGCGGCGTGGCCGCTTATTTGAAAACTTGCATTGAACTGACCAGGCCTTTTGAAGGCCACCTCATGAAGGGGACTCTCCATGACTGATTCCACAGGCGCATCGCTGCGCTATGACGGCGGAGAACTTGATCTTCCGCTCCTCGAGGCAGCAGAAGGCAACGCCGGGTATGACGTTTCCCAGCTCCTGAAGACCACCGGGAATGTCGCTTACGACCCCGGCTTCGTCAACACGGCTGCAACCTCTTCCGCCATCACCTACATCGACGGCGACAAGGGCATCCTGCGCTACCGCGGATACCCCATCGAAGAACTGGCCGAGCACTCCAGCTTCCTGGAAGTTTCCTACCTGCTCATTTACGGCAACCTGCCCACCCCGGCAGAGCTGGACGCGTTCGACCAGCGCATCCGCCGCCACACCATGCTGCACGAAGATCTCAAGGGCTTCTTCGGCGGGTTCCCGCGCGACGCCCACCCCATGCCGGTGCTGTCGTCGGCCGTCTCTGCGCTGTCGACGTTCTACCAGGATTCACTGGACCCGTTCGACGACGAACAGGTTGAGATGGCCACGATCCGCCTCATGGCCAAGATGCCTGTCATCGCCGCCTACGCGTACAAGAAGTCCATTGGCCAGCCCATGCTGTACCCGGACAACTCCATGAATCTCGTGGAGAACTACCTGCGCCTGAGCTTCGGCCTGCCTGCCGAGCCGTACGAGTTGGACCCGGTAGTGGTCAAGGCCCTGGACCTGTTGCTGATCTTGCATGCGGACCACGAGCAGAACTGCTCCACCTCCACCGTTCGCCTGGTCGGTTCGGCCAACGCCAACATGTTTGCCTCGGTTTCCGCCGGCATCAACGCCCTCTTCGGCCCGCTGCACGGTGGCGCCAACGAGGCTGTTTTGAACATGCTCCGCCAGATCCAGGAGAGCGGCGAGCCCGTCGAGAAGTTCGTGGAGCGGGTCAAGAACAAGGAAGACGGCGTGAAGCTCATGGGCTTCGGGCACCGCGTCTACAAGAACTACGACCCGAGGGCCAAGATCGTCAAGGCCACGGCCCACGAGATCCTGGAAAAGCTCGGCGGCAACGACGAACTCCTCGACATCGCCATGCGCCTGGAAGAGGTTGCGCTGACGGACGAATATTTCGTCTCCCGCAAGCTGTACCCCAACGTGGATTTCTACACCGGCCTGATCTACAAGGCCATGGGCTTCCCCGAGAAGATGTTCACGGTCCTGTTCGCCATTGGCCGCCTGCCGGGCTGGATTGCCCAGTGGCGTGAAATGATGAAGGACCCGGA
>JBBPZC010000139.1:0-13587 GCA_038199275.1 Actinomycetales bacterium
CATGGCCCGCAAAGTAGTCATCACCGGCTTGGGTGCCACCACACCCATTGGCGGCGACGTCCCGACCATGTGGAAGAACGCCCTCAAGGGTGTTTCCGGCGCCCACACCCTGACCGACGATTGGGTGGAAAAGTACGATCTTCCCGTCCATTTCGCGGCCAAGGCCTCAACTCCTGCCACCGAGGTGCTCAGCCGCGTCGAGGCCAAGCGCATGGACCCCTCAACACAGTTCGCCGTTGTGGCTGCCCGTGAGGCCTGGAAGGACTCCGGCATTGAGGAGATCGACCACGACCGCCTCGCCGTTGCTTTCGCCACCGGCATTGGCGGTGTCTGGACCCTGCTTGATGCCTGGGACACCCTGCGCGAGAAGGGCCCCCGCCGCGTGCTGCCCATGACCGTTCCCATGCTGATGCCCAATGGCCCCGCGGCCGCCGTCAGCCTGGACCTGGGTGCCCGTGCCGGCGCGCATACTCCTGTCTCCGCCTGTGCATCAGGAACCGAGGCGCTGCACATTGCCCTTGAGCTGATCCGTTCGGGCAAGGCCGACGTCGTCATGGCCGGTGGCGCCGAAGCCGCCATCCACCCCATGCCGTTGGCATCCTTCGCCGCCATGCAGGCGCTGTCCAAGCGCAATGACTCCCCCGAAACGGCCTCCCGTCCCTACGACATCAGCCGCGACGGCTTTGTCATGGGCGAAGGCGCCGGCGCGCTGGTACTTGAAGCCGAGGAGCACGCACTGGCCCGCGGCGCACGCATTTACGGTGAGCTGGCCGGCGCTGCGGTGACGGCCGACGCGTACCACATCACGGCTCCGGACCCCGAGGGTCTGGGCGCCACCCGCGCCTTGAAGGCTGCGCTGTTCGACGCCCGGGCACTGCCCGAAGATGTTGTCCACGTCAACGCCCACGCAACGTCCACCCCTGTTGGCGACCGGCCCGAGTACACCGCCTTGAAGGCCGCCCTGGGCGAGCACGTGAACAACGTCTGCGTCTCGGCCACCAAGTCCCAGATGGGGCACCTGCTGGGCGCCTCCGGAGCTGTGGAGTCCGTGCTGACCGTTCTGGCCGTTTACCACCGTCTGGCACCGGTCACCATCAACCTGGAAAATCAGGACCCGGAGATCCCGCTCGACGTTGTCACCGGCACCCCGCGTGAACTGCCCGAGGGCGAAATCATGGCGCTGAACAACTCCTTCGGCTTCGGCGGCCACAATGCCGTCGTAGCCATCCGCAGCACCGGCGCCAAGGTCGAACTGCCGTAACCGCACTGCAACACCTGCAACACCTGCAACACCTGCAACGAATTCGAGTTTGCACTTATTGGACGGAATCACTCCGTTTTTCACCCAAATGGGCCAATAAGTGCAAACTCGAATTTTGTTTTAACGCGATGTTGAACTTGGCCAGTAACCCTTGGGAGGCCACCAAACCTTTGATGTGGGGCGTCTTCCGGATTTCGTGAAGGGTGTGGTCAGCCGACGTGGTGGAGCCAGCGCACCGGTGCACCTGCTGCTGCGTGCCGGAACGGCTCCAGTTCCTCATCCCACGCCTCACCCAATGCCAGCGAGAGCTCGTGGTAGACGGCGGAGGGTTCGCCCTTGCCTGCTTCGTAGGCGTAGCGGATGCGGTCCTCGGAGACCATGATGTTCCCGTGGACGTCGGTGACGGCGTGGAAGATGCCAAGCTCCGGGGTGTGTGACCAGCGTGAACCGTCGGTGCCAGGGCTGGGTTCCTCAGTGACCTCGTAGCGGACGTTGGCCCAGCCGCGCAGTGCGGAGGCGATCCGCGCGCCGGTGCCGGCAGGTCCCTGCCAGTTGACTTCGGTGCGCAGCACATTGGGCGCCGCGGGCTGTGCAATCCATTGCAAGTCCGTGCGCTGATCCATTACACCGGCAATGGATGACTCAATATGCGGGCACATGACAGCCGGGGCTGAGTGCACAAACAAGACACCGCGCGTGGTTACTACCTTCATTCCATCCTCCATTGCAGTAGGTGCGTCTTCCCCAACGACCTTCTTCAGGATGAAATTATGTGTGCACGGAGCCTGTCCAAGCGGGCCCTTTATGTCCGGACGCGTGGTCCGGCCTTTGTTGTTTGAGCCTATGCTCCCTCTTATTGTGCCGTAGCCGGGCCTTTTGTGCCACCGCAGGCCACGAAATTCGCCACAAGACCACGCATAGGCCTCTTTCGTGCCGCTTTCGGGCCGCTTTCAGGCCCGGGGGTGGGCCGTGCGGTAGCTCTCACGCAGCCGTTCCACTGAGACATGGGTGTAGAGCTGGGTGGTGGCCAGGGAAGTGTGGCCCAGTATTTCTTGTACAGCACGCAGGTCGGCACCGCCGTCCAGGAGGTGCGTTGCCGCGGAGTGGCGCAGCGTGTGCGGTCCGGTTGCCGAGGTATCGCCCAGGGCACCAAGGCGGGCGTCGACGACCGCTCTGACGGTGCGCGGGTCGACGCGTCCTCCACGCCGGCCCAGGAATAGAGCGGAACCGCTGTGTGGTTTGTATATTTTTGGGCGACCGGTACCGACCCAGCGTCCCAGGGCAGTATCTGCCGGGACACCAAACGGGACCACCCGTTCCTTGTCGCCTTTACCAAGCACGGTGGCGGTGCGGCGCTCCCTGTTGATGTCATCCACGTCCAGCCCCGCCAATTCCCCGACGCGGATGCCGGTGGCGTAGAGCAGTTCCACCATGGCCAGATCCCGCAGTGCCACCGGATCACCACCGGCTGCGTCGTGGGCCATCGCCTCAAGCAACGTGGAGAGCTGGCGTTGTTGCAGGACCGCGGGCAGTGTCTTCTCACGTTTCGGTGCTATCAGCCGGAGGGCGGGATCAATGGCGATCAGCTCTTCCAGCAGGGCCCAGGCCATGAAGCTGCGTGTTGTTGCCGCCCGCCTGGCCAGCGTGGAGCGTGAGAGTCCGGCCGCATTTTGCTCACCCAACCAGCGCCGGAGTGAGCCAAGGTCGAGGTCCGCCAACCGGGTGTGCCCCTCGGCCACGGCATGGATGAGCAGGGAGTCGAGGTCTCCGCGATAGGCCCGGATGGTATGTTCGGAGCGACCCCGTTCGCTGCGCAGGTATCGCTCAAACGAGGCGGCTGCAGCGGCCAGGTCCGCGGGGAGTGCGTTGCGTTCTTCTTGGTCCACCCCTCCACTGTGCGTTCTTCGGCGCATTGGAGCAAGTTGCCCCGCCGCAGCGCCTCACCATTGCTGCTACCCCAGCCCTGCAGAGGAGAGGTATCCGCCAAGCGAGTCATTGCTCAGGGCCTGCGAAATGGCCGCAATGGCGGCGTCGTCCTTGAGTACGATGGATTGGCCGTCGGCACTGGTGCCTGTACCCAGGGTGGGCAGGGTGAAAGTGCCAACATCGGAGCCGCGGACGCTGCCCAGGCTCATGGCGAGCGCCCCGACCGCGGCGGAGTTCAGCCCGGCGTCCACGCTGATGTAGGGGGAAACGGCGTTGACCAGGCCGGTGATCTTGACTGGGTTGGCCAACGTTGCCGGGGACATGATGCCATCGAGGGTGCCTTTGAGGAAGATCTGTTGGTCCCGTACACGCTGGTAATCGCCATCAATGAACGCGTACCGTTCGCGCACGAACCCCAGTGCCTGATCGCCATTGAGTTTCTGTGGCCCCGCGGCGAAGGTGAAGCCGCCGTGGGTGGAGGTGAACTCGATGGGGACATTCACCTCCACTCCTCCCAGGGCGTCGGTGATGGCCTTGAACCCTTCGAAGTCGACGACGGCTACGTGGTCGATGCGGTTGTTGAACATGCCTTCAAGGGTTTGGACCACGAGTGGGATGCCGCCGAAGGCCATGGCCGCATTGATCTTCGCTTGACCGTGGCCTGGAATGTCCACCCAGGTGTCGCGCATGATGGACATGAGATAAATGTTCTTGCGGTTGGCCGGGATGTGCACCCACATCATGGTGTCCGACCGCTGGTTCGATGCCGCACCAGCCTCGGCCATGTCCACGGGGTCTCCCCGACTGTCGCTGCCCAGCAGCAGGACGTTCATCGCCTGGGCAGCGGGACCTGCCGTGGGTTTGACGGGCCTGAGCGTCTCGGCCGGAAAGGCGCTGGGAAGCTTCACCGTTTGCGTGTCGAAGCGCCGCCCCAGGTTCAGGACAAATACGGCGGCGATCAACGCCGCAACCAGGACCAGCCCAAGAGCGCCCAGCAGTACGGCTCGTCTGCGGTTCCTGCGCCGCCGTGGCGAAACCAACGACTGCTCATCGATGCCCATGGCCTCATCCTGCCACTGCTGGACGGCTTTTGTCTGTGCTTTGTGTTGCGCTGTTTGGCCAGTGAAACTATTGGCGGGTACGTTTCCAGCCCCCGCCGGCCCGTTCCGCCAGACCCAGCGATTCCAGCCGTCCCAGGCCCGAGAGCACGGTGGCCGCGCTCAGCCCGCCCACAACGCACAGTTTCTCCATGGTGGTGGGTGTCCGCAGCGGCAACGCGTCGAGCAGGAGCAGGTCAGCGGTGCCCAGCCCATCATGGAGTGCCGGTGCAGTCTCGGGTTCCTGCGCCAGGTTCTCCCCCACTGCTCCGGCAAGTTCGGCGATGTCCGCCGCATCCGTGACACAGACGGCCGAGCCTTCCCTCAGGAGCCGGTGGCAGCCGGCGGAATTTGCGGAGTAGACCGATCCCGGCACCGCCCCGACCACCCTGCTGAGCATGTCGGCATGGCGTGCGGTATTCAGCGCCCCGGAACGCCAACGCGCCTCAACCACCACGGTGACCTGTGCGAGGGCCGCGATGAGCCGGTTGCGCTGCAGGAACCGGTACCGTGTGGGATTGGTTCCCGGCGGCACTTCCGCCAGCACAAGCCCCTGGCTGGCAACCGCGCGCAGCAGGTCCTCATTGCCTGAGGGGTAGAACCTGTCCACTCCCCCGGCCATGATGGCAATGGTGGCTGGCTGGTTCCCATCATCGGCCGCCATGCCGTGGAATTGCGGTGTGTCGTAGTGGGACACTGACGCGACTGGAACACCCGGCGTGCCCCAGGCGGCTCCCGTCCCGGCGTTGAGGGCTCCACGGTGGGCGTGGGCGTCGATGCCGTAAGCTCCGCCGCTGATGACGGTGAAGTGCCGCTGGACCAGGGAGTGGGCGATCTCGCCGGTGACGTTGGCGCCGTAGCTGGTGTTGTCGCGGGAACCGACCATGGCAATGCAGCGCTCCTGTGCCGGCACCGGGATCACGCGTCCCCGGCACCACAGCGCGATGGGTGCACCAAGTTCCAGATCGTTCAGCGCCTCGGGCCAGTCCGGGTCTTCGGGCACCAGCAGCCTGCCGCCCAACCGGTCCAGGGTGGCAAGGTCCCGTTCGGGCGCCACGTCGGGCAGGCGCGGACGCCACCGCTCCAGCGCCTCCTTCAACCCTGTCCAGCGTTGGGTACCGGCGTTGCGCAGGATCTCGCTCATCTCCCGTTCAATACGGGCACCGCCGGCACCGGCACTGTTCAGAAACTGAAGCGTTTCTTCGGCACCGAGCACCCGGATCAGGGCGAGCCCAGGGAGGTCGGAGGGTTCCATGATGCGTGTCAGGGCCGCCCGTGCCCGGCGCAGGCTGGCGTTGTTGTCAGTACTGCCGGCGTCAGAGGCGTCGGCGTTGAAAGTGTCTTCAGTGGTGGGGGTGTTCATAGTCCGTCTCCTCGGTGCCGCAGTGTCAGGGCCAGGCCGATGTCATCGCTGTTCGGCAGCTCCCGTCCTTGTAAATCAGCCACTGTCCAGGCCAAACGAAGCACACGGTCGTAACCGCGGGCGCTGAGCACCCCGGTACCCATGGCTTTATCCAGCAGTGCCGTGCTGTGCCCGCTGAGCCGTAACGGGCCCCGCAGTGTCCGTCCGGTCAGTTCCGCATTGTGTGTCAGTCCCCAGCGCCCGAGCCGCTCCCGGGCCACGTTGCGGGCCAGCTGCACGCGTGCGGCCACCTGCGCAGTTGATTCGCGCGGGCCGGGATCGGCCAGTTGGGAGAGTTCGACCTTGTTCACTTGCAACTGGATGTCCACCCGGTCCAGCAGTGGGCCGGACAGTCTGCCGAAGTAGCGGCGCCTGGCCATGGGAGTGCATTCACAGTCCCGGCCTTTCCCCGTGGCCTTGCCACAGGGGCAGGGATTGGCGGCAAGGATCAGTTGGAAGCGTGCCGGGTAGGCTGCCGTGCCAGCCGACCGGTGCAGCACCAGTTCGCCGCTTTCCAACGGTTGGCGCAAGGCATCCAGCACGCGTTTTTCGAATTGGGGGGCCTCATCCAAAAACAACACGCCGCGATGTGCCCGGGACGCGGCCCCCGGACGGGGAATGCCGGATCCGCCACCGATAATGGCGGCCGTGGTGGCTGTGTGGTGCGGGCGCTCATACGGAGGCCTGCGGAGCAGTTGGGTAAAACCGACACCGCGGTGCTCCAGGGAGTGGATGGCCGTAACTTCCATGGCATCGGCGTCATTCAGGTCCGGCAGCAGCCCGGGCAGGCGCTCGGCCAGCATGGTTTTTCCCGCACCGGGCGGTCCCACCATCATCAGATGATGCCCGCCGGCCGCGGCAATTTCCAGGGCGAGCCGTGCGACCGGCTGGCCTGCCACTTCCGAGAGATCCGTCAATTCTTCCCCTGCTGGCTCCGGGTCTGGTGCGGGAGCCGCGCCCACGCCCTCATCCGCCAGGCTGAACCGAATGTCTTGGGGGTCGGCGTCGAAGGCCAATGCGACCTCGCCGAGGCAGTTGAAGGCGCGCACGGTGGCGCCATTCACGAGCCGGGCTTCCGCCATGTTGGCCGCAGCCACAATGAAGTCGCGGTAGCCCGATGCGTACGCGGCCAAAACTGCCGGCAGCACCCCACGGACGGGCCGCAGCCTGCCATCCAGACCAAGCTCGGAGATGAAAACCGAGCCTCCTGTGCCGTGCACATCCCCGGCCGCCTCCAGCGCCGCCATGACGATGGCCAGATCAAAACCAGAACCACGTTTGGGCAGGGATGCTGGGATCAGGTTCACGGTGATCTTGCGCCGGCTCAGCGGTATCCCCGAGTTTTGTGCCGCGGAGCGGATCCTTTCCTTGGCCTCGTTCAACGACGCATCCGGAAGTCCGAGCAGGATAAAGTTCGGCAGGGTTTGGCCTATGTCTGCCTCAACCTCAATGACATGCCCGTTCAGCCCCACCAGAGCGACTGCCAGAGCTCTGCCCACGCTCATCATCCCACCCCCTTGAGGTGATCTATATGAGGTGGGTTGGCCCCGTCCATGATGATGCCGACGGCGTCGATTCGGATGGTGCCGAACACGTGGTGGTGCGCCCGCGCCCACATCACTGCCAAGGTTCGCAGGCGCAGCAACTTGGCCCGGGTCAGAGCCTCCAACGGGTCGCCGTAGCGCCGGGAACGGCGTGTCTTGACTTCAACAATGACCAGTTCGGCACCGTCCAGCGCCACAATGTCTATTTCCCCGCTGGGGCACCGCCAGTTGCTGTCTATGACCCGGATCCCCCGGTCCTCCAAAAAGTCCGCAGCCACCCATTCACCGGTCTGGCCCAACACATCTTTCGCTTTCATCTTGCGCCTCCACTGCCAGCTTGGCGCGGTTGTGGGCGGCGCAAAAGCGGGCAAGGCTCAAATGTGGAACACTCTGGCGCCAGCCCGTGGTGTGGAGGAAGGAATGGTGCCCAGCGCGAGGAAAACCCGGCCACAAACTAAACGGAGGACGACGGCGGAACCCAAGTTCCGCCGTCGTCCTCTGTTGTGAAAAGCCGCGAACCACCCTAGCCCAGTGGACCCAACTGGCCATCCTTGGGGATCTGCAGGTCATCGGTCTTCATGAGTTCCTCCACGTTGACGTCCTTGAACGTGATGACGCGGACGTTCTTCACAAAGCGGGCCGTGCGGTACACGTCCCACACCCAGGCGTCCTGCAGTGTCAGATCGAAGTACACCTCGCCGTCGGCGGAACGCGCCTGCAAATCAACGTGGTTGGCCAAGTAGAAGCGGCGTTCCGTTTCAACGACGTAGCTGAACAGGTTCACCACGTCACGATATTCGCGGTAGAGCTGCAGCTCCATGTCAGTTTCGTAGTTTTCCAGATCCTCAGCGCTCATGCTTCCATCATCCACCACTTCATTGAGAGTTATCCAACCGGGCAACGCATGGCTGCACTGCGAAGGTTTAAGTCAGGCGCCAGCTCTTGCGGTGGTGGTCGGTGGGGCCGTGCTCGATGATCGCGGCGCGGTGCGAGGCCGTCCCGTACCCCATGTTGGCATCCCATCCGAACGCCGGAAACTCAGTGGCCAGCCCGGCCATGATGGCATCGCGCTCCACCTTGGCCAGAACGCTGGCGGCTGCGACGGACAGGCACGTCATATCGGCCTTGATTCGGGTCTGGATCCGCCAGGCTGGGGCGGAGGCCGTGGCCATGGCGGACGAAAACAGATCCAGTTCGGGTTCGGAAAGCCAGTCCTGGTTTCCGTCCAAAATCACGAAGTCCGGGCTCAGGCTGGCGGCGGCTTGCGCCATCGCACGGGAGCCGGCAAGGCGCAGGGCGCCAACGAGTCCGATGGCGTCGATTTCCGCCGGCGAGGCGTGCCCGACGGCGCTGGCCGAGGCCCACTCGAGGATGGCCGGGACCAAGGCCTGGCGAACGGGGATGCGCAGCAGTTTGCTGTCTTTCACGCCCGGAAGTTCGACGGCGGTGGCGGCGTCAATGACCACCACGCCCACGCTGACCGGTCCTGCCAGTGAGCCGCGGCCCACCTCGTCAACACCGGCGACCACCTGAAAGCCCGCTCCGGCCAGCTCCCGCTCCCAATCAAGGGTTGGCGATGCGGCGGCCATCACTGGCCAGCCGGAGCGTCAGCCGGAGCGCCGGCCGGGGCGTCAGCCGGGGCGCCAGCCGGGGCGCCAGCCGGGGCGCCAGCCGGGGTGGAGACACTGTTGCTCTTGGGTGCCGGCACGTCCGCAAACACGTCCGGGTAGTTACCCAAAATGCCCCAGTGGGACAGCGGCCAGGCAATGACCACCGCCCTGCCCTCAACGCTGTCGATGGGCACGAAGCCGGTCCCATTGATGGCCTGGTGGGCACGTGAATCCATGGAGTTGTTCCGGTGGTCGCCCATGACCCACAGGTGCCCGGCCGGAACCGTCCACTCAAAGGGGCTGTCCGATGGCGCCGCGCCCGGGAACAGGTAGGGCTCGGTGACGGCCTTACCATTGATGGTCATCTTGCCGGCGCTGTCACAGCAGGCAACAGTGTCACCGGGCAGGCCAATGACACGCTTGACCAGGTGCTGCTGCGAGCTGTCTGGAATCAGCCCAATGAACGTTCCCACCTCGGTGACCCAGTTCGTCGGAGTTGGCTCGACGGCGCCCAACCAGCCTTGGGTGTCCTTGAAGACCACGACGTCGCCACGTTCAATGGCCATGGGTTTGGGCACCAGCAGGTTGACGAAGATGCGGTCGTCAAT
The DNA here is from genome assembly GCA_038199275.1 of Actinomycetales bacterium. GTDB lineage: Bacteria > Actinomycetota > Actinomycetes > Actinomycetales > Micrococcaceae > Specibacter. The sequence goes on from JBBPZC010000139.1 coordinate 9,449, forward strand.
GCGCAGCGTGTTTTCCATGGACCCGGACGGGATGTAAAAGGCCCGGAACAGAAAGGTCTTGATCAGGAAGGACAGCACCACGGCAATGACGAGGATGGTCAGAATTTCCTTGCCCCACGCGAGTGCCTGGCGACCGAAGCGCTGGGCGGGCGTGCCGCCGTCGTCCTTCCCCAAGGACTCCGGCTCCGAGGAATCCTGCTCCGAAACCGAGTCAGCCTCACTCCCCCGGATCGAGTGCCGGGCGTGCCGAGACTGCGAGGCAGCCTCCGCTGAGGCGGCAGAAGCGGGCGCAGCAGAAGCGGGTGCAGCGGCAGGCGAGGCAGCCTCCGCTGAGGCGGCAACAGAAGGCGCGGCAGGAGCGGGCTCGGCGCCGGAAGTCGTACCGGGCTTCGACGGGTCCGTGCGGCCGGAATCCTGCGGCACACTGTCTTCGGTCAACGTTTTATCCTTAGAAAATCAGGGCAGGTCGGCGGTGATGGGATGCAGACGCCCCAGCGGCCACACATTGGCCACGGGCGCACCAATGACCTTGGAGGTGGAGATCAGCCCGCCGCCGGGGGCGCCGAGCAGCGACCGTGAATCCAGTGAAACGCTGCGGTGATCACCCATAAGCCACAATTTACCCTCTGGCACGGTCACCTCAAACGGCAACTCGCTGGGGGCATCGCCGGGAAATAGGTAGCTTTCAGTGACGGGGACGCCGTTGATTTCCACCAAGCCGTCGGCGGAACAGCACTTGACCGTGTCGCCAGCCACGCCCAGCACGCGCTTGACGTAAATGTTGTTGTTGGGCACCACACCGAGCCACTGTCCGGCGCCAACAAACGCATCAGCCACGGGGCCGCCCCCGGACTTCCACGGCAGGAACGAGCCTCGGCCGTCAAAAACCACCACGTCGCCGCGCTGGATGGGATCCTGGGCGAACGCGGTTCTTGAAACCAGCACCCTGTCCCCCGTCAGCAGCAGCGGCTCCATGGATTCGGACGGAATGTAATACACGTCCACGAAGATGTTGCGTACGAGCGAAAGGAACAGAAAAACAATGACAACAGCCAAGACAACAAAACGCCAGCCCAGTTTCCTGGACTGGCGTTTCGCGTAAGTCAACGTGCGATTCCTGTTACTTGGCAGGAACGGCGTCGCGCTTTTCCTTGATCTTGGCAGCCTTGCCGCGCAGGTTGCGCATGTAGTACAGCTTGGCACGGCGAACGTCGCCCTTGCTGACAACTTCGATCTTATCCAGGACCGGGGAGTGTACCGGGAAGGTACGCTCGACACCGACACCGAAGGAGATCTTGCGAACCGTGAAGGTTTCGCGGAGGCCATCGCCGTGGCGGCCAAGGACGAAGCCCTTGAACACCTGGACACGTGCGCGTGAACCTTCAATGATGTTCACGTGAACATTGAGGGTGTCGCCCGCGCGGAACTCGGGGATGTCGTTGCGCAGGCTGGCTGCGTCAACAGAATCGAGAAGATGCATTTTCTCACTCCAGGTAAACGCCACAGGTCATTTACTTTGTGTCACGCGTTCCATGGACGGCGCAGGGCCAGTCATGGAATGCGAAAGAAATTGGACCGGATACCGTGAATGGATCACCGGTGTGCCGCTCTGTTGACGAACGCTCCCCCTGTGGCAGGAACGCGCCCAGTAGGCACATCTATATATTTTGCCACAACCGTGGCGTTGACACTAATTGAGGCGGTTAAATTTCGTCACGCTTGAGCGCTTTTCCATGTTCGACGGCGTATCCCAGGTCCCAGAGGACGTTGCGGTCCGCTTTGCTGAAGTTGCTGACGTCCAACGCGTCGATCAGGTCCGGGCGGCGCTCTGCCGTGCGGCGCAGCTGCAGTTCCTTGCGGAACTTGGCGATCTTGCCGTGGTTGCCGCTGAGCAGCACCTCGGGCACGTCACGCTCGCGCCAGCTGGATGGCTTGGTGTAGACGGGATATTCCAGCAGCCCGTCCGAGTGCGATTCCTCAACGAGCGATTCCGGGTTGCCCACCACGCCGGGAATGAGCCGACCAATGGCTTCCACCATGGCCAGCACGGCAACCTCACCGCCGTTGAGCACGTAGTCGCCCAGGCTGACGGGGCGGACGGTGAAGTCATCCACGGCCCACTCCAAGACCCGCTCGTCGATGCCTTCATAGCGACCGCACGCGAAGACCAAGTGCTCTTCCTCGGCCAGTTCGTAGGCCAGGGCCTGGTTGAACACCTCGCCGGCCGGGGACGGAACGATCAAGGTGGGCCGGGCGCCGTCGGACACGGGAGATGCGTTGGCAATGTCGGTGAGGGCCTGGGCCCATGGCTCCGGCTTCATGACCATGCCGGCGCCACCGCCATACGGGGTGTCATCCACGGTGCGGTGGCGATCGGAAGTGTAGCTGCGCAGATCGTGGACGGCCAGTTCCAGCAGCCCCTCGGTGCGGGCCTTGCCGATCAGGCTCAGGTCCAGGGGCGCCAGGTATTCGGGGAAGATGCTGACTACGTCAAAGCGCATTACTTTCCGGAGCCTTCCGAGTCTGTGCCGTCGATGTTCCCGGCACCGTCAAGGTCGGCAGGCTCGCCGGACTCGTCGTTTTCGGTGGCTTCCTTGTTCACGGTGAACAGTCCTGCCGGCGGGGTGAGCAGGACGTAGCCGTCTTCAATGTTGACCTCCGGGACGATCTCGTCCACGAAAGGAACCAGCACTTCGTCCCCGTCGGCGTCTTCGACGATGAGCAGGTCCTGCACGGCCTGGGTCCGCAGCCCGGTCACCTTGCCAACCACTGACTTGCCGACCCGAACCTCAAGGTCCAGCAATTCGTGTTCGTACCAGGCGTCGTCGTCCTCGTCATCGTCGGATTCGAAGAACAAGGTGGCTCCTCGCAGCAGCTCCGCCTCGTTGCGGGTGGCGGTGCCCTCGAAGCCCAGCAGGAGGATGTCCTTGTTCCAGCGCGAGCTCTTGACGGTGAGCGGGCCGATCGTGGCAGGTTCGACGTCGAACTGCGCGCCGACGGCGAAGCGGGAGTCGGGGGCGTCAGTGAGGACCAGGACGGTCACTTCACCCTTGATGCCGTGGGGCTTGCCAATCCGTGCGACCTGGACCTGCATGGGTGCTCCTAAGAAAGTTGCTGAAAAGAAAGTTGCTGAAAATGGGAAAAATTTGGCCCCGTCACCGTGATGGTGCCGGGGCCAAACGTGTGGCTTTACTGCTGAAATCCTGCCGTCACCGGGGTGTGGCAGGCTCCGGGCAGGTTAGCGGTGGCGGTCCGTGTCAACAACGTCAACACGTACCGGCTCACCGTGGGCCAGAGCGGCAACCACTGTGCGCAAGGCACGGGCAGTGCGGCCCTGGCGGCCAATAACCCGGCCCAGATCGTCTTGGTGAACCCGCACCTCGAGGGATTCCCCGCGGCGGTTGTTCTTGACGCTCACCTTGACGTCCTCGGGAGAGTCAACAATCCCGCGGACAAGGTGCTCCAGCGCTTCAGCCAACAAGCTACTCAGCCTCGGTGCTCTCAGTTGCCTCTGCCTCGTCAGCCTTCTTGGCCTTCTTGGTGATGGCTTCCTTGACAACAACGTTCTTGGCTTCCGGTGCCACGAAGGGAACCTTCTCAGCCTTGGTCTTCAAGGTGCCTTCGGCGCCCTTGATACCCTTGAACTTCTGCCAGTCACCGGTGATCTTCAAGAGCTTTGCAACAGGCTCAGACGGCTGAGCACCGACGGAAAGCCAGTACTGGGCGCGGTCGGTGTTGACCTCGATGAAGGACGGGTTTTCGGTCGGGTGGTACTTGCCGATTTCCTCGATGGCACGGCCGTCACGCTTTGAGTGTGAGTCCATGACGACGATGCGGTAGTACGGTGCGCGCATTTTACCAAAGCGCTTAAGGCGAATCTTTACGGCCACTTTTGTGGTTACTCCTGTTTCGAAAAGGGACGAAATCCGATTTACGCTCCCGTGGGGCGGGCCGTTCGGCGGAATTCTAAGGACAGGATCGCACACGGAGAGAGGGGCCACGTGGATCGAGTACCTGTCTATTATGCCAGAAGAACTTGCATCCTCGCGACGTGTGACGGAATCCTGGCCGCGTGTTGTCCGCCACGTCAGCGGCCGGGTGAGGCGGTGCACCCGCTGCTGCACCTGCACCCGCCCTGC
>JBBPZC010000140.1:0-21830 GCA_038199275.1 Actinomycetales bacterium
AGGAATCCGTTGAGCAGGCAATGACAACCCACAAGGGCCTTGCCGCCTGGGTGGCAGAGGTCGCCGCTCTGACCATGCCGGAGAAAATTCACTGGGTGGATGGATCTGCGCAGGAGTATGCACAGCTGACGGACGAGCTCGTGGACGCCGGAACCCTGATTCGGCTGAACCCTGAACTGTTCCCCAATTCCTTCGCCGCCTTCTCGGACCCCAAGGACGTGGCCCGTGTTGAAGGCCGCACGTTCATTTGCTCCGAGGAGGAGCGCGACGCCGGCTTCACCAACAACTGGATGGCTCCGGCGGCCATGAAGGAAATCCTGAACGAGAAGTTCGCCGGCAGCATGCGGGGGCGCACCATGTACGTCATCCCGTTCGTCATGGGCTCCCTTGACGCCGAAGATCCCAAGTTCGGTGTCGAGATCACCGACTCCGCATACGTCGTTGCCTCCATGCGCATCATGGCCAACATCGGGACCGAGGTCCTGCGCAAGATCGAGGACACCAACGCGTTCTTCGTTCCCGCACTGCACTCGGTGGGAGCGCCCCTGGCCCCCGGCGAGCAGGACGTCGACTGGCCGTGCAACGAGGAAAAATGGATTGTGCACTTCCCCGAAGAGCGCTCCATCTTCTCCTACGGCTCCGGCTACGGCGGAAATGCGCTGTTGGGCAAGAAATGCTTCGCCCTGCGCATCGCCTCCGTCATGGCGCGCGATGAGGGCTGGCTCGCCGAGCACATGCTGATCCTGAAGCTCACCAGCCCGGAGAACAAGGACTACCACGTCGTGGCCGCGTTCCCCTCGGCCTGTGGCAAGACCAACCTGGCGCTGCTGCAGCCCACCATCCCGGGCTGGAAGGCCGAGACCCTGGGTGATGACATCAACTGGATGCGCTTCGGCAAGGAGGGCGAGTTGCGTGCCGTCAACCCTGAGGCGGGCTTCTTCGGCGTCGCTCCCGGCACTGGCTGGTCCACCAACCCCAACGCCATGGCCGCGATTGTTCGCGGCAACTCCATCTTCACCAACGTTGCCCTGACGGACGACGGCGGAGTCTGGTGGGAGGGCATGACGGAGGAAGCGCCCGCTCACCTGACAGATTGGCGCGGCCAGGACTGGACCCCCGATGCGGGGCGTCCTGCCGCCCACCCGAACTCCCGTTTCTGCACGCCCATCGATCAGGTGGACATGCTCTCCGACGATTACTACAGTCCTGAAGGTGTGGAGATTGATGCCATCCTGTTTGGTGGCCGCCGCAAGACCACCATCCCGTTGGTGACGCAGTCCCGCGACTGGACGCACGGCATTTTCCTGGGCTCCACACTGTCCTCGGAAACTACTGCTGCCGCCACGGGGGCCGTCGGTGTTGTCCGCCGCGATCCCATGGCCATGTTGCCCTTCATCGGTTACGACGCCGGTGACTACCTCAAGCACTGGATCGATCTCTCCGCAGGTGGCAACCAGGAACGTCTGCCCAAGATCTTCCTGGTGAACTGGTTCCGTCGCAATGCAGAGGGCGGATTCGCCTGGCCGGGATTCGGCGAAAACAGCCGCGTGCTCAAGTGGATCATCGAACGCATCGAAGGCAAGGCCGGTGCGGTTGAGACCCCCATTGGATTCATTCCGGCAGAAGGCTCGCTGGACCTGAACGGTCTGGAGGTGTCTGCGTCGGACATCGAGGATGCGCTGAAGGTGGTTCCGGAAGAATGGGAAGCCGAGCTGGCGGGCATTGATGAGTGGTACGCCCGCTTTGGCGACTCACTCCCAGCCGAAATGGCCGCCGAGCTCGAGGGCCTTAAGCAGCGCTTCGCAGCTTAAGCAGGGCCTCAAGTCGACGAATACCGTCGATAATGCTCCGTGCCGTTGATATGTCAGCGGCACAGAGCATTATCGACGGCATTTTTGCGTGTCGGCGTCGGACATGGAGGATGTGCTGAAGCTGGTTCCGGCCGAGGGGGAAGCCGAGCTCGAGGGCCTGAAGCAGCGCTTCGCCGCCTAGGTGTTAAAGGCAGGAGCCGAGGTTCCCTCGCGGGAGTAAGATTTCTTCGGTCGCTGAGCGACCTTGGAAATCCATCCCCGCTCCGGGAACTTCGGCTCCTGCTTGCGTGTTGGCGGCTAGTTCGCGGCGCCTGCGAGCCACAGGTCGGGGCCGAAGACCTCGTAGTGGATCTTCGTGGACGGAATGCCGGCGTTGATGGCCTGGTTGCGGATGGCCTTCATGAACGGGAGAGGTCCGCACACGTACATTGAGGCATCTGCCGGAATGTCTAGGCCCTCCAGGGACATGAAGCCCTTGTTGAAGCCCTCCGTCGGTTCCTCCAGCCAGAGCTGCAGATTGGCGCTGTCGATGGCGTCGACGTCGCGGGTCATCTGGTCGCGCAAGGCCCAGGCCTCGAGGTTTTTCTCCGCATGCAGGACCATGATCTCGCGGTCGGCACCATTGGCAGCCAGTGCGTGCAGGGCCGAGGCGGAGGGTGTGCAGCCGATTCCGGCCGTTGCCATGATGATGGGGCCTTCGCCGTCCAGTGTCAGGTCACCGTACGGGTTGGAAAGCTCCAGGATGTCACCCACCTGCACGTTGCCGTGCAGTACGGGGGAGACCTCACCGCCGTCGTCCTTCTTGGTAGTGAATACACGGCGGGTGGTGGAATTTACGTCCGCTGAGAGTGAGTACTGGCGGCACTGGAGCAGGCCGTCCGGCAGGGCCAGCTTGACGGAGACGAACTGGCCGGGGCGGGCCACCGTCACGGGGGTGTCATCGGCCGGCTCGAGGACGAAGGTCATGGAGTCGGTGCCCGCGGCGTTCTTCTCAATGACGCGCCAGGGCATCCACAGCTTGTCATTCGCCTGCAGGGAGTAGAGGCCCTTTTCAATCTTGATCAGGGCATTGGCCATGAGCCAGTAAACCTCGGTCCAGGCCTCGGCAATCTCGGCCGTGATGACGTCGGAGAGCTCTTCGGCAATGGCCTCGAACAGGTACTTGTAGACAATCTGGTACTGGTCCTCGGTGATACCAAGTGCGGTGTGCTTGTGGGCGATGCGGCTGAGCATGGTCTCCGGGATCAGGTCCGGGTTGGCGACGAGTGCGGAGGCAAAGCCTGCGATGGAGCCGGCCAGGGCCTTCTGCTGCTCACCGTTGTTCTGGTTTGCACGGCTGAAAAGACCGTCCAAAAGTTCGGGGCGGGCGGCAAACATGCGGCTGTAAAAGTTCGGGGTGATGGCGCCCAGACGCGATCCGACAAGCGGCAGCGTGGCTTCGATGATGGGGCGCGATTTTTCCGAAAGCATCTTTACTCCTTGGGTTGTGTCTGAGTGACAAACCCAAAGTAGCATTTGAAATGCGACTTTAATTCCACATTTTCTACAAGTTGTAGAAGAAGCCTGATTTGGCGCGGGTCAGCCCGGGCGGGATGTGCTCAACGCCACAGGAACCGGACTGTTGCTGGTGCTTCTGGCGAGGCTGTAAATCGTCACATTGTCCAGTGAAGCGTAGAAGGCCTCGCGCGCATGGTTCAGCACCCCGCGCAGTCCGCAGCTGTGGGCGAGGGGGCACTCGCCCATCTCAGTCTGGCACTCAGCGACGTCTTCGTGGTCGTCGAGCACGCGCAGCACCCTGCCCACCGTGGCCGCCTTGCCCGCGGGGGTGATGCGCACGCCGCCGCTGCGGCCGCGAATGGCCTCCACGAGCCCAATCTGCCGCAGCTTGAGCACTGCCTTGCTGACGTGGTTGTACGGGGTGCCCACCGAATCGGCCAGCTCACGCGTGGTGGGAAGGTCGTCGTCGGGAAGCGAGCTCAGCACCATCAGCAGGCGCAGGCTCACATCGGAGAATGAATTAATTCGCATCCATTAGACCCAAATGCTGCGTTCGCCGGCTTCCAGGAACGGATTGCCAAACTCCCAGCCGGTGGGTGCCTGGCGGTAGGGCCGGACGGCGGAAACGCTGACGCCGGTGCTGTGCTCGGCCATGACGTGGATGGCGTCAGTGACGTCGTCGGGCAGGTGGATGTCACAAACGACGGCGGCCGCCCGGTTCGTATCGCGCTGCTGGGTGAGTGCCTGGAACAGGTCCGCCACCATCGCATCGGCGTCGAGTTCCTCTTCCTCCCCACCTTCCATCGTGGTCGGTGAGACGGCCACGAGGTTGAGTTCGTCGTCGTGCGTCAGGACAACGCCCACGGGCAGGAAGGCGCCATGCTCTTCTAGCTGTTCGCCGGCCACTCCCAGGGCGGTGCCAATGAGCTTGTTGAGGTCGTCCTGGACCTTGGCGTCGAGTTCGGCGGATTCCGGGCTGGGATTGGTCATGAGTACTCCTAAGAAATGGTGGTTGTTGCGTGCAGGGCTTCAGTTAGCGGCGCACAAGTTCAAGGACTTCATCGCGAATGTCCGCCATGGTGACCGCGTCAACGGCCTCGGCGTTCAGGCGCAGGAAGGGTTCGGTGTTGGAGGCGCGCAGGTTGAACCACCATGTGCCGTCGGCAGCCGTGAAGGTGAGTCCATCCAGTTCGTCAATGACCACGTCGTCGCGGGTGAACGCTGTGTGGACACGGGCCACGGCGGCGGGCACATCGGCCAGCTGAGAGTTGATTTCGCCGCTGGAAACGTAGGGCTCGTATTCCCTGCCCAGTTCCGAGAGCGGCCCGTTCTGCTCGCCCAATGCTGCCAGCACATGCATTGCTGCCAACATGCCGGTGTCGGCGTTGAAGAAGTCGCGGAAGTAGTAGTGGGCGGAGTGTTCCCCGCCAAACACGGCACCCTCGGCGGCCATCATGGCCTTGATGAACGAATGGCCCACACGCGTGCGGACCGGGCGGCCACCGTCGTGCTCGATCAGTTCGGGCACGGCGCGGGATGTGATGAGGTTGTGGATGATGGTGGGGTGCTCTTCGCCCAAGGCCTTGGCGCGGGCAATTTCCCGGCGGGCCACCAGTGCGGTCACGGCCGACGGCGACACGGGAGCCCCCAGCTCATCGATGACAAAGCAGCGGTCGGCGTCGCCGTCGAACGCCAGGCCAATGTCCGCGCCATGGGCCACGACGGCGGCCTGCAGGTCAACGAGGTTGGCCGGCTCCAGCGGGTTCGCCGGGTGGTTCGGGAAAGTGCCGTCGAGTTCAAAGTAGAGCGGGATGATCTCAAAGGGCAGCCCCGGCAGCAGCGTATTTCCCAGCACGGCGGGGGTGGTCATGCCCGCCATGCCATTGCCGGCGTCGACCACGACCTTCAGCGGGCGCGAACCGGAGAGGTCAACGAGCTTGCGCAGGAACTCCGCATAGTCCTTCAGTACATCAGTCTCGGCAATGGTTCCCGTGGTTTCCGCCGCGGGGATGCCGTTGGCCAGATAGCTCTGGGCGAGGTCGCGAATCTCCATCATGCCGGTCTCGGAAGACACCGGAACGGCGCCGGCGCGGGTCATCTTCATGCCGTTGTATTCGGACGGATTGTGGCTGGCCGTGAAGACCACGCCGGCGGCATTGAGCGCGCCCGAGGCGTAGTAGAGCCCATCCGTGGAGACGAGCCCGAGAAGGCGCACGTTGGCACCCCGGGAGGCAGCGCCGTCGGCAAAGGCCTGGGCGAATTCAGGGGAGGACGGGCGCATGTCCCCGCCGACCAGCACGCTCTCGCCGGCCAGCTCCAGCACATCAACGAAGGCGGCCCCCACAGCCTTGACGCTGGCGGCGGTGATGGTCTTGCCCACGATGCCGCGCACATCGTATGCCTTGAACGAGTTGGACAGGTCAACCTGCACATTATCTTCAGTAGTCACCCCTCCATCGTACCGTTGAGTGCAAAACCGGGAGTTTTCCACAGAACGGTTGTCCACAGGCTGGTTGTCCACAGGCTGGCGGGGTTCGCTGCCCACATGTCGGCGCACGATGGAATAGTGGGTGCCATGACATCCCAACCAGTGCCCAGCCCCGCCGCCGCCATTTCCGACACCCGAGGGCAGGCACTAGCCATCCTGCGTGCCCTGGTGGGCCGGGAGGACGCCGCGTTCCATGAAGGCCAGTTTGAGGCCATTGAGGCCCTGGTCGACGGCGGCCGGCGGGCCTTGGTTGTCCAGCGCACCGGTTGGGGCAAATCGGCGGTCTACTTCGTGGCCTCCCTCTTGCTGCGGGCCCGAGGCGCCGGCCCCACGCTCATTGTTTCCCCGTTGCTGGCGCTGATGCGGGACCAGGTGGCTGCCGCCGAACGGGCAGGGGTGCGGGCCATGGCCATCAACTCTGCCAACGCCACCGATTGGGGGCAGGTCTCCGCTGCGCTGGCCGCGGATGAGGTGGACGTGCTGTTGGTCTCTCCGGAGCGGTTGACCAATCCTTCCTTCAGGGAGAACCAGCTGCCGTCGCTGATCCAGCGCACCGGACTGCTCGTGGTCGATGAGGCGCACTGTATTTCCGATTGGGGCCACGACTTCCGCCCCGACTACCGGCGCATCGCGGACCTCATTGCGCAACTGCCGGCGTCCGTGCCGGTGCTGGCCACCACTGCCACCGCAAACTCCCGCGTGGTGGCTGACATTGAGGAACAGCTGGGTGCCGGCGTATTCACCATCCGTGGACCACTGGCCCGCAAGTCGCTGCGACTCGGTGTGTTGCGGTTGGCCGATTCCCGTGACCGTCTGGGCTGGTTGCTGACGCACCTGGCGGAACTGCCCGGCAGCGGCATCATCTACACACTGACCGTCTCCGCCGCGGAGGATACCGCCCGGTTGCTGGCGGAGGCCGGGCACGTGGTCAAGGCCTACACGGGCCGCACCGACACCATGGACCGTGAGGCGCTGGAAGACGCCCTGAAAAACAACCAGGTCAAGGCGCTTGTGGCCACCAGTGCGCTGGGCATGGGGTTCGACAAACCAGACTTGGGCTTCGTGGTGCACCTGGGGGCGCCGTCATCCCCGGTTGCCTACTACCAGCAGGTGGGACGTGCCGGCCGTGGCAGCGCCAACGCCGATGTTTTGCTGCTGCCCGGCAGTGAAGACGCCGAGATCTGGCGCTACTTTGCCACGGCTTCCATGCCGGCGCAGGACAAGGCGATGGCGGTGCTGACCGCTTTGGGGGAATCGCCGAAGGCCATGTCCACCCCGGCATTGGAGGCCCGGGTGGATTTGCGCCGGACCCCGCTGGAGCTGCTGCTGAAGGTGTTGGCCGTGGACGGGGCCGTTCGACGGGTATCCGGCGGCTGGGAATCGACGGGGCAGCCGTGGGTGTATGACGAGGAACGTTACCGGCGCATCGCACAGGCCAGGGTGGATGAGCAACAGTCCATGGTGGAGTACGAGCGGATGTCGGGCTGTCGCATGGAGTATTTGGCGTCCGCGCTCGACGACGACACCGCAGCCCCGTGCGGGCGCTGCGACAATTGCGCCGGCCGCTGGTTCGCGGCCGACGTCGGCTCCGGTGCTGCGGAAGCCGCAGGTGAATCGCTGCACCATGCGGGGCTGCCACTGGACCCGCGGGCCATGTGGCCGTCCGGAATGGACCGGCTGGGTGTCCCGGTCAAGGGCAAGCTGAAAACGGGGGAGCTGTTGGCCCCCGGACGTGTTCTGGCGCGGCTCACCGACCTGGGCTGGGGCAACTCGTTGCGGGCCATGTTCGCCACCGGCGCCCCGGATGCGCCGCTGGATCCGGCCATGGCGCAGGCCGTTGTTGCCGTGCTGCGGGAATGGGGGCAGGGCGGTTGGGCCGGGGCGGGCCGGCCTGTTGCCGTGGTTTCTATGCCGTCGCGGAGCAAACCGCTCTTGCTGGAATCCTTTGCCCAGGCCATCTGCGGGATTGGCAAGCTGCCATATTTGGGTCAGCTGTCGCTGGAGTTTGGCGGGCCCACGGGGGAGCGGGGCGGCAACAGTGCGTACCGGTTGGCCGGCGTATGGGAGCGTTTCGCGGTGGGGCCGGAGCTTTCGGACGCGCTCGCGGGTTACCCCGGGGGTTCCGTCCTGTTGCTGGATGATCTCGTGGACAGCCGATGGTCGCTGACGGTGGCGGGCCGGGCCCTGCGCCAAGCCGGGGTGGAGCAAGTGCTGCCGCTGGTCCTCGCCCAAGCCGGTTAGGTTCGCCCCCGCAATCCGGGATCCGGACGGCCACGCCCCCAGCCAATCCGCCCCGCCAACCCACCCCTTCTGACGCTGCAGCACATACCGGGGCTTTTTCCCCAACGCTGCAGCACCTACAGGCTTAAAAGCAGCAACGCCGCATCAGTGAGTGATGCGGCGTTGCTGTAAAACGACCGTTAAGTGATGCGGCGTTGCTGTAAAACGACCGTTATGTGCTGCAGCGTCTGAGTTACTGGGCGGCGGGGCGCAGGCGCAGTGCCTGCATGCCGCCGTCGACGGCAATGGAGGTGCCCGTGGTGGAACCGGACAGCGGGCTGGCCAGGTAGGCCACGGCGCCGGCAACCTCGTCGGCAGACACCAGGCGGCCGTGCGGCTGGCGCGCGTTCAAGGCTGCACGCTCGGCGACGGGGTCCGGTGAGGAGTCCATGAGGCGGCCGATCCACGGTGTGTCGGCGGTGCCGGGGTTCACAGCGTTGACGCGGATGCCTTCGCGCAGGTGGTCTGCGGCCATGGCCTGGGTCATCGACAGCACAGCGCCCTTGGTGGCGGAATACAGTGCGCGCTGCGGCAACCCGGCGGTGGCGGCGATGGAGGACGTGTTCACGATCGCTGCGGCGGAGGACTTGCGCAGGTGCGGCATGGCTGCACGGGCCACACGCACCATGCCGACGACGTTGACGTCCCAAACGCGGGCCCACTCGGCGTCGTCATTGTCTTCAACGGTGCCCTGGGCGCCGATTCCTGCGTTGTTGATCACGATGTCAACGCCGCCAAAAGCTGCAACGGTGCCCTCGATCGCGGCCTTGACCGAAGCATCATCGGAGACGTTGCAGACGAAGCCCATCTGACCCTCGGGCAGCTCGCCCGGGTTCAGGTCCAGGACAGAGATGTTGGCCCCCATGGACTGCAGCTTCGTGGCGATGGCCGCGCCGATGCCGGAGGCGCCGCCGGTGATGACTGCGGTGAGATTTGAAAGTTCCTGGCTCAATTTATGCTTCCTTTGCGGTGGTTCCGGCGCGGAAAAACTCCTGGCGCTGGCGGCCCAGTCCGGCGATCTCCAATTCCACGACGTCGCCGTCCTGGATATAGGGGAACCGGCCTGAGAGGGCAACGCCTTCGGGGGTTCCGGTCAGGATGACATCGCCCGGTTCCAACACCATGTACTGGCTCAGGTGATGGATGATCGTGGGGACATCGAAGATCAGGTCCGCGGTGTTGGAGTCCTGGCGCGGTTCACCGTTGACCCAGGACTTCAGCTGCAGGTTGTTGGCATCGACCTCGTCGGCCGGCACCAGCCACGGGCCCAGCGGGGTGGACTTGGGCAGCGACTTGCCCTTGGTCCACTGGCCGGCGGCACCGGGGATCTGGTACTCGCGCTCCGAGAGGTCATTGGCAATGACGTAACCGGCGACGGCGGACGCGGCCTCGGCGACATCGGACAGGTAGCTTGCCTCGCGTCCCACAACGATTCCCAGTTCCACTTCCCAGTCGTACTTGGCTGACAGCGGCGGAATCGGGGCAGCGTCGTTGGGGCCAACCACGGTGTTGTTCGGCTTCAGGAAGACCACCGGGATGGTGGGGGGCAGGGCACCGGACTCCGCCGCGTGGGCGGCGTAGTTCATGCCAATGCAGATCACGTTGTTCGGGCGTGAGATCGGGGAACCGCTGCGCAGCTCGGCGGCGTTGTCCAGAACCGGCAGCGTGCCATTGTCCAGGGCGGAGCGCAGCGCGGCAAGGCCGTCCTTGGACAGGAAAACCCCGTCGATGGCGGACGTTACCGGGCGGGCGTCGTAGACGTGCTCAACACCGGCGGAATCGGCAGCGATGACAACGGGAATTTCCTGCCCGTGCTCGCCAAGGCGTGCAATCTTCATGGAATTCATATCCTTCTGTGGCCGCGCGTGGGCGAGCCTGCTTGTACGGAAGCCCCTATCCAGGGGCTTAACATCTGAGCTTTTACGCTACTTTACCCACAGGAGGCAATTATTTCCGCATTTTGGGTGATATTGACATGCAAAACGTCGGATGTTTAGCTTGGAGTAACTTTGATCATCTTTAACACACTCCAAGGGAGCACCCGTGAGCACCATCATCGCCGTGGAAACCAGCGACGTCCGTTTTCCAACCTCCCGGGACTTGGATGGCTCAGACGCCATGAACCCGGATCCGGACTACTCCGCCGCCTACCTGCGCGTGGTCACGGACAGTGATGACGGCCATGAAGGCCACGGCTTCGTGTTCACCATTGGCCGCGGCAATGACGTGGAGACGGCAGCCATCAAGGCGCTGACGCCGTTCCTGTTGGGTCGCAACGTCGAAAATCTCCTGGCAGACATGGGTGCCACCTACATGGAGTTCATCAACGACTCGCAGTTGCGCTGGCTCGGCCCGGAAAAGGGCGTCATGCACATGGCCATCGGCGCCGTGACCAACGCCCTGTGGGACCTGAAGGCCAAGCGCGCCGGACTGCCGCTGTGGAAGCTGCTGGGCACCATGAGCCCGGAGGAAATCGTCAACCTGGTTGACTTCCGCTACCTCAGCGACGCACTCACCCCGGAGGAAGCCCTCGAAATCCTGCGCAAGGCAGAGCCGGGCCGCGACGAGCGCATCGCCACCCTGATGGCTGAAGGTTACCCGGGCTACACCACCACGCCTGGCTGGTTGGGCTATTCCGATGAGAAGCTGACCCGCCTGGCCCACGAAGCCATTGCGGACGGCTTCAAGCAGATCAAGCTCAAGGTCGGTGCCGATCTGAACGACGACATTCGCCGCCTGCGTGCCGCACGCGCCGCCGTCGGACCTGATATCAAGGTCGCCGTGGACGCCAACCAGCGCTGGGATGTGGAGCAGGCCATCGAGTGGATGTCCCACCTGGCCGAGTTCGACATTGCCTGGATCGAGGAGCCCACCAGCCCCGATGACATCCTGGGCCACGCAGCCATTGCCCGCCGCGTTGCACCCATCCCGGTGGCCACCGGCGAACATGTGCAGAACCGTGTGGTCTTCAAGCAGATGCTTCAGGCAAATTCCCTGCAGGTCCTGCAGATCGATGCAGCCCGCGTGGCCGGCGTCAACGAGAACATCGCCATCCTGCTGCTGGCCGCCAAGTTCGGTGTCCGGGTCTGCCCGCACGCCGGCGGCGTTGGCCTGTGTGAGGCCGTCCAGCACCTGTCCATGTTTGACTTCGTGGCCGTATCCGCAAAGAAGGATGACCGCATGATCGAGTTCGTGGACCACCTCCACGAGCACTTCATCACCCCGATCGACGTTCACGACGGCTGCTACTGGCCGCCCGTCACTCCCGGTGGCGGCAGCGAAATGCACGCAGCCTCCGTGGCCGAGTACACCTTCCCCGACGGCGCCTTCTGGGTTGCCGACGCCGCAGGGCAGGCCGCAGTCCAGGCCGCAGCCGTCACCGAAGCTGCCGCGGAACTGGTCTAGTCCCATGATGAGCCAGGGAGCCGCCGCGCAGGTTGTCATCCCACACGCTCCTTGGTTCACCGAGGACCGCCTGGGCATGTTTGTGCACTGGGGACTGTATTCCCTGGCTGCCCGGCACGAATGGGTCATGAACTACGAGGAAATTGCGGTGGAGGATTACCGCAGGTACTTCGAGCATTTTGACCCGGACCTCTACGATCCGCGCGAGTGGGCCGCTGCGGCCAGAAACGCCGGCATGAAGTACGTGGTGCTCACCACCAAGCACCACGACGGGTTCGTGCTGTGGGATTCCGCCCTCACGGAGTACAAGTCAACCAACACCCCGTGCGGGCGGGACCTGCTCACCCCTTATGTCGAGGCGCTGCGGGAGGCCGGCCTGAAGGTTGGTTTTTACCACTCCGTCATTGACTGGCACCACCCCGATTTCGCCATTGACGCAGTCCATCCCCAGCGCAACAACCCGGACGCGGTGGAACTGAACAAGACCCGCACGGGTGTTGCCTACCGCGAGTACCTGCACGGCCAGGTACGTGAACTGCTCAGCAATTACGGGCAGATTGACTACCTGTTTTTCGATTTTTCCTACCCTGAAATGTCCACCAAGACGGACGACGGCGCCCCCAAGTTCCGTGGCAAGGGCGCCGAAGATTGGGGTTCCGTTGAGCTGATGACCATGATCCGCCAGTTGCAGCCCGGCATCATAGTCAACGACAGGCTCAACGTGCCGGGAGACTTTGTCACCCCGGAGCAGTACCAGCCGGCCGGGGCCATGGTCAGTGGCGATAAGGAAGTCCCGTGGGAAGCCTGCCAGACCCTCAACGGAAGTTGGGGCTATGACCGGGACAACCTGGACTACAAGTCTGCTGACCAATTGGTCCGGATGCTTATTGACGGCGTTTCCAAGGGTGGGAACCTGCTGTTGAATGTGGGACCCACGGCCCGCGGAGAAATTGATCCGCGAGCCGGCCAGACGCTGGAAAGCATGGGCGAGTGGATGCGTCTGCACGGCCGCTCCATTTACGGTGCCGGCGCAGCAGGCCTTCAGGCGCCCGTCGATGCCCGCTACACCCGGCGCGGGGACCGCCTTTACCTGCACTTGTTCGCCTGGCCGTTCCAGTTTGTCCACCTGCCCGGCCTGGCCGGAAAGGTGGCGTATGCACAACTGCTCAACGACGCCTCCGAAGTATCCATGCTGGTCCTTGACGCGGACCAGACGGCGGGTCACATGACCCCCGCCGGCCAGGCTCCCGGTACCCTGACGTTGAAGTTGCCCATCCAACGGCCCAACGTGAGCGTGCCCGTCGTCGAACTTTTCCTGAACTCTCCAACCACCGAAAGGGACTGACATGAGACAAAAGATTGCCCTGCACACGCGTCTGAAGCCCGGCAAGGAAGCCGAATATGACCGTGTCCACGCGCGCGTCAGCGACGAGCTCGACGCAGCCCTGCGCGGCGCCGGCGTCACCGGATGGAACATTTGGCGCAGCGGCCGCGACCTGTTCCACGTCGTCGAGGTGGCCGACTACCAGGCCATGCGCAAGGAACTCGCCACGGACCCGGTCAACATTGCCTGGCAGGCCGTGATGAGCGAACTGCTGGAAGTTGAAGACGACTACTCCGGCGATGACATAGGCCTGGCCAAAGTGTGGGAACTGCCGTGAGCGTTCCGGAATTGGGCCGGCTGGGCTTCGGTGCCGCAGGCATTGGCAACCTCTACAAGGCCATGGACGACGACGTTGCTGCCGCCACCATTGCCGCCGGCTGGGACGCGGGTCTGCGCTACTTTGACACGGCCCCGCACTACGGTTTGGGCCTGTCCGAACGCCGTACCGGCGCGTTCCTGAGTGCGAAGCCGCGGGATGAGTTTGTCATTTCCACCAAGGTGGGACGCATCTTGGAAGCTGTGGAGAACCCCACCGGCGCGCGGGACTCGCAGGGTTTTGACGTCCCGGCGGATGTGGTGCGCCGCTGGGACCCGTCGGAGGCAGGCATCCGCCGCAGCATCGAGGAATCCCTGACGCGCACGGGTCTTGACCGGATCGACATCGCGTACCTGCACGATCCGGACGTCTATGACCTCGAAGCCGGCATCAAGCAGGCGCTGCCGGCCCTGGAGAAGCTGCGCGAGGAGGGCCTGGTTTCGGCCATTGGCGTTGGCGCCAACTCGGCCGATGCGCTGCGTGACTGCGTGCTCGGCGCGGACCTGGACATCATCATGCTGGCCGGGCGCTACTCCCTTTTGGAGCAGCCGGCCGCCACGGATTTGATGCCGCTGTGCCTGGAGCGCGGCGTGCGCATTGCCAACGTCGGCGTCTACAACTCGGGTCTGCTGGCCCGCCCCGTGGTGGCCGATGATGCGAACTACAACTATGAGCCCGCCCCTGCCAACATTCTGGCCCGGGCCAGGGCGCTGGCCGCCTGCTGCGACGAATTCGGTGTTGAGCTGCCGGCCGCCGCCCTGCAGTTTGCCGCCGCGCACCCGGCCGTGAGCAGTGTTGTGGTGGGTGCCTCCAACCCGGCGCAAATCCAGGAAACGGCCGCGCGCATGGCGGCTCAGATCCCGGTTGAGCTGTGGACCGCATTGGTTTCCCGCGGGCTCCTGGCGGAAGAGCTCATCTTTGGCTAGCCCGGCAGGCGCCGGAACCGGTACTGGTGCGGGAGCCCGCGCGGATGCTGCGCTGCGCGTTGATGCGCACCTGCATCTGTGGCAGTTGGCGGATGGCCAGTATTCCTGGCTGCAGCCCTCCCACGGCGTGCTGTACAACTCGTTCACGGCGGCGCAGGCCAGGGAAGCCTTGTCCGACGCCGGTGTGCAGCAGGCCATTCTCGTCCAGGCTGATGACACTGCCGCAGACAACGAGGCGCTTCTTGCCGACGCCGACGCGAATGACTGGATTATTGGCGTCGTCGGTTGGCTGCCGCTGGAGGACCCCGCTGCTTCGGCTGCATTGCTGGAGCAATGGGGGGCCAACCCGCAATTCTGCGGCGTGCGGACGTTGCTCCACGACGATCCCCGCCCCGACGTCCTTGAATTTGCCAGTGTGCGTGAAACGTTGGCGCTGCTGGAAAAGGCCGGCCTCGCCTTTGACATCCCGAACGCCTTCCCCCGGCATCTGGGCCAGGTGGCCGATGTGGCGCGGGACTTCCCGGAGCTGCGCGTCGTCGTGGACCACCTGGGCAAGCCGCCCCGAGGCGGCCGTGCTGCGGATTTGGCGGAATGGGAGCGGGAACTGCGCGCAGCCGCAGCCTTTCCCAACACCGTTGCCAAGGTTTCCGGCCTGCACGCCGACGGTGCCGACTTCTCCGTGTCCGCTCTTGCCCCGGTGTGGGATGTTGCGTTGTCCGCGTTTGGCCCGGAGCGTCTCATGTTTGGCGGGGACTGGCCGGTCAGCCTGCTCGGCGCCCCTTACTCGCAGACCGTCAACGTGGCGGCGCACTTCATTGATGCGCTCAGCCCGGCCGAGGCCCGGAACATCTGGGCAGGAACGGCGAAACGGACGTATCGCCGCTAACTGGCGCTCCTGACCACCCCAGAGCGGCCCAGAACACCGGATTCAACGTGCCACCGGCCCGTCGCAGTGACTTAATGCCCCGCAATTTATGCGGGCAACAGTCACCGCGGCGGGCCTTGGGCGTTTACCCGGACGCCAATGTTCTTCATCGGTAACGTTTTTGTAAACATCAGATGTATAAGGCAAAAAGCTGTACTTCCATGTGATGGGTAACATAATATGATGAGAGCCGGACCACATGATCCAGGTCCCAATCTGTATCGGAATTTCGGGATGTTCGTACAGAGCAAAAGACAAGTGTGGGGCCGGCTGTCAAGGAAAGGCTTCCAAAGAGGTCTGACGTCGGATCTAACGATTGAGGCTTGAGAGGGCAGTATGAGTAAAAAACTTCTTCGAATATCAGGGGTGAACAAGAGCTTCCCGGGTGTCAAAGCACTCTCGGACATGCAGCTGGACCTTGGCCACAATGAGGTTCTGGCGCTCGTCGGTGAGAATGGCGCGGGCAAGTCGACCCTGATGAAGCTGCTCTCCGGAATTTACGTTCCGGATTCGGGCACCTTTGAGATCGACGGCGAAGAAGTTGTCATCAACGTCACCAAGCACGCCCAGGAATTGGGCATCAGCATCATTCACCAGGAATTCAACCTGATGCAGGATCTGACGGTGGCACAAAACATCTACATTGGGCGCGAACCCCGCGTTGGCGGGTTGTTCCTGAGCGAGCGAGCACTGAACCGCAAGGCACGTCTGCTCTTTGACCGCATCAATATTGACCTTGACCCGAAGGCCCGCGTTGGCGACCTGACCGTGGCCAAGCAGCAAATGGTGGAGATCGCCAAGGCGCTGTCCTACAAGTCACGCATTCTGATCATGGACGAGCCCACGGCTGCCCTTAACGACGCCGAAGTGGCCACCTTGCACGAGCTGATCCGCAACTTCACGAACGAATCAACCGGTGTCATCTACATTTCACACCGCATGGACGAGCTCAAAGCGATCTCCAACCGCATCACGGTCATTCGCGACGGCGAATACATTGACACGGTGCCGACGGCGGAAACCACCATGGGTGAGGTCATCAACCTCATGGTTGGGCGCAAGATTTCCGGAAACCAGCGCCCCGAAGCCCATATGCCTTCCGACGAGGTCGTCTTGAAGGTCTCGGGCCTGTCCACCAAGGATCTGCTGCAGGACATCAACTTTGACCTGCATAAGGGTGAAATCCTTGGTTTCGCAGGCCTGATGGGTGCCGGACGCACGGAAGTTGCCCGCGCCATTGTCGGTGCCGATAAAATCTCCGACGGCACCATTGAACTCAACGGCCAGCAGGTCACCATCGCCAACCCGGCCGTTGCCGCCGGAATGGGCATTGGCTACCTTTCCGAAGACCGCAAGCACCAGGGTCTGCTGCTCGAGCGCGACGTCAAGGACAACATTGCGCTGAGCTCGTTGAAAATGTTTTCCCGCATGGGTGTGCTCAATGACAAGGCCATGAAGTCGTCGGCGTCGACCTACATTGACAAGTTGCGGATCAAAACGCCGTCGAGTGCACAAATTGCCAAAAATCTATCCGGCGGCAACCAGCAAAAAATCGTCATTGCCAAATGGTTGGTCAAGGACTGCGACATCCTGATCTTCGATGAACCCACCCGTGGGATTGACGTCGGGGCCAAGGAAGAGATTTACGCTCTGCTGAACGAACTGCTCAAGCAGGGCAAATCCATCATCATGATTTCCTCTGAGCTGCCCGAAGTGCTCCGCCTCTCGCACCGCATTGCCGTGATGAGTGAGGGCCGGTTGACCGGGTTCTTGAGCAACGAGGAGGCCAACCAGGAAAAGATCATGGCCCTGGCAACACAGAACACCAACAGCGCCGTCCTGGCGTCCCTCCCATCCTCCAGCGCGCAGCGCTCCACCACGTAAGAAAGAACCGCAAACAGATGACCTTGACAAAGGACGCTGCGCAAACTGCCAAGATTGCCAGCAACAAAAAATCAGAATGGAACACCCGGGTCCGGGCCAGTTTCCAGCAGCTTCTGGCCTTCGCCAGCCTGCTGGCCCTGGTGCTGTTCTTCTCCGTGGCCAGCTCCAACTTCTATCAGGCCGCGAACCTGTCCAACATCCTGCTCTCCACCGTGGTCACGGGCTTGCTCGCGTTGGGCACCACGTTCGTGATCATCACCGGCGGTATTGACCTTTCCATTGGCACGGGCATGACCCTGGCCTCGGTCATGACGGCTGTCTTCATGACGCAACTGGGCATGCCCATGATTGTGGGTGTTATCGCCGGTGTGCTGTTTGGTGCACTGATGGGCGGTGTCAACGGCTTCCTCGTGGCGGTCATGAAAATCCCTTCCTTTATTGCCACCTTGGCCATGATGATGGTGGCTGCAGGCCTGGCCCTGGTCATCTCCGGCACGAAACCGATCTACACCAATGAGGTTGCCGGCTTCCAGAAGATCTTCGCCCTGGGCAAGTCCATCCCCGGCCTGGTCATCCCCAACGCCGTCTTCATCCTGTTCGCCGCAGCCATCGTCGCCGGACTCCTGCTCTCCAAGACGGTCCTGGGCCGCTACACCTACTCCATCGGCAGCAACGAACAGGCCACCGCACTGTCCGGTGTCAACGTCACCAAATGGACGGTCCTGATCTACACCGTGGCCGGTTCATTCACTGGCCTCGCCGGTGTCATCGCCACGGCCCGCCTCAACTCGGCCCAGCCCGCGGGAGGTGCGGGCCTGGAGCTGCAGGCGATTGCCGCCGTCGTCATTGGCGGAACTTCCCTGGCTGGCGGCAAGGGCTCCATCATTGGCACCGTCATTGGTGCCCTGATCATGTCCGTGTTGACCAACGGTTTGTCCATCATGTCGATCCCGCAGGAATGGCAGCAGGTGGCCGTCGGCGTGGTCATCCTGCTCGCCGTCTACCTGGACATGGTGCGCCGCAAGAAAGCCACCAATTAATTTTCACCAGCACCATCACCGCGCATCATCAACGTATTCACTTGAAGGAGCTAGATCCATGCAAAGAAGAAAATTTCTGTCCCTGGCCGCAGTGGCTGCCCTCTCCCTGTCTGTCGCAGCGTGTGACACGGCAGCGGATGCTCCCGCAGCCGGCGGTGGCGATGGCAAGACCTACATTGCCATTGTTTCCAAGGGCTTCCAGCACCAGTTCTGGCAGTCAGTGAAGCAAGGTGCGGAGAAGGCCGCGAAGGAGCTCGATGTTGAAATCTCCTTCGAAGGTCCCGATAAGGAAACCAACGTTCAGCAGCAGATGGATCAGTTGAACAACGCCATGGCGAAGAACCCGCAGGCACTGGCATTGGCTGCCTTGGACTCCAAGGCTGCCGAAGGCGTGCTACAGGATGCCACGAGCAAGAACATCCCCGTTATTGCTTTTGACTCCGGTGTTGACTCAGAGATTCCCGTGGCAACCGCCTCGACCGATAACAAGGCTGCCGCCGCAGAAGCTGCAAAGCACATGGCTGAGCTGTTGGGCAACAAGGGTGAGATCGCGATTGTTGGCCACTCCCAGACGGCCACCTCGGGCACCGACCGCCGCGACGGCTTCGTTGACTACCTGAAGGAAAATGCTCCCGACATCAAGATCGTGGACATCCAGTACGCGGACGGCGATCAGGCCAGGTCCACGGATGCCGCCAAGGCCATCATGACCGCCTACCCGAATCTGGCTGGCATGTACGGCACCAACGAAGGTGCAGCCATTGGTGTTGTCAACGCGGTGAAGGAAGCCGGTAAGACCGGCAAGCTGACCATTGTTGGCTTCGACTCCGGCAAGGCGCAGATGGATGCCATCCGCGAGGGCCTCATGGCCGGCGCCGTCACCCAGAACCCGGTTGGCATTGGCTACGAGACGGTCAAGGCCGCCGTTGCCGCCATCAAGGGGGAAAAGGTTGAGAAGCTCATTGACACCGGCTTCTACTGGTACGACAAGGACAACATCGACGACGCAGACATCGCAGCGAACCTCTACGAGTAAATTTCGCTAAAAAGCCCCGGGTGGCCGGAACCGACCATTGGTTGGCTCCGGCACACCCGGGGCTTTTTGTTCTGTTTTGGCAACGCGGGCCCTCGTCACTTCCCTGTCCCGCCGCCTGGTCTGTGTAGGTGGGAGGTCAGGAGAGGGTGGTTATCAGAAGTGTGAAGCCCAGCAGCACGAGTGAGAAGATCGGGAACAGCCACTGTGTGAGGATCTCCAACCAGCGGGTCTTCACCGTGGCTGCCGGGGTGGATTCGAGCGGTCCGACGATCGGGTCAGGCGCCTCGCGAAGCGCAGGGATGGTCCCCGCTACAGAGAAGACGATCATCAATCCGGCGCCAACGATAAGCGCAGCTGCGGGCGGAAGCACCATGAGTGCCTCACCGGCGTCCTTTGGGGAAAGCACCGCAGAGAGCACCCCAGCGGCCCCGCCAACCACGGGAACGGCGACAAGCGCCCACATATGCCGAAGCAGAAACGAAAGATAGAGCGGAAGCGCCAGTACCAGGGCGGCTAAGACCGCCGTTGACACCAGCTGCCAACCGCCAACAAGCAGCTCTTCGCCTTTTAGCCACGGAGTCAGGCCGGCAGAGAACACGAGGAACGCGACAAGGCTGGCAGTGCTCAGTGAAAGAGTACCGCGAAGGTCTGCCTTCGCAGGAGGGACTGACACCGCGGCCAATTGTGCAGCGTAGTCGCGGGGTGTACCAAAGGCTGATTCTGGCTGCTGGTCTGAATCCGCCAGAAATTCCTTAACAGTGGCAAGTACATCGCCAATGGCCCGGCCTGAGAAGTCCTTCAGACGCAACTCGAGGGTCAGCTCTTCGAGCCATTTCTTATGGGTCGTGGTCTTCATGAGGTACTCCTTGATCATGGGGTGGCTGCCAGTGTGGCCGCGTCGGTGACGCCCGGGTATTGGGTGAGGAACGCCGTCGTACTTGAGGTAAAGGCCTGCCATTGGCGGCGTTGCCTCTCAAGCTCGCCGAGGCCGGCCGGGGTGAGCGAGAAGTATTTGCGGCCGGGACCACTCTCGCCGGGGCGCCATTCGACGTCGAGCCAGCCTGCCGTTTCGAAGCGGGCCAGCAGTGGGTAGAGCGTGCCGCCCTTGAACGTTCCCAGGCCAGCGTCCTGAAGTGCCGTGATGATGGCGTAGCCGTAGGTGGGCCCGGCGGACAGTGCCGCCAGGGTGCATAGGCCCAAGGAGGCGCGGTTCCAATCGCCGGGCCAGGGCCCTTCCGGTGTTGAACTCATAACTAGATAGTATGTCTATCTAGGTAGTGTGGCAAGCTGTGTTTTGTTGGGTCGGGCCAGCAATGCAGGCCGCTGGAAAAATGAAGTTTAGAGCGCCTTCTTGAGCCAGTGGTAAATGCCGCTGATATGGACGGTGACGAGCGCCTTGGCCAGTTCAGCGTCGCCCTGCCGCAAGGCATCAATGATGGCCTCGTGCTCGGCGAGGGTGCGGCTGATGGCTTTTTCCTCGGTCAGGCCGCGCCAGATGCGTGCCCGGACCGTGTTGCTGGAGAGGCCGTCCACGAGGCTGGACAGGTAGCTGTTGCCGCCGGCGTCGGCGATAAGGCCGTGGAAGATGAGGTCGTGCGCGACGAGGTCTTCCACGCTGGTGGCTTCATCGACTGTGGACATCAGCTCTTCGAGCGTTTTCAGCTGCTCGGGAGTAATGTGCGTTGCCGCCAAGGCCGTGGCTGCGGGTTCCAGAATGCGGCGGACCTCGAAAATTTCCAGGATGGACTTGTCCCGGTGGAGGTCGACGACGAAAGTCATGGC
The DNA here is from genome assembly GCA_038199275.1 of Actinomycetales bacterium. Lineage (GTDB taxonomy): Bacteria > Actinomycetota > Actinomycetes > Actinomycetales > Micrococcaceae > Specibacter. The sequence continues at coordinate 20,775 of JBBPZC010000140.1, forward strand.
CTCCGTGAGCAGTTTCGGTTCCAGGCTGGTCACGTAAGTGCCGTCGCCGCGGCGAACATCCAGCACCCGGATGATTTCCAAAGCCTTGACTGCTTCACGCAGGGAACTGCGGGAGAGGCCCAGATTTTCGCTGAGTTCTTTCTCCGGCGGCAGGCGGTCACCTGCGGACAGCTCACCAGAGATGATCATGTCCTTGATTTTTGTGATTGCCTCGTCAGTTACAGCCATAGGGACATTCTAATGGTCCGACGTTTACTTTCGTGCCGCGGCTTGCCCCGTACGACGCAATGACATGCGGTTGTGGCGGCTGTGTGGCGGAGGAGCGGGGGCCCGTCGGGGTCAGGGGAAAGCGGCAACAAAAATGCGCCCCTCGACGAATCGAGAGGCGCATCATTTGGCGGAGACGGGGGGATTTGAACCCCCGGTGGAGTTGTGCCCCACACTTCATTAGCAGTGAAGCCCATTCGGCCGCTCTGGCACGTCTCCAGCGCTGGAAAGGGTAGAAGCCCCTAACCAGCATCCCAAACTTTACCCAGTAACAGCCCCTCAAAGCAAAACGAGAGGTGGGTGCGCCACAATTACAGCTTTCCGGTCAGCGCCCGCCACAAAAACTCATGCGAGGCCGTGTGCAGCCGGGCGGCCTGTTCGTTGTTGCCGGCGCCGGCGTGACCACCCTCCAGCGCCTCGTGAAAGAGCACCGGAATCCCCATCGCTTCCATCCGGGCCGCCATCTTCCGCGCCTGCACCGGGCCCACCCGGTCATCGGATGTTGCCGTCCAAATGAAAGTGGCCGGGTACTTCACATTTGGGCGCAGCAGATGGTACGGGGAGAACGTCTTGATGAACTCCCACTGCTCCGGCACGTCCGGGTCGCCGTATTCGGCAATCCACGACGCGCCCGCCGACAGCTTGGCGTACCGGCGCATATCCAGCAGCGGCACCCCGCACGAGATGGCCCCGAACAGTTCCGGATACGAGGTGAGCATGTTCCCCACCAGCAGGCCGCCGTTGCTGCCGCCGTAACAGCCCAGCGTTGACGGCGAAGCCACCCCGCGC
>JBBPZC010000141.1:0-6384 GCA_038199275.1 Actinomycetales bacterium
TCATAACCCCATGCTATATCCGCATCTGCGTATCTATGCGTATATTTTCGAAATATCCAAGAGTCATCAGGTCCGCACTGCCCGTTACGTGTTTTTATCAAGGTGGCAACACTATAATCGTGAGCAACTTTTCGATCAAAAACGTGAGTAGAACATGATGTGGCTCCTCGAAGTACCCGGACGAAACGGTATAACCCAGGTCAGAGCAACATGTTGTGTGTCGGTCCGGACTCGAACCCACGACCAAGAGATTCTGGGGCTGATGCCGATCCTGGGCTGGTACGGGACCCGTTCCTGATTGGCCCTTAATAAGATCGTCCGCAGCGACATGGAATGCTGGGGCAACGGTGTCTAGGCCCGCCTCCAGATGAGCCTCCCAGTATGACGTTTTAGGTAGATACGTCGATTCTGAACACCCGTGCCCAAAAGTATCTACGCCACCCCCGGGAATTACTCACCAAGTTGGAGGCTTGGAGGGACGGGCGCCTAAAAGCGGAGCGGAGGGTCTATCCGGCCGCGGCGGCGGCGCTGATTTCCCAGCGCAAGGCGGCGAACCTGGCGCTTTCCTTTTCAACGCTGGCCACCTCGCGAGGCACGTAACCGGCAGCTTCAAGGGTGCCGCGCAACGCCTCACATGCCAGCTGGAAGCGGTCAATCCCGGCGAAAAAAGACTGCCGACTGGGCGCCTTGTCCGCCGCTGCCTGCACACCGTTGCCGGCAAAGAAAACGAAATATTGTTTGGCCGCCATGGGCACTGCCGCGTCCTCGCACAATTCCCGGAGGTCCCCTGAGGCATCTTCCAACTCCGTGCGGCGTGTAGCTAAGTCACGCTCTCTCATGCTTCCATCGTCGCCCCTGCCCGGCGCCACAAGGGTCCCGAGGTGAAACGTGCGCTACTGTTCCCCAGCCCCGTCCGTCAGACCCATGAACATGGTCCGGTGGAGCGTGTCCACATGGCGCCGGGAGATCTCCACGGCTGCCTCCGTCCGCGCGTCCCTCAGTGCGGCAACCAGTGCAATATGGTCCTGGTTGGAGACGTGCAGGAACTCAATGGGATACGGGATGAAGTATTCGTACAGTTCCATGAGGCCTTCGCAATAGGCGTCCACGGCACTGCCCATTCCGGAGGCGCCGGCCACCATGCGGTGGAATTCCTCGTCCAGTTGGTGGTAGCTGGACCAGCTGGACGCCGAGGCCATCCGCACCGTCAGTGTTTCCAGCTGCTCCAGCTGGTGCGTGGAAATGTTCTGCGCTGCGAAGTGTGTGACGGCGCATTCGCCCAGCAACCGGCGGTCCACGAGGTGGTGCACGCGGCTAAATTCGTCCGGCCGGGCCAGCAGCGCGGCAAGCGTCTCCCTCGGCGGGGCATCCGCCACAAACGTTCCCCCGTTACGGCCGCGGCGGCGCACCACCACGCCTTCTTCGGCCAGGCTGGTCAGTGCCCTGCGGGCCGTAATGGGGCTGACCGACAGTCCCAGCGCCACGTCGTCCTTGTCCGGAAGCCGCTCCCCGGGCTTGAGCAGGCCCAGGTAAATGGCCGTGGCGATGCGCAGCCGCACGGCGTCCATGGCGCTGCGCCGTGCGAGGCCGGCCAATGCCGCACCGTCGATCGGCGGGGTCTGCGCCCCCTCACCCGTTTTCAAGCTCATAGACATCACTGTAGGTGAAATTTATGAAAACCTTCCCCATAAATGATCAATATGATCTATTATGAATCAGGTCACAACCCCAAACATGGAGCACCACATGTCCCGCATTTTGCCCGTCATCGCCGCCCAGGCCCCGCCACGGCTCATCGGCGAGCCGCTCTCCGGCTTCGTGCAGGAGGTCAGCAGCGCCCTTGCACACCAGCCCGAAGCCAAACTGGTGGTCTTCCCTGAACTCCATCTCTTTGGCGACGGCGCCCCGGACCAGCAGCGCACAGGGGCGCTGCAGGAGTCAGCCGAACCGCTCACCGGTCCGCGCGTGCGCGGGCTGCGGGAAATGGCCGCAGACCTTGGCATCTGGCTGGTGCCCGGCAGCGTGTGCGAGCGAGGGGAGGACGGGCAGCTGTTCAACACCCAGGTGGTCCTGTCTCCCAACGGCGAGTTGGCCGGTTTTTACCGGAAGATTTTCCCGTGGCGCCCCTTTGAACCGTACGATCCCGGGCACGAATTCATCACCGTGGACCTGGGCGGTTTTGGCCGGGCCGGGCTGAACATCTGCTACGACGCCTGGTTCCCGGAAGTCACCCGGCAACTGGCCTGGATGGGCGCCGAGCTGATCATCAATGTGGTGAAGACCACCACGGCCGACCGTGAGCAGGAACTGGTGCTGGCCCGGGCCAACGCCATCACCAACCAGGTCTTCATGATCAGCGTGAACTGTGCCGGCCCCGTAGGACAGGGACGGAGCATCATCGTGGATCCGGAGGGCCGCGTCATCACCGAGGCCGGCACGGCAGACCCCACCATACTCACCGCCCAACTGGACCTCTCCGCCGTCGAACATGTCCGCACCAACGGAACCGCGGGCCTGAACCGCATGTGGTCGCAGTTCCACCCCGGCGAGCCCGCAATCGAGCTCCCCGTCTACCAGGGCCGGATCGACCCTGCCAGCTGGACCCCCACACTCCGCTCACCGAGGAGCATCGCATGACTTCACAGCCACACCTGATCCGCACGCTGAACCTCCGATCCCTGGTCCTCTTTGGGCTGGCCTACCTGACCCCCATCATTGTGCTGGGCATCTTCGGCATCATCGCCGAGAGCACCGGCGGCGCCGCCCCGGCCGCCTACCTGGTGGCCATGGTGGCCATGCTCTTCACCGCCCACAGCTACGGGCGCATGTCCATCGCCTACCCGGTGGCGGGCTCCGCATATACTTATGTGCGCAAGTCGATCGACTCACGCGTGGGCTTCCTGGTGGGCTGGGCCATTCTCCTGGACTACTTGTTCCTGCCCATGGTCATCTGGCTCATTGGCGGCTCCTTCCTCAGTGCCCAGTTCCCCGGCATCCCCATTGCGGTGTGGATCCTGATGTTCATCGTCATCACCACGTTCCTGAACATTCTGGGCCTCAAGGTCGCGGACAAGGCCAACTACGCGCTCATGGCGTTCCAGATCCTGGTGATTGTGTTTTTCGTGGCCCTCTCCATCGCCCACATCGTCAACAGCTCCGGCGCGGGCGGGCTGGCCAATTCCACTCCGTTCTTCAACGCCGGTTCCAGCCTGGGCGCCATCAGCGCCGGCGCAGCCATCGCCGCCTACTCCTTCCTGGGGTTCGACGCCGTCACCACGCTGACGGAGGAAACCATCGACCCCAAAAAGAACATGCCCCGGGCCATCATGCTGATCGCGCTGATCGGCGGCGGCATCTTTGTGGTGGTCGCCTATTTCACCCAGCTGGTCCACCCCGGCGGCGAGTTTGCCGACTCCGCGTCCGCCGCCAGTGAGATCGCCCTGCAAATCGGCGGTACGTTCTTCGGCGCCGTGTTCCTGGCCGGCTTGGTAGCAGCACAGTTCGCCTCCGGCCTGGCCGCCCAGGCAAGTGCCTCCCGGCTGATGTACGCCATGGGCCGGGACTCCGTGCTGCCCAAAGCGGTGTTTGGCCGCCTCAACGCCAAATACCACACGCCCGTGGCGAACCTTGTGATCTCCGGGATCATCGGCCTGATCGCCATCTTCCTGGACGTGGCCACCTCGACGTCGTTCATCAACTTCGGTGCCTTTACCGCCTTCACCTTGGTGAATATTTCCGTCATCTTCCACTATGTCCGCCAGCGACGCGCCGGAAATGTGCTGAACCCGTTCAGCTATCTGGTGATCCCCGGCGTGGGTGCCGTGATCTGCGGCTACCTGCTCTCCCGGCTGGACATCCATGCGGTCACGTTGGGCCTTTCCTGGCTGGGCATAGGCATCGTGGTGCTCCTGCTCATCACCAAGGGGCTGCGCGCGGCCCCGCCGGAGATGGACACCCTGGAAGAAGCTGTAGTCTAGGCCCACCAAGCCGCCCCCCAACGGAAAGGCACTCCACGTGCGCATTGCCCTGGGCCAGCTGGCGTCCGGCACGGACATCGCGGCAAACCTGCGCGTCATTGACGCGTACACGGCCGAGGCCGCGGCGTCCGGCGCCGCCCTGGTGGCCTTCCCCGAATACGCCACTTATGAAAAGAAGAAGATCGACGCCACTTTCCCGGCAGTGGCGGAGCCGCTGGACGGGGACGTGGGCGCCGAACTTTCCCGGATTGCCCGCAGCCACGGCATTGCCTTGGTGGCCGGGCTGGTGGAATCCTCGCCCGACCCGGCCCGTGCCTACAACACATTGGCCGCTTTTGACGGCGGGGGCCAGCTGCTCGCCGCCTACCGGAAAATTCACCTCTTTGATGCCCAAGGCTTTGAGGAGTCCGCGTTCGTGGCCCCGGGCCCGTCCACGGAACCGGTCACCTTCGACGTGGACGGGCTGCGCTTCGGGTTGCTGACCTGTTACGACCTGCGGTTCCCAGAACAGGCGCAGGCCCTGTCCGACGCCGGATCCCAGGTCCTGCTGGCCTGTTCGTCGTGGGTGCCGGGGGAGTTGAAGACAAACCAGTGGCGCACACTGCTGGCCGCCCGGGCCATAGAAAACAGCCTTTTCGTGGCCGGGGTGTGCCAGGTGCCGCCGGTGTCGGTGGGCAATTCCCTGCTTGCCGGCCCGATGGGCAACGTGGTGGCCGAGCTGGGGCTTGCACCGGGCGTCCTGCCCGTGGACGTTTCACCGGACGCTGTGGCCGTGGCCCGCAGGCACTTCCCCACGCACCGGCAGCGTCGCATCCGCCAGGCCCCGGCACCGCGTCCCGATACCCGCAGCTAGCCTTCACGGATCCGCTGTTGCTCCGGCAGCGCCGGAGCAACAGCTACGGAGTCCTCGATGCAGCGCTTCGGGTTGATGACGACGCCGCCAACCAGTATGACCACCAGGCACAGGCCCAGGGTTGCGAAGGCCAGTGTCCAGGGCCCCGTGGGTGGTCCGCAGCGGGGACACGGCCGGCTGGTTCGAGCTTCCCTGGGGCCTCGGCGACAAGCTGGCGGCCCTCATTGGAGCCAGCCCCGGAGAGGTGGTGGCCACCGACACCACCTCACTGAACCCGTCCAAATCCCTGGCCGCAGACCTGCGCATCCAGCAGGCGCAAGAACCAGCATGCAAGGTTATCGTGACTGTGTGCGTATAGGGCGACGGCGACGGCCGTCAGCGTTGTTGCGCTCGCGCTGGTTGCAGGGGGCTTGTTGTTGGTGCTGCTGCAGGTCTCCTTGATTGCCGCCACTGAAACGGCAGCGAACAACAAAACGGTGGCCGCCACTGCACGAAGTGGCCAGTATGTGCCGATCATCGGAGACACCGATGAGTTCTTGATTGTGGCCAGCCGGGTGCAAACCAATGAAGGCAGCTTCACGGTGGTTGTGCCATCACCGGTCCAGATCCAGACGGACTCCGTGGCTGCGGCGGCGTGTTTCCTGCTTGGGGCAACACCGTTGGTGGTGGTTGGCTTTGCAGTGTGGTTTTTAGTGGGCAGGTCCCTGCGCCAGCCATGAGCTGTGCAGCCAGCGCCGCACAGTGTCGCCGCTGACGCCCAGGAAACGGGCCGCTTCAGATATTCGAACAAGTGTCATACTACGAGACTGTATCTGCATATGCCTGTGAATGGCTTCCTTTTCAACGCAAATGCTTGAATTTTCGGGTTTTCTGGGGGAGGGAGGGTGTTTTTCAGTCCTGGCACCGGGACGCTGGGGCAGGCGCCAGGGGGACATCCGTCCGCGTTGCACGTGCCTCAGCCGGCCGGTGAGCCTAGGCTGGTGGCAACCGCCCTTTGCGGCGGAGGCAAGGAAGGGAATAAGTTCTTATGACTGACTCGAAAACCGCAGGGGAAGCTGCTCCAGGGCTGACGTTGAACAACGGAGTCTCCATCCCGCAACTGGGCTTCGGCGTCTTCCAGATACCGCCGGAAGAAACCCGGGTGGCCGTCACCGAAGCCCTGGCTGCCGGCTATCGTCACATCGACACGGCTGCCGCCTACCGCAACGAAACCGGCGTAGGGGCAGCAATCTCCGAATCCGGGCTGGCCCGCGAAGACATCTTCGTCACCACCAAGCTGCGCAATGGGGACCAGGCAAGCCCCCGCGCAGCCTTCGAAGCCAGCCGCAAGGCACTGGGTGTGGATTGGGTAGACCTGTACCTGATTCACTGGCCGGTGCCGTCACAAGGGCTGTTCACCCAGGTGTGGAAGGAGCTCGAATCCCTGTATGCGCAGGGATCGATCCGTGCCATCGGTGTTTCCAATTTCCTGCCGGATCACCTGGATGAGCTGCTGGCCCATTCCACAGTGGTTCCCGCGGTGAATCAGATCGAATTGCACCCGAGCTTTCAACA
>JBBPZC010000142.1:0-4079 GCA_038199275.1 Actinomycetales bacterium
CAACGCCGCCGTGCTCATGGCGCTGATGAACCCGGGCGAGAAGCTCCTCGGGATGGACTTGGCCCACGGCGGGCACCTCACTCACGGCATGAAGCTGAACTTCTCCGGCAAGCTGTACGACGTCGCTGCCTACCAGGTTGAAGAAGACAACTTCCGCATCGACATGGACAAGCTGCGCGAACAGGCCATCAAGGAAAAGCCGCAGGTCATCATCGCGGGCTGGTCCGCCTACCCGCGCCAGCTGGACTTCGCAGCGTTCCGCGCCATCGCCGACGAGGTTGGCGCAATTCTCTGGACCGACATGGCACACTTCGCGGGACTCGTTGCAGCGGGCCTGCACCCGAACCCGGTGCCGTACTCCGACGTCGTCACCTCCACCGTGCACAAGACCCTTTCCGGTCCCCGATCAGGGGTCATCCTGGCAAAGAAGGAATGGGCCAAGAAGATCAACTCGGCCGTGTTCCCGGGACAGCAGGGCGGCCCGCTCATGCATGTCATCGCCGCCAAGGCAGTGGCCTTCAAGGTTGCCGCCGGTGAAGAGTTCGCCGAGCGCCAGGTTCGTGTCCTGGAAGGCGCCAAGATCATTGCCGAGCGCCTGAACGCACCCGACGTTGCCGAAGCCGGCGTGTCTGTGCTGACCGGCGGCACCGACGTGCACCTGGTTCTGGTTGACCTGCGCAACTCGGAGATGGACGGCCAGCAGGCCGAGGACCTCCTGCACAGTGTTGGCATCACCGTGAACCGCAACGCCGTTCCGTTCGACCCCCGCCCGCCGATGGTCACCTCCGGCCTGCGCATTGGCACCCCAGCCCTGGCCACCCGCGGCTTCGGTGCGAAGGAATTCACGGAGGTTGGCGAGATCATTGCCTCCGCGCTGAAGGGCGGTGCCGACGTCGATGCCCTGAGCGCCCGCGTCAAGGCACTCACCGCCGACTTCCCGCTGTACCCCGGTCAGGAAGAATGGTAAAACGCATGACTGCGCAAATTCTTGATGGCAAGGCTACTGCCGCAGCCATCAAAGCCGAGTTGACGCAGCGTGTTGGCGCCCTCGCTGCCCGCGGCATCACCCCGGGCCTGGGTACCATTCTTGTTGGCTCGGATCCGGGCTCGCAGTGGTACGTGGGCGGAAAACACAAGGACTGCGCCGAGGTCGGCATCAAGTCCATCCGCATCGATCTGCCGGACACCGCAACCCAGGACGACGTTCTGGCTGCCGTCCGCCAGCTCAATGAAGATCCCAGCTGCACCGGTTATATTGTGCAGCTTCCGTTGCCTGCGCACATTGATCAGGACGTGGTGCTTGAAGCCATTGACCCGGCCAAGGACGCCGACGGCCTGCACCCGATGAATCTGGGTCGGCTCGTCGCCAACGTGAACCGGCCCATGGTCTCCCCGCTGCCGTGCACGCCCAAGGGCTGCGTTGTGTTGCTGGAACGTCATGGCATCACGCTAAACGGCAAGCGTGTGCTGGTGGTTGGCCGCGGTGTCACGATTGGCCGGCCCATGGGTCTGCTGCTGACCCGCCGCGACATCAACGCCACCGTCATTTTGGCGCACACCGGCACGCTTGATCTGGCTGCCGAACTGCGCGGGGCCGACGTGGTGGTTGCCGCCGCCGGCGTCCCGCACATGATCAAGGCCGCGGATCTGAAGCCCGGCGCCATTGTCCTGGATGTTGGCGTCAGCCGCGTCGATGACGGCAATGGCAAGGCGGTTGTCACCGGTGATGTGGAGCCAGCGGCCGCTGAAGTGGCGAGCTGGATTTCCCCGAACCCGGGCGGTGTTGGTCCCATGACCCGGGCCATGCTGCTGGCCAACGTGGTGGAGTCCGCAGAGCGCTCCTAGCGTTTGGCCTGCCCTGGGCCCACGCTTGGGGGAGGCCGACGACGGAACTTGAGTTCCGCCGTCGGCCTCCCCAAGCGTTCCCAAGGTTCGCAAACTCACCGCGGGGCCCTCGCCGCCGTGGGCCCACTTTTTGCGTGGCGAACCTGGGGCTAAAACTCGATGGATTCCACCTTCTCGGGACGGCCGTCCACCCAAGCCACGAGCAGCCGGACGTGCTCAGGCATGCTGTCATCGGTATAGCGGGCCGTGATGGTGGGGCCGGAGCGTTCCAAATTGATTTCGTAGAGCTGGGTGTCCGGCCGGGGGTGTTCGGGCGGGGGAGGGCATGGCTCGTCCAGATTGGCCCGGGCAACCTCCCCGGCGAAGGCCTTGGCCGCCGGTTTGGGCAGAGCCTGGGCGTCCAGCTCGGTTCGGGCCGTGATCCCGGCAATGCCGCCAGCCCTGATAATGATCAACTTCATGAAAGCACTCCCACCTCCTGCCACGCCTTGTGGACAGCCTCCTGCTCCGTTGCACCGAAGAGCATTCCAGCCGTGTCCACCGTGGCGTGGGCTGCTGCATCGAACTGTGTGGTGGGACGCATCTTCTTGGTCAACACCTCAAACCAGATCCGCCCCGCCTTCTCCCAAGCATGGCCTCCCAACGCCTTGGCCGCGAGGGCGAAGGCGCGGTTGGGGATGCCCGAGTTGATGTGGACGCCGCCGTTGTCATTGCGGGGGTCGTTGTCGTCCGGGAGGTCCACGTAATCGTCCATGCTGCCCGGCTGTTTGTCTCCCGAATGTGCCGTGCCGGGATGGTCCATGGAACGCAGCGCCTTGCCGAGCCCGGGTTCCAGAATGCCCTCGCCAATGAGCCAGCTGGCCTCTGCCGCCGTCTGGTTCAGGCTGTGCTGCTTGACCAGTGAGCCAAAGACGTCGGAGAAGGACTCGTTCAGCGCACCTGACTGCTTGCTGTAAATGAGCCCGGCCGTGAATTCGGTGATGCCGTGGGTCAGCTCGTGGGCGATGACGTCAATGGCCCGTGTGAGGCCGCCGATCTGGAAGATCCGCCCGCTGCCGTCGCCGTAGACCATCTGGGTGCCGTCCCAAAAAGCGTTGTCGAAGGCCACACCATAGTGCACGGAGGACACCAGCTCCATGCCAGCGTCGTCGAGGGAATTGCGGCCGTACTGGTCGCGGAAGAATTCGTAGGTGGCATTGCTGCCGTCATAGGCCTGGTTGACGGACTCGTCCTTTACAGCGGGCTTGTCCCATCCTCTTACCAGGACCCCCGGCAGGAAGGGCCGCCCCTGCTTCTGGTTGTCGTAAACGCTGAGCCGCTCGCCCGTTTCCTCGCCTACACCCATCAGCGGGCCTGTGCGCACATTGAGCCGGCGGCCCAGGTGGCCCATCACGGCGCGCTGGGAGCGGATTGCGGCGGAGGTGGCCAACGCCTTGACTGCTGCCTCCCTTTGTTCCCAGTTGCCCTCAATTGCCAGCCAGCCCAACAGGTCCGGCGGCGCTATGGTGCAATACTGCGATGTCGAGAATTCCAGCATGGTGATCTTCCCTTCCCCATTTTCTTCCCCATCGGCCGCCCTACCCTGGCCGTGCCGCTGTTGTGGCGGTGGCGCCATGAGGCACGTCCGGATTGGGCCGTTGCAACCATGATGCGCTCATTGTTGGCGCTCGGCAATGACCGTGTGACCCTGCGGCAGCGCTGACGCCGTCGAAAATGCCCCGTGCCGCCGATATATGGACGGCGCAGGGCATTATGGGCGGTATTGATGCGCCGTCGGGACGGACGGGGTCGCAGCCGCAGCCAGGCTATCTGTGCAGCAATGCCGCCTGTACGCGGCTCTGCAACCCCAACTTGGCCAGCACGCGGGAGACGTGTGTCTTGACCGTCGCCTCGGAAATGCCCAACCGGCGCCCGATCACGTAGTTCGTCAGACCCTCGCCCAGCGCGGCAAAGACCTCGCGTTCACGCTCGGTGAGATGCTCCCAACCAGCCGGTTCGGCTGAATCAGCCGCCGGCACCGTTTTCGCGGAGAGCGCCGCGGCAACGATCCGTGCCGTCACCTCGGGGGCTATCACCTGGTCGCCGTCATGGACCCGCCGCAGCGCCGCCGTGATGGCCTCCGGTTCCGCAGTTTTGAGTAGGAATCCGGCAGCACCGGCCCGCAGCGCGCCAAAGAGCTGGGAATCGTGGTCAAACGTTGTCAGCACCAGCACCGTCGAGAGTTCCTCCCCGGC
>JBBPZC010000143.1:0-2151 GCA_038199275.1 Actinomycetales bacterium
AATTCGTCGCGTGCATCGGCAACGTACGCTTCGACGGCGCCGCAGCCCAGGGCGCGCTGGCGGATGTCCTCAAGCGATTCCCCGCCCTGTCCAACGTCCACGGCCACGGCGATTACTTCCGCCCCGGTTGCCTCGCCGATCCAGCCAATGGCGACGGAGGTGTCCAGGCCGCCGGAGTAGGCCAATACAATGCGTTCAGTCACGTTTCTAGTCTCCCTTTTCAGCACTCGCTCACGAGTGTTTTTGCTCTATGCTTTACAGCATAGTGCATGATTATGCATTCTTACTAAAATATATTCACCGTGTCCAAAAGTACGACGTCGGACACCTCACCTGCCAGCCCACGCTACGCCCCGGAGCTGGATTCTTCAGCGAATTGCAGGAACCTTTCCGCCACATCCGCCCCGCCCAGGGGCTCCCGGGTAATGACCATGACGGTGTCATCCCCGGCGATGGTGCCCAGGATGGCGGGCATGACGGAGTGGTCAATGGCCAGGGCCAGAAAGTTGGCGGCACCGGGCGGAGTGCGCAGCACCGCAATGTTGGCAGAGCCCTCGGCCGTGACCAGCAGTTCCCCGCACAGCCGGATCAACCGCGTGTCCAGCAGCTCCTGCGAGGAGGCACTGTGGACGCTGCGGTCCCCACCCTCTTTCGGCAGCGCGTAAATCAGCCCGCCGTCCTTGCCCCGGACACGCACTGCCCGCAATTCCACCAGGTCCCGTGAGAGCGTCGCCTGGCCCACCACCAGGCCCTCGTCGGCCAGCAACGCGGCAAGCTCCGCCTGGGAACGCACGGCCCGGCTGGTCAGCAGCGCAGACACCCGCGCCTGCCGGGCCGTCTTGGTCGCCGGCATGACCGCCGGAAGGGAAGCCTTGGCCATGGCTATGCGCCGGTCCCTGCGGCGTCGGCCAAGGCGGCGCTGATAACCGCATTCTCGGCAGCAGTTTGCTCCACGAGCCACACCATGAGTGCCTTCTGGGCGTGGAGCCGGTTCTCGGCCTCGTCCCACACCACTGACTGCGGGCCGTCAATCACGGAGGCGGAAATTTCGTAGCCTCGGTAGGCCGGCAGGCAGTGCAGCACGATCGCGTCGGGGGCAGCCTGGGCGAGGGCGGCGTCGTCGAGCGCGTAGTCGGTGAACAGTTCCATGCGCGCCGCCTTCTCCTCCTCCTGGCCCATGGACACCCAGGTGTCGGTGACCAGGACGTCGGCCCCGGCCACGGCCTCGGCAACGTCGGTGGTGATCAGCACGGAGCCGCCCGTGAGGTTCGCGCGTTCCTGGGCGGCAGCAACGACGTCGTCCGCCGGCAGGTAACCGGCAGGGCCGGTGATGCGCACGTGCATGCCAGCGGTGACGCCGGCGAGCAGGTAGGAGTTGGCCATGTTGTTGGCGGAGTCCCCCATGTAGGTCATGACCAGTCCGGCCAGCTCACCCTTGTGTTCCTTGATGGTGAGCAGGTCCGCCAGCAGCTGGCAGGGGTGGTAGTCATCGGAGAGGGCGTTGATGACGGGCACCTTGGAATTGGCGGCCATTTCCTCCAACCCGGCCTGGGTGTAGGTGCGCCAGACGATGGTGGAGACCATGCGCTCGAGCACCTTGGCGGTATCGGCCACGGATTCCTTGTGGCCAATCTGGGCTTCGCCGGGGTTGATGATCAGCGGGTTGCCGCCCAGCGCAGCGACGCCCGCGGAGAAGGAGACGCGGGTGCGGGTGGAGGTTTTGTCGAAGATGACCGCGACTGTCTGGGCACCCGAGCCGTCACCGGCAAAGGTGGCCTTGGAATAGGGCGCCTTCTTCAATTCGGCGGCCAGCTCCAGGACTTCGGCCTGTTCGGCGGGGCCGAGATCGGTGTCTACGAGAAAGTGGCGTGTCATCTAGGAATCCTTTTCCAAAAGGTGCGCGGCGGTGGCCGAGGCAAGAAGTGCGGGCAGGGCGGTGAGGAATGACTGGGCCTGGTCCGCCGTCAGGTTCAGCGGCGGCGCGAGGCGGACGGTGTTCGGGCGGGGTGCGTTGATGATGAAGCCCGCATCCAGGGCCGCATTGACCACCCCTGCCGCGATGTCCTCGGCAAGGTCAAAGCCGATCAGGAGGCCGAACGCCCGGACGTCGGTCACGCCGTCGACCTTGGCCAGACCTTCCGCAAAGAGGGT
>JBBPZC010000144.1:0-14935 GCA_038199275.1 Actinomycetales bacterium
CGCGCTTTCGTAGCTTCGGGCACGTGCCGCCTGCGCTTGGTAGTAGCCTATCGAGCTCTCACCCGCATTGACGATCGTCAACAACACACTGCGCCGGACCCCCGCCCGTGCAGCGGCGGCAAGCACGGAAACACTGGCGACCGGCAGCGCCCGCAGGGCCGCCCCTGCACGCGAATCCATCGTCTCAATGAGCGCCTCAACGCCGGCCAGCCCGTCGGCCACACCCGCGCCGGTGCGAAAGTCTGCCTGCACGTACTCGGCGCCCGGGACTTGCTGATCAGCTGGCGGCAAATGCCTGCTCAGGGAACGGACCTGATGCCCAGCGGCCACGGCATGCGCCACCACCGCACGGCCAGCCAGACCGGTACCGCCAACCGCTGCCAGTAACACCATGGCCCAAGCGTACTCCCGAGGACACGGCAAAACAGCCGGATCCAAAGGACCCGGCTGTTTGTACTGAAGTTTGTACCGAAGTGTGTGCGAATAAGGCTTAGGCGCGGCGGCGCTGGAGTACGTCGTCCAGGTTGTTCAGGGCGTAGTTGCCGCGCTCGGAATTCGCGCTCTTGGCTGTTGCCTTGGCCCCGGTCTTCGCCGCCGTTTTGGCGCCGTCGCCAGCGCTGGCACCGATGCCGGTTGTGGCCACTGCGACCGCTCCGGCGGGCTTCTGCTCTTCGGAAAGCGGCTGGGCCAGATTCGGCACAACGGCAACGCCTTCGCTGCTTTCAGCGGGAGTGATGCCTGCCCGGTCTGCCTTGATGGAGGTGCCGGCAGATTTGGGCGCTGCCGGAAGATTCAGGGGCTTCTCCAGGGACAAGGCCTTGGCAGCCTTGACGTAGCCGGGGACCGGAACCTCTACAGGATCCCAGGTCTCGGATTCCAGATCCGTTTCGGCCAGGGTTTGGGTGTGGGCCAGCTTTGCATCCGCCGCGCCCTTGGCTGCGACACGCAGTGCCGCGGCACGCAATTCTTCGGCCGTCAGCGGTTTGGGCGCGGGAGCCGGCTCGGCTCCTGCGGCACCGTCAAACAGCGCCGTCTCCTTCTGTTCCACAGAGGGAGCAAACGAAGGCTCGGAAGACTCGTCCGCCGTCGTACTCGCAGCAAGGCGGGCAGCCCTGCGAATGGAGGCATCGCGCATGGCGAGTCCGCGCAATCCGAGAATAACCGCGCCAAACACGGCGAGCGAGAGCCAGGGAAGTGCTGCGGAGCCGATCGAGAACACGCTCAGCGCGCCGGAAATACCGGCGCTAAGCAACGCCAACAGACCCACGAGGGCGATGGCAGTGCGATCCCAGCGAATTTGCAATGGTCGCTCAGCGGCTGGGGGCACGGCAGTTGAAGGTCCCGGCTCCACGTGAGTGTGGGCGTCGGAAGTAATGCTTTCCATTGACGTCTCCTGCAAGTGCTGGACTGGTTGGGCTGGCAGCGCGTATCCAGCCACGTTTCAACCCTAGAGGGGAAACATGTCTGCTCCGGCATTGTGGGCGGTGTGTCGTCATGCAAGGCCAAAATTCATTCGCCAGGAAAGTCCGACGTCGGACAAGTCACCACCCGCTGCTGGTGCGGTCACCGGCGTGCCAGCCACCGTTCCAGGATGCCGTTCGGGACGTCTTCCGTGGTGAGGGCGAAACTGCGGTGATCAGCCCACCGGCCGTTGATGTGAAGGTAGTTCGGGCGCAGGCCCTCGTCCCGGAAACCGAGCTTTTCCACCACCCGCAGGCTGGCCGTATTTTCCGGGCGGATGTTGATTTCCATCCGGTGCAGCCCCAGCCTGCCGAAGCAGTGGTCGGTGGCCATGGCAACAGCGGTCGGAGCGATGCCGCGCCCGGCCCTGTCCTGATCCACCCAATAGCCCAAGGTAGCGGACATGGCCGAGCCCCACATGATCGAGGAAACCGTCAGCTGGCCCACAATGGCGGGTTTGCTCCGCCCCGGAATGCGCTCGGTGATGATGAACGGCAGGGCCGACGCCTCGCGGGCCTGCCTGTTCAACACACTGACCATGCCGGTGTAAGTGGGCAGCTCCCCCTGGCCTACGGGGTTGCTGGCCTCCCACGGCTGCAGCCACGCGGCGTTTCGGGCCCGCACACGGGTCCATTCAGCCTTGTCACGGTATTTGATGGGGCGTAGGGAAAGATCGCCGCACTCTATGGTTACCGGCCAGATGGCCTGTCCCCACACGAAGTTAGACCTTGAGGTCTGTGGTGAATTCGCCCAGCCATTCGCGCAGGTCCGCGCCCAGTTCCTCGTTTTCGCAGGCCAGGGTCACTACGGCCTTGAGGTAGCTGAGCTTGTCACCGGTGTCGTAACGGCGGCCGGAGAAGACCACACCGTATACGCCGCCGCCCTCACCTTCCATCTGGGCCAGGGTCTGCAATGCATCGGTGAGCTGGATTTCATCCCCACGGCCCGGAGGGGTGTTCTCCAGGACCTCGAAGACGGCCGGGTGCAGCACGTAGCGGCCAATCACGGCCAGGTTCGAGGGTGCTTCCTCCACGGAGGGCTTCTCCACAAGCTTGTTCACGCGGACGTAGTTCTCGCCCTCCACGACGGTCATGTCGGCGGCGCCGTAGGAGGAAATCTTGTCCTGCGGGACCTCGATCAGGGCCACCACGGAACCACCGGTGCGTTCCTGGACCTCGATCATGGTGGTCAGCAGCTCATCGCGCTCGTCGATCAGATCATCCCCGAGCAGGACGGCAAACGGCTCATGACCCACATGGGTCTTGGCCCGCAGCACCGCATGGCCCAAACCCTTCGGATCCCCCTGGCGGACGTAGTGGATTTCGCCGAGCTCGGTCGCGTGCTGGATCGCGGCCAGCTTCTCGGTGTCGCCCTTGGCCTCCAACAGCTGCTCCGTCACGGGAACACGGTCAAAGTGGTCCTCGAGGGCGCGCTTGTTGCGCCCGGTGATCATCAAAACGTCGGTCAGCCCGGCACTGACTGCTTCCTGCACCACGTACTGGATGGCAGGCTTGTCCACCACAGGGAGCATCTCCTTGGGCATTGCCTTGGTTGCCGGCAGAAACCGTGTACCCAAACCGGCTGCGGGAATTACCGCCTTACGAACATGCTGTACAGAAGTCATGTCCCTAAGGCTAACTGACGACGGCGCAAAACCCGCGATATTGTTGTCTCGAGGACTCACTCATCCGTCACTTTCCCTTCGAACGGACACCATGAACACGCATGATAAGGCTGGCCTGCGGGCACAATTACGTGCCTCCCGGGCCGTGCTGGACGATTCCTTTATGCGCCAGGCCGGGTCCCAACTGGCCCGCACCGTCCTTGGCTGGATGGCCACGTCCTGCGGGTTGACCCCGTCCGACGGGTTGGTCACGTCCGACGGGTTGGCGGCGTCCGACGGCGGGGAGCCCACCCCTGTGGCTGGCGCCCATGGCGGACCCGCCGTCTGCGCTTTCCTGTCCGCGGGCAGCGAGCCTCCCACCAGTGAGCTGCTGGAGTCCCTGGATGCCGCTGGTTACCGGGTGTTCGTTCCCGTCTGCGAGCCCAATTTTCAACTCTCTTGGGTCCGCTGGTCACCCGGGGCTGTATTGGTTCCAAGCTCCCTGGCCCCCGTGATGGAGCCGGTGGGAGAACGCCGCCGGTTTGTGGAGCTCGGTTCGGTACAGGCCGTGCTCGTTCCTGCTTTGGCGGTGGACGCAACCGGTGCCCGGTTGGGACAGGGTGGAGGTTACTACGACAGGTTCCTTGCCAACAGCGGCGCGCCGGCCGTGGCCGCCGTCGTCTATGAGAGGGAATTCCTGACGGCAGGTGCGGTGCCCATTGACTCCCTGGATGTGCGTGTTGATTACGCCATCACGCCCTCGGCCGTGCACGCCGCGCAGCACGGCTGAGCCTGCGGGATCGTGCCCAAGGCCGCCGGGAATGCCGGGCGACTTCAAGACGTTTAATCAAGCGGTGTTAGAATTAGCACTCGGGACCATGGACTGCCAGCGGCGCAAATGGCGATCACAGGGTCCCCACGCATGTATCCAGGAGGAAATCCAGTGCCCACGTACGCCTACGCCTGCAAAGATTGCGGCCACACCTTTGACATTCAGCAATCGTTCAGTGACGACTCCCTGACCGTCTGCCCGGAATGCCGCGGCAAGCTGCGCAAAAAGTTCAACTCCGTAGGTGTTGTCTTCAAGGGCTCGGGCTTCTACCGCACCGATTCACGCTCCACGTCCAGCTCTGTGCCTGCAGCATCCTCTGCTTCCTCGGACTCTGCCCCGGTCAGCTCGGCCGGTGCTTCCAGCTCGGCATCATCTTCTTCGAGCTCGTCGACTTCCTCAAGCTCGTCCAGCTCCTCCAACAAGAGCACGGCGACAGCTGGAGCAGCCAGCTAACTTCCATCCATTCCTGGACGGCTGACAGCCCCGGCCCGCCGGGGTTGGCGGCACCTTGGCATGGTGTGCCGCTTCGCTTGGTGTGCGGCTTTGCCAGGCGGCCCGAAGTTGCTTCCTCCACAGCATGAGCTGGCGCGGCTCGAGCCCACAAAGCAGGCATCCACCATTTTCTTGGTGCAAGCATCCTCATAGCGTTGGCTTATGAAGCCAAAAAAGAGTAGTCAGGGACCGTCCTCCTATCCGGGGCCGGCATGGCAGTCACAGCGCTCGACCTCGCGGGCCGGCCCAAGTACACCTCTGCGCCGCTTGAGGGCGTGGATCGTCCGTCACCGCAGGCTGATCGCCGCCCTTCTGCTCTGTGCCGCAGCGGCGATGGCCGTCCAGACGCTCACTCCTGCACGTGCTGCCACAACCGCCGTCCTCGTCGCCTCTCAGGACCTTGCTGCCGGGCATGTTTTGGGCCGGGGTGATCTGCTGCCTGCCGAGGTGAGTCCACAAATGGTTCCCAGCGGAGCCTTGCTGCCAGCAGATGATTGGGCCGGCGGGCAGATCTCAGGACCGCTGCGAAGTGGCGAGGTCCTCACTGACGCTTCCCTCCTTGGCAACGGCCTGCTGACCGGTGCACCACCAGGCAGTCAGGCCGTACCAATCCGGCTCAGCGACCCTTCCGTACTCACCCTGCTGCGACAGGGACAACTTGTCACGGTGGTTCTCAGCAGCAGCACAGGGCTTGACGGGCCCATCACCAACGACGTTCTAGCCGAAGCGGTTCCGGTCCTTTGGACGCCGGCATTGGCCGGGAACAAGCAAGGGCTGCTTCCTGCCCAGCAGGAAGAAGGCATCCTCGTGGTGGCGGCCAGCGCATCAGCTGCGGTGGTCTTGGCGGGCGCCATCAGTCGCGGGAAAGTCTCACTGATCCTGCTCAACTGACCAGATGATGCTCCACTGACCAGCAGGGCGCGGACCAGCTGGCACTCCGACTCAGGGGTTGCCTACAGAGGACAGACGCCATCGCCTTGGCGGATTATTTTCTGGAGGACTTGATGATCGCGAAGAACTTGCTCGACTCGGGCAGGTAACACAAGCCAAAAGCGAGTGCTCCCAAGGCAAGCTGCGCCACCGTCGTGTAACCAATGGGAAAGGCAATGCCCACCAGTTGAACGCACGTCAACGCCGCCAGGACGCCAACGGCCACTCTCGCCCACGAGCGCCCCTTGTTAAGGAAGAAGGCGAACAGCACATATGCGCAGACCGTTGCAATACCGGCCAGAACCACCGTGATGACGCCCATGTTCTGCAAGGACTCAAGACTGGGCACCTTGCCCGTCATGGCCGCCCGTTGTTCCTCCAACAAGGCAGCCCGCTCCGGCGACGCCGCGTGGATGACGGCCACAACGGAAGCCACCACCTGGACGCAGGCGGCAACGATCAGGAGCAGTGCGGCCGTGCTCACGGTACGTGGCGTTGGCGGCTTTCGGGTTCCGGGGCTGTTGTCCATAAAGGCGTCCAGACCTGGGATCTTCGGCGCGGAGGCCATGTATGTCCTTAGTAAAGTCTTAGCCCCAGTGCGGGGGCTTGTTCTCTCGCAACCATTCGTCATGGCCACGATCTGAGCCGGTGTCACCCCAGGTGTGATCCGCATCGTTCGGAGCAATTTTGGGCAGGACGCTGGAGTCCGTTGCCGGCGGCACGGTTCCGGCGGGCTTGGCGTTTTCGTCGGCTGGCGCGTCTTGTGCTGATTCTGGGGTGCTCACGGGAGTCACGCTTTCTTCACTGGCTGTTGTTGCCGCACCGGGCGCTGTCCCATCTGCGGCTGCTTCACCGGCAGTGGTCGAGTCGCGTCGGGATTCGCCGGGCTCAGCAACTTTTTCAACTTTGCCTTCCGGGGAGCTGGCCGCGGGAGCCGGGTTGCGCCGTCGTGCCCGGGGAGAGTCAAGAACCGCAGTCTTGGACTCATCGAGCGGGGACGAAAGCAAAGAATCAAATTCATCAGCGTTCGAGGCCACACCCAAGTACCGGCCGATCTGGTCGGCACAGCTGGAAGGGTCAGTGAAAACCTCGATCGTCCACAGCGGGACGTATCGCCAGCCGAGGCGCTCGAGCATCTGCGGGCGCAGACGGCTGCGTTCGCGCACACTCATGTTCTGGTATTTCGCGGTGCCGTCAGATTCAACAGCCACCGGGACCGGAATCTCGTGGTCCTCACGGCCCATCAAGCTGACCGGGTCGGGGGCTGCTGCCAGGTCAAGGGCGCCGTCAAAGTGGTGCCACACCTGCGCCCCGCGGGCGCTAAGCCGGTCCGCGAGGTCGGCTACCAGAGGGTCCTCCCCCGTTTCCCGTTCGCTATCCAGGGCCCGGGTGGCAGGGGTGCCCAGCAATGAGTTGCCAGCCAATTCACGATCGAGCAGTTCAAAGAAGTCGACTGCACCGTAGCTCAGGCGCTTCACATCCAAGTCTTCGGGGCGGAAGCAGGTGATGACATGGATGTGGTTCCGGGCGCGGGTCATGGCCAAGGCAAACTTGGACCGACCGTCGGGCTCGGAGAGCGGTCCGAACCCATGCAGTGCACGGCCGTGCGGGGTGCGTCCGTAGCCCAAGGAGAAAATCACCCTGTCCCGGACAAGCCCGGCGGCACGGTCCACCGTGACAACACGGAAAGACTCCGGTCCGGAGGCGAAGAATTCGTTCAGCAGCGGGTGGTTGGCCATCTGCAGTCGAATGGCCTGCGCCACCCGGACAGCGTGGCGCTCGCTCGCCGTGATGACCGCCAGCGATTCACGGGGGCGCACCCGGGCGTGCTCAAACACCATGTCAACGACGCGGTTGACCTCGGCAACCACCGATTCCACACCGCCGTCCCCGGTTCCGGGCAGTCCCTTGCCATCCGGTAGATAGTCGACCGTCAGTGTACGGTCCAGACCAATCAGAGCGCGGCCATCGGGAAGGCGTTCGAGCTGCGCATCGTAGAATCCGCTACTGAGTTGGCGGATCAGGTCTTCATCAACGGCACGGTAGGAGACAGTCAAACGGTGCCGCGGCAGAATGCGTGAGAGCGAGCCAAAAACGCTTTCAAGCGCCTGCGATCCGGCAGCCCGGTCACCCGGCTTGGCGACGGCAACGGAGAAGCTGCGGGGGCAGGCCGTCTGCTCGTCGCCAAAGGCAATGACCTGGTCCGCCCTGGCCAAGGAGGGCAGCGCAGACTGCAACGAGGTGGACTCTGCATCCAAAATAATCAGGGCGTCAAAGCGGTAACCCTCGGGAATTGCGGTGGGCACGGCCAGCGGGCTGAGCACAAACACCGGGGCCAGGTTGTGCAACAGGTCCGGCGCCTGCGTGATCAGCGCGTCAAGGGTGACCCGACCGTCCTTCAAAACGTTGCGGAGCATTGCACCCTGACGGCTGGAGCCGTTAAGAACCTTGGTCCATTCCTGCGCCAATTCCCAACGAATCCGTCCAGGGCCGGAAGCGACATGGGCCTGGTCCGCCAAGCGGAACTCGGCTTCCAGACGGCGTAGGTTGTCGCCGTCGGACATGGCAAGGTACTCATCGCCACTGATCATGGCCTCGAGGGCGGACTGCCACCAGGCGAGCTCCAGCTCGGATCCGGTCTGCTCAGCCTGCACTTCCCGGCGTCCGAGGTCATCGAGAAGTTCGCCGAGCCCCTGCTCCTGCATGCCTTCCAGAAGCAGTGTGCGTTCCGGCAGGTGCTCCAATGAGTCCTTCGAGGCGACGAGCGCCTCCAAGCGCCCCACCAGCTCACCGGCGTTGAAGTTCAGGAGGTCACCGCCATCGACTGTCCGTTCAAGAACGGTTCCGAGGGACTCGAGCTTTTTGCGCAGGTTGCTGTAGGTGCGGCTGAGCTCGGCCAGGCCCGATGGCACGGTGGGGTGACGCTTGCTGGTTGCGGCCGCGGCCCATTGGGTGCTTTGTTCGTTGACCAGCAGCAGGGAGGAATGCAGATCTGAAATGTGCACGCCGGGGCGGACCAGGTCCTTGGCGTTGCGGCGGAACCTGGCACGCTGCAGGGCGGGCATCTCGATCCCACGTTCGCGGCGCCAGGCGGACGTTGCGGTGGCCGCAATCATCTCTTCCGTGGGCCAGTCGAAAATGTCGGCGTTGAACTTGTCCAGACTTTCACGAATGGCAACGAGCATCTCCAGCTGCGCTCCCCATTCGGCAAAGGAGTTCCCCTGGCGGATTTGTCCGAATTCAGCGACTTCACGCATTTTCGCGGCGAATCCAGGCACCTGTTCGTAAAGTGTCTGGGCCAATGCGTAGGCGGCCTCGGTTTCCTTTCGGGTGACCATGCGGGCGCCATGCCAGGCACTGCTGATGGCTGCTTTGCTGAACGCGCCCAGGGAGGCGGCCCGCTCCAGGCGATCCGTAAGGTCTGCACGGTCCCGGATGCTGTCCAGAACACTGCGCTTGAGCCGGACTGTGGTGGAGGGAGCCGGGTGGATGGATGTCAGCTCCGCCAGGGACTGCATGGCCTGGTAGGGCGAGCAGCCCCAACGGTCCCGGACGTTGTGCAGGCTGGCCACATGGTCCACCAGCTGGTGGCGGTGGTCCACGAGGGTTTTGTGCAGGTTGTCCAGATTAGGCGCCACAGCCTTCTCATTGCGGGTGATCGACCGGATCAGCTGCGACTTGATCTGCTGGGGACCGGTGCTTGCGCTGAGCTGCAGCAGCAGCGAATCCAAATTGTGGTCCGCGAAAATCTGGGCCAGTTCATTGAGCGTGCCGCGCCGTTCGCCCACCACCAGGACGTTCTTCCCGTCGTGGACGAGCTGGGCGATGGCGTTGATGGCCGTCTGCGTCTGCCCGGTTCCGGGCGGTGTTGAGACCAGCACCGACTCGCCGGCACGAATCATGTCCAGCACATACTGCTGCTGCGGGTCTGCATCGCGGACGAAGACCTCATCCTTGGGGTGACGCTCATCCAGCGGCGCAAACCGGCCGACGTCGGGCTCCAATACAACCGGCAGCACGTCATCTTCGCTGTGGCTCTGCAACTTCTCCAGCAGTTCGCTGCCAGCCAGCAAGGTCGGATCGTTGAGGTTTTCGGACAGGAACGCGAAGGTGGAGACCACGAGGTCATGGTCCACTGTTGCCCCAAAAATGGGGGAAAGCAGCGTGCGGACCCGGTCAAGAACGGGCGCGGGATCAAAGCGCGCCGTGCTGTAGGCCAGCCGGCCCAGAGCCGCTGCGTCAAGGTGGATATTGGAGTTCCGGGCCAGGTGCTTGACCAGGGCCGGGTTGATTTGTGCCTGCTCCATGAGCTGAAGTTCGTAATCATCCTGGCCCGGGCGCACCGTAAGTGCGACGGCGGCCAGCAGCACGGGCGCGCAGACGTCGCCACTGTTTTGGCCGCCCACGGCTGACCAGCGGACCATGCCGGCGCCGAGGTAGCCGACGTCGATGCCGCGGTCTGTGCTCAGTTCAAAGATCTTGGCCCGCAGGGCTGCTGCGGCGCGCTTGGCATCAGCATAGTGTTCGGGCTCCCGAACCAGTGTGGACAGGCGGGTCTTGCGGCCGGCCAAAAGCTGCGCCAGGCCCGAAGGGTGGGCGTGCGTTAGATCAATGCTGCCGTGCGCGGTCTTTTCAAAAGAGAGCGCCGTGTCTGCTCCGGAATAGGAGTCCAATCCAGCAAGCCAGGTTTGGAGCTCCACCGAGTTCTCCTTGGGGCCTGCAACATCGGACACGGGTGCCTTCTTCTCTGCACTTGAGCGAAACGGTCTTGACCATACTGACATGTAATTCAGGCTATCGCTCCCAGCCTAGTTATGCCTGTTCGGCACACTGGAGGACGCCATATTTAGCGTGTATTCACAGCTATTGGCGCCCTCCAGTGGCCCTACTGCGGGATTACTCCCACTCGATGGTTCCCGGCGGCTTGGACGTGACGTCCAAAACCACGCGGTTCACACCGTCCACCTCGTTGGTGATTCGGTTGGAGATCTTTGCCAGCAGATCGTAAGGCAGGCGCGACCAGTCTGCCGTCATGGCATCTTCCGAGGAAACCGGACGCAGAACGATCGGGTGGCCGTAGGTGCGGCCGTCTCCCATAACGCCGACGCTGCGGACATCTGCCAGCAGAACCACCGGCATCTGCCACACTTCATCGTCCAGGCCTGCTGCGGTGAGCTCGGCGCGGGCAATCGCGTCAGCATTGCGGAGCAGTTCCAGACGCTCACCGGTGATTTCACCGACGATGCGGATGCCCAGGCCGGGGCCGGGGAAGGGCTGGCGTCCCACAATCTCAGCCGGCAGGCCCAGTTCCGCGCCAACGGCACGAACCTCGTCCTTGAAGAGCGCACGCAGCGGCTCGACGAGCTCGAAGCGCAAGTCCTCAGGCAGGCCGCCCACGTTGTGGTGGCTCTTGATGTTCGCTGCGCCTTCGCCGCCGCCGGATTCGACAACGTCGGGGTACAGGGTGCCCTGGACCAGGAACTTGATTTCTTCGCCTTCCGAGGCAGCCTCGGCCATGATGGCGCGTTCGGCTTCCTCAAAGGCGCGGATGAACTCGCGGCCAATGATCTTGCGCTTGGTCTCCGGATCGGAGACGCCGGCAAGGGCGTTCAGGAAGCGGTCCTGCTCGTTGGCAACGTACAGCTTGGCGCCGGTGGATGCTACGAAGTCGAGTTCCACCTGCTCTGCTTCGCCTTGGCGCAGCAGTCCGTGATTGACGAATACGCAGGTGAGCTGATCACCGACGGCACGCTGCACCAGGGCTGCTGCCACAGCGGAATCAACACCGCCGGAGAGTCCGCAGAGTACGCGGGCATCGCCGATCTGGTTGCGGATGAGCTCGACCTGCTCATCCAGAATGCTGGTGGCGGTCCAGTTTTTTTCCAGTTTGGCACCGTTGAACAGGAAGTTCTCCAACACCTGCTGGCCAAACTCGGAGTGCTTGACTTCCGGGTGCCACTGCACACCGAAGAGACACTTCTCTTCGTTGGCAAAAGCAGCGACCGGCGCACCTGCAGAGGATGCCAGCACATCAAAGCCCTCAGGGGCCGTCTGCACACTGTCACCATGGCTCATCCAGGTGTTTTGGCTTGCGGAGGTGGAGGAAAGGATGGAACGGCCTTCGCCGACCAACGAAACCTTCGTGGCACCATATTCGCGCTGTCCTGTTTCGGCGACGGTTCCACCCAGGGCAGCAGCCATGGCCTGGAAGCCATAGCAAATGCCGAGGACCGGAATGCCGGCTTCAAACAGGTCTGCGCCAACGTTGGGCGCACCCTCTGCATAGACACTTGAGGGTCCACCGGAGAGGATGATGGCAGCTGGGTTTTTAGCCAGCAACTGCGCAGTCGTATAGGTATGCGGCACGATTTCCGAGTACACATTGGCCTCACGCACACGGCGCGCAATCAACTGGGCGTACTGGGCACCGTAATCCACAACCAGGACGGGCTTCTGGGAAGTCTGGGCCTTAGCGGGAGTAGTCACCCATCAATCTTAACCCACGACGGCGGGCTCCCGGTCCGACGTCGTCCATGAAAGTGATGAGCAACTCACAATTGCCACCGCGCGCACAGCTTTGGCGCTTAAATCCGAAACGCCCTCCCACGCGAAGTGGGAGAGCGTTCGGAAAAAACCCCCACAGGTGGGAGAGCGTTTGACTTGGGCGTTGGCGTCAGTAGCGCTTGGCTGCCTTTGGGTTCGCGGCGACTTCCGCCAGGACTTCCTTGTGCACCTTGGCCTCAACGAAGAAGGACAGGAACGGCACCACGCCGCCCAGGGCGATCAGCACCAGCTTGCCGAACGGCCAGCGCATGAGTGTCCAGAGGCGGAAGTCGGAGATCAGGTAGATCACGTACATCCAGCCGTGGATGATCAGCACCATGGTCGAGAGGTTCACGCCACCGGTGATCGGCATGACGCCGCCGTCAATGCTGACCAGACCCAGGCCGTGGGCGGCTCCGGTGGTGTCCGTTCCACCGGCGACCAGAACGCTGCCCAAGGCGTACCGGACGATCAGTTCAACAACCAGCAGCAGCAGCATCACGCCGGTTGCGTAGGCCAGGTATTTGTAGAACTTCAGAGCCGTGAGGATTTGGGCCGGGGTTCCGCCGAAACGTCGCTTGGGCGCCGCCTTCGCTGCGGGCCTGGCCGCTGCCTCCTGCGCGGAAGGTGTTGATTCAGTGTTCTTTGGCTCGCTCACGGCCGGTGCTCCTCAGTCTGTTCATTGGGTAGTGCGCTGGGTTCATCATCCACAACGTCGTCATCGTCGTCGTTCCCGTGGTCGATGTCAAAGAATTCGTCTTGTTCGCGACGGTAGTCGTCGGCCACCAGACGCCACCACAGGAAGAGTGCGAAGCCGGCAAAGACCACCCACTCGATGGCATAGAAGATATTGAGCCAGTGGACCTTGTCGTTCTGGTCGGTGGCGGTCACAGTGATGGGTGTCAATCCGCTGTTCACGGCGCCCGCGCCAACGTCCGCTCCGTCCAGCATTTCGCTGTGGGAGACGATGAAGGCCGCGTACGTGGTCACGGACCAGAGGTTGGTCAGTTCTGCCGAGGACAGGGCCTGGATCTGTCCGGCGGGCAACTTGGGTGCCACTTCAGGACCTTCGGAGTTGAGCAGGCGCCCTTCCACTGCAATGTTGCCGGTGGGTGCGGTGGGCACGTTGTCCGGGCTGGCCACCCAGCCACGGGCCACTGGAATGACAACTTCCTTGGTGGCTGCGACTCCTTCAAGAACCGGCGCATCGTGAACAACAAAGGCTGTGACAACCCAGTAGCCAACCTTTTCATCCTGCAGTCGGGACTGGACCAAAACTTGTTTTGAGGTGTCAAAATGGCCGTTTACACTCACCAGCTGCCCCTCGATGTTCCCGAGCATGGGCTCACCGGGATCGATGGTGCCCAGTAGCGGCTGCACTTTTTCCGTCACCGACGGAGGAGCAACGTCCTTCTCCAAGGATCGGGACAATTGCCATTGGCTGAGCAGGACCAGGACGGCGGCAACAGCCAGCGCAAACACCAGTGCGGCGATCCATTTAGGCTTAACGGCAGTTTTTAACACACTTCAAAGGTACTTCGTATGTGCGTAGAACAACGAATGCAGCTGGGAGCCTGCTGGGAACCCCCAGCGGCGCCTGCCAACCCATGCACCCGCCGCCAGCCGATCCGCCGTCGGACTTCCCTGGCGAAAATCCCGAACGGTCAGTGGTCGAAGAACACGAGCGTGGAGTTGATCAATTCCGCGATAACCTCGGTGTCATGGGCACGCCGCAGGGACTCGCGGAAGTTTTCCTTGAACAGGGAACGGGCCAGGGTGGCCAGAACTTCCAGGTGTGCGGAGAACGAACTCGCCGGGGTGGCAATGAGCAAGATCACGGTGGCGGGGCCGTCGACGGCACCAAAATCCAGGCTGTGGTCAAACTTCGTGACCCCCACGGCAATGGAAATTTCCTTGACATACTCGCTTCTGGCGTGGGGTAGCCCGATCCCGCCCGGCAGCCCCGTCGCCAGTTGGTGTTCGCGTGCGTTGACATCGCGCAGGAAACCCTCGAGGTCCGAGATCCGGCCCTGCTCAAAGAACTTGGCAGCCAGCTGGGCGGCAGCGTCCTCTTTGGAATCAGCCACCATTTCCAGAATCACCAATCCGGGATTGGTCAATTCTGTTTCATAGCGTTCCAGGGAACTCAATGTCATTGCTACCTTTCAACTGCAGCCAAATTCCGCGCAGGGAAACTACGGCGAAACGATGACCTCAACGCGTTGGAATTCCTTGAGGTCGGAGTATCCGGTGGTGGCCATGGAACGGCGCAGCGCTCCGATGAGGTTGGAGGCGCCGTCGGCCTGGTGGGCCGGGCCGTGGAGCACTTCTGCCAGTGTTCCCACGGTGCCCATGTGGACGCGGTGACCGCGCGGCAGTTCGTGGTGGTGTGCTTCGGCACCCCAGTGCCAGCCCTGGCCGGGCGCCTCGGCGGCCCGGGACAGTGCGGCGCCGAGCATGACGGCGTCGGCGCCCATGGCGATGGCCTTCACGATGTCACCGCTGGAGCCCATTCCGCCGTCGGCAATGACGTGCACGTAGCGTCCGCCGGACTCATCCATGTAGTCCCGGCGGGCAGAGGCCACGTCGGAGATGGCGCTGGCCATGGGCGAGCGGATGCCCAACGCCCGGCTGGTGGTGGTGGATGCGCCGCCGCCGAAGCCCACCAGGACGCCTGCCGCGCCGGTACGCATCAGGTGCAGTGCCGGGGTGTAACCGGCCGCGCCGCCAACGATGACGGGGACATCAAGTTCGTAGATGAACTGCTTGAGGTTCAGCGGTTCGGTGGATTTGGAGACGTGCTCAGCCGAAACGGTGGTGCCGCGGATGACGAAGATGTCCACGCCGGCCGCCACAACGGTCTTGTAGAACTGCTGGGTGCGCTGCGGGGTCAGGGAACCGGCAACGGTCACGCCGGCGGCACGAATCTCTGCCAGACGGGCGGTGATCAGTTCTGCCTTGATGGGCTCGTTGTAGATCTGTTGGAGCCGCACAGTGGTTTCGGCGTCGATCACCGAAGCCTGCAACCTCGAGATTTCATCCAGCAGCGGCTGCGGGTCCTCGTAGCGGGTCCA
>JBBPZC010000145.1:0-9626 GCA_038199275.1 Actinomycetales bacterium
CTGTACAAAAAATCGCAGGTCTTGTACGGGATCGACCTGGCCAAGAAAAACATTGCCTCAAAGCGCCAACTGGTCGTTGTGGAAGGCTATACGGACGTCATGGCCTGCCACCTGGCCGGGGTGGACACCGCCGTGGCAACCTGCGGCACGGCGTTTGGTGCCGACCACATCAAGGTTGCCCGCAGGCTCCTCTCCGACGACGGCAGCGGCGGCGAGGTGGTGTTCACCTTCGACGGCGACGCCGCCGGGCAGAAGGCTGCGCTGAAGGCTTTTGATCTGGACCAGCGTTTCACGGCGCAGACATTCGTGGCAGTGGAAGCCTCCGGTGCCGACCCCTGCGAGCTGCGGCAAAACAAGGGGGACGAAGCTGTCCACGCACTCATCCGCTCCAGGCGTCCGTTGTTTGAATTTGCCATCCGTTCCTCGCTGGCCAAGTTTGATTTGAGCACCGTGGAAGGCCGCGTTGGCGGGCTGCGCGCCTCAGCGCCGGTGGTGGCGTCCATCCGGGACGGCTCCACACGAATGGGATACAGCCAGGAACTGGCGGGCTGGCTGGGGATGGCCGACCCGAACGAGGTGTTGCGTGCGGTCAAGACCGCCGAGCGCCGTTCACACAACCAGCCCGAGACCAAGGGGCCGGGGCACCGGCAGGCGGCTCCCGCCGTCGTTCCTCAGGGATCGGGTGGCTATGGGCGAACCACTGCCGGGGGAGGGCCGCAGCAGCAGGGTCAGCAACAGGCATATCAGGAGCAAGAGCAGGCCCAGGCGCCCGCGACCATTCCGCGCCCGGATCCGCGTGACCCGCAGGGGCGGATGGAGCGGGAGGCACTGGAAGTGGTGTTGCAACAGCCGGGATTCTTGTCGGCTGGGAACTGGCAGCATTTTGCGGCGACGGAATTCGTGGTGCCCGCATACAAGGCGATCCAACAAGGCATCGGCCTGGCCGGACAATCCGTGGCGGCGACTTCGCAATGGCTGGAAACCATCCGGGGCAATGTGCCGGAGGAGCTGGGCTCGCTCGTGGCGGAGCTGGCGCTGAGTCCGCTGCCGGCCACGCGCGAGGACACCCTGGCGCGATACTGCCGCGACATTTTGCGTCGACTTTTTGAGTTGCAAATCACCCGCCTGAAAGAGGAGCGCCTCGGGGCCCTGCAGCGTATGGATCCTGCGGTCGATCCGGACAGTTACAGACTGCTGCAACGGGAGCTGATGGAGCTGGAAATGGCGAGAAGACAGCTCCGCGGAGACGGATAGTCAGGGCGCGGTGCCCCGATTTCACAACCGGGGTTCCCTGTGGTAGTGTTGTTCCTGCACGATCCCCCGTAGCTCAATTGGCAGAGCGTTCGACTGTTAATCGAAAGGTTCCTGGTTCAAGTCCATGTGGGGGAGCCAAGGTGATATTGCCTCCGGTCCCGTAACGGGATCGGAGGTATTTATTGCCTAACGTGTGCAGAAATGATTGGTTTTGATCTAATTTGATTTCAACGCAGATTTACTGCTAAGATTTACTTGCCTCATTCCCCTATAGCTCAATTGGCAGAGCGTTCGACTGTTAATCGAAAGGTTCCTGGTTCAAGTCCAGGTGGGGGAGCTTGCCCGAAGGCCCCGCACTCGAAAGAGCGCGGGGCCTTCGCTTTTAAGTCTCGCGCCCACGTCAGGCGCCGTGAGGTGGCAGGAGCTAGATGCCGGGCACCATCCGTGGCCGGACAATGAGCCACAGTGCCGCCATCGCCAGCAGGATGCTGCTGCCCATGATGACGGCCATGGGGGTCGCCGTCGTGACGCCGATGAGCCCCACCACCGGGGTGATGATGCCGGCGAATCCAAATGTTGTTGCACCGAGCAATGATGCGGCAGTTCCGGCCTGGCTGCCATTGCGCGCCAGTCCCAGGACCTGCACAGAGGGGAACAGGAAGCCCGTGGCGCAGATGAAGAACCACAGCGGGATCATCACGCCCCACAATCCAAGGCCCAGCTGGTCGCAGATGATCATGGCGGCCGCCGCTGCAACCTGCGCCGCGGTGGCCCAGGCAATCACCCATTGCGGCCCGGTGTGACGCATGATGCGCGAGGCGACTTGGACACCCGTCACCACCCCGAGGGAGTTCACGGCAAAGAGGTAGCCGTATTGCTGGGGCGTGAAGCCGAAGGTGGTTTGGAACAGGAAGGTTGAGGCGGACAGGTACGTGAAGAGGGCGGCGAAGTTGAAGCCACCCACCAACAAGGTGCCAACAAAGATCCTGTCACTGAAGACCGCCTGATAGCGCTGGGCGACACTGACGCCGTCGGACTTGCGCTTTTGCGGTGGCAGGGTCTCAATGATGAAAACAAACGCGGCCACCACCACAAAGGCACCGTACACGGCCAGGAACCAGAAGATGCCGGGCCAGTCCATGATCCCCAACAGCTGTGAGCCGATGACCGGGGCAAGGATGGGGGCCATGCCATTCACCAGCGCCATGCGTGAGAGCATGCGCACCAGCTGGTAGCCGCCGAAGAGGTCCCGGACCATGGCCATCGCCACCACGCCACCGCCGGCGGCGCCGATGCCTTGCAGCACACGGAAGACACCGAGCATGGTGATGTCCGTGGACATGGCCGCACCAATGGAGGCGAGCACGTGCACGGCCGTGGCAATAATCAACGGCATGCGGCGACCAAACTTGTCACTGAACGGCCCCACTATCAACTGCCCGGCCGCAAAACCAATAGTGGTGGCGGTCAGGGTCAGCTGCACGGCGGTGGCGCTGACTCCCAATTCGTCGCCGATGATGGGGAATGCCGGCAGATACAGATCAATGGTGAACGGGCCAAGCGCGGTCAACAGCCCCAAAACAAGAATGTAGATGAGTTTTTGCCGGCGGCTCAGGGAATCGCCGGGGTGTGCGGTGATGGTCAAGAAAAAAATCCTCAGGGAATTGGGGTGTGCATAATTACGCGAGACCGGCACAAACGAATTCTGCCCGGCAGTTTATGCTATGCGGAATTTAGCGGCTCACACAGACGCAGTGCCCACTGTGACCGGATTCACAAAGGTGGGGGCCTTTGGTGCGAGCTTTACTAATCCGCAACAAAGCGCCGGACCGGCGGAGCCCGCAAGGCGTGGATGGATGGTAATTTTGTGCATACGGCGATATCCGCGTACGGGTGTCGCAAAGATTTCGGGTTCGTGCACTACTGGTCACCCAAGGCGCACGAGCCCTTATTTTGGAGGCGATCTCAGTGACGGTTATGCAAACTGACGTGCATGTCGCATCGGAGAAAAACCCGGCAACCGACGGCTCAGTGCTGGTTGAGACCATCAAGACCGCGGCCCGGCTGGTCCCGCGGCAGATCAATGACGAAGTTGAGCTGGCCAAACTGGAACTGGGCCAGAAGAAAGCGCGTCTGAGTGGCATTGCCATTTTCGGCGGCGTGGCCCTGGTGTTCCTCCTCTTGCTGGTCATTGCATTGGTGGTCGCAGCCATTGCCGGACTCGGGACGGTCCTGCCTTTGTGGCTGTCCGCCCTGATTGTCTGCGGCGCGTTCCTGGTGATTATCGCCATCACCGGGCTGGTGGCATATTCAAAGGTAAAGGCGCTGCTCCCGCTGCTCCCCGAGCACGCTTGGCGCGGAATTCGCCATGATGTGGGTATTGTCCGCGAGGGCCGGGATTTTGATCCATCGACCCTGGACGTCAAGCCGCCCACCCGCCAGGAGAAAAAGGCGCAAAAGGCTGAGGAAGCAGCGGCCAAGGCAAAGGCTGAGGCCGAGCGTGCTGCCAAGGAAGCCGAGCACGGCCCCCACGCCAGCACCGATGAACTTATCAAACGCACCACAGCCCGCCGCGAACACCTGCTTGACCTGCGCGGAGAACTGGTGGAAGAAGCCGACATCAAGAAGCAAGCTGGCTACCTTATTGACACCGCCAAGCACAAGGCCAAGGCGAGCGCGCAGCAGGCCGCGGGCGGCGCCGTCGGACAATTTGCGGACACGGCCAAGGAACGCTGGAAGCCGCTGGCAGTATTCGTGGTGGCTGGCAGTGTGACGATGGTGCTGCTGCGAAAGTTGCTGAAAAAGTAATTTCTCAGCCGCAACCCATCCGCGGGGGCGCTTCCAAAGACGCCGCGGATGACCATTCCACACACCGATGACCATTCCACACACAACAGAGGGAAGGCGGCCTACGTGCCGGAGGCATCGTCCACGCACCGGGAAAGCTCCAACGCCATCCTGACCATCCCCAACATCATCACGATTGTGCGATTTCTGGGCACGCCCCTGTTCGTCTGGCTGGTGCTGGCCCGTGACGAGTATGGCTGGGGCGTGTTTGTGCTTGCCATGATGGGCTGCACCGACTGGATTGATGGCTACGTCGCCCGCAAATTGAACCAGACCTCCCAGCTGGGCCGGCTCATGGACCCCCTGGCCGACCGGGTGGCGCTCGTTGCGGTCATCATAACCCTGGTCCTGGCCGGGATCATGCCGTTGTGGATGCTGCTGCTCATGTTGATTCCCGACGTCGTCCTGCTGGCAGTGACGCTGTACTTCTTCCGCGGGGACGCGGGGCTGAAGGTCACGCTGCTTGGCAAGACCCGCACGGCCGCGCTCATGGTGGGCACGCCCCTGCTGTTGCTGGCCAAGGCGCTTGATTCCGACTTCACCGGGATTCTGGCCTGGGTGATCCTCGCTGCGGGCATGGTGATGCACGTCATTGCGTTCACACAGTATCTGATTGCCGTGACCAGGAAACACCGCGAACTGCACCACCCGGCGGGTGCCGGAACGGACAACGCGTGATGTGGGTTGCGGTGCTGTGCGCCGTGGCCGGAGCCTTTTTCCTGGCCTTCGGCGCGCAGCGCCAGGGAAGTGCAGTCAGAAACAACACGGGTGGACTGACCCTCGGCGGGGCCGGTTTCCTGCGTTTGCTCACCAACCCCCGCTGGGTCTTGGGCCTGGTGTTGCTGGGGATGGGGACGGCCCTGAATGTGGTGGCACTGACGCTTGGCACCTTGACGGTGGTACAGCCCATCGGAGCCATTGCCTTGGTGATCACCACCATTGTCAACTCGCGCGATCAGGGAATTCGACTCAACCGTGCAACGGTGGTATCCATCACCGCCTGTGTCACCGGTAGTGCCTTGTTTGTGCTGATGGCGGTCAACGTCGTTCGGGAAAACACGCACGTGACTGCGGGCGAGGAGCTGACCGTGGTATTGCTTCTGGGCATTGCCGTCATCTTCTTTGGCGGCACTTTTATCATGTTCAAGCGGCGATTGAAGTCTTTTTTCTTCATTGTCGGCTCGGGCGTGCTGTTCGGTTTCGTGGCGGTGCTGACCCGGATCATTTCCCGACAGATCTTCGATCCGAACGGGCTGTTTCTGCTCAATGTCCAGTGGTATTCGATCATTGCCATTGCGGCGGCCGGTGGATTGGGCAGCTGGTTTGTCCAAAGCGCCTACTCCAGCGGTCCTCCGGATCTGGTCATTGCCGGACTGACAGTGATCGATCCGATGGTGGGCATCGCGATCGGAATCACCATTCTTGGTGAGCTTCGCGACGATGTTCCGCCAGTCGTGGCAATTGCCATGGCTGGAGCAGCGATCCTTGCTATCGTTGGGGTTATCGCGTTGTCCAGACACCACCCGGATGTGGTCAAGCGGCGGCGTGCGGCAAAAAAGTAACAACGGAAGTGGTGCCCTCTCCAGGGACCAGCATAATCAGCCACCAGGAGCTATATCAGTGACATCCACCCCGGGTGAAGGTGCCCAAAAGCCACTCACCATCTTGATCGCGGCCGATACCTACCCTCCGCACATCAACGGGGCTGCACAGTTCTGTTTACGCCTCGCAGCGGGCATGACTGCCAGGGGACACAATGTCCACGTGATGGCTTGCCGCGAGGACGGCGGACCCATGTTCACCGAACACCGCCCAGAAGCCACCGTCCACCGCCTGCGGTCACGGCCCGTGCCCACCCACGAATACTTCCGCATCTGCCTGCCGTGGGAAATCAAAAAGGACATCGCTGCCCTCTTCGACGTCATCAAGCCCGACGTGGTGCATGTGCAAAGCCACTACATGATTGGCGAGCATGTGGTGTACGAGGCGGCTCGCCGCGGCATCCGGATCGTGGCAACGAACCACTTCATGCCCCAAAACCTCAACCCGTTCCTACCGTTCCCGCAATGGTTCAAGAACATTGTTGGCCGCGTCTCCTGGCGCGACATGGGCAAGGTCATGAGCCGGGCCGACGTCGTGACCACGCCGACGCCGCTGGCGGCCCAGGCCATGCACAAGCATGCTTTCCTGCGGAAGGTGCTGCCCCTGTCCAACGGCATCGAGTCCGGAAACTATGAGCTGGCCGAGGGCGAGACTGCGCCTCACAACGAGCACCCGACAGTGGCGTTCGTGGGACGCCTGGCCGAGGAAAAACACATAGACGTCCTCATCGATGCCATAGCCAAGACGCCGGCAGACCTTGATCTGCACCTTGTTGTTGTGGGCGGCGGCGAAGTCAAGAATGCGCTCAAGGCCCAAAGCGAGAAGCTCGGGCTGTCCTCACGGGTGACCTTCACCGGTCTGATCAGTGATGCCGAACTGCGGGAGGTCTACCTCAAGGCAGACCTGTTCGTCATGCCAGGTACTGCGGAATTGCAGTCACTTGTCACGCTCGAAGCGATGAGCGCCTCCACCCCAGTGGTGCTGGCCAACGCCATGGCCCTGCCGCACCTGGTGGAGGACGGCGTCAACGGCTACTTGTTCACGCCGAATGACAGTGATGACCTGGCCGCGAAGATCACCACGATCATGAGCCTGACGCCCGAGAAGCGTGCCGAAATGGGCGCGGCGAGCCACGGCATGGTGGCCCGGCACGGGCTCGCGAAGACCCTGGACACCTTTGAAGACATATATCGTGGCGGCAGCTACGAGGATCACGCAGTTTAGCTTTTCAGCCATTAGTATTGTGGGAGTGCTTTTCCTCTTGTGCCACTGGGTGCGCGAGGCAGGCACACCGCATGGGGCCATAGCTCAGCTGGTTAGAGCGCGGGACTCATAATCCTAAGGTCCTCGGTTCAAGTCCGAGTGGCCCTACATGTAAAGCCGCAGGCCAGCCACCCTCGAAAGGGTGGCTGGCCTGCGGCTTTTTCTATTGTGCCCGGGCCTGACCCGTGGTGTGCTGTTGGGTAGGGGTGCCACCATGTTGCCTGAGTCACGGCAATCCGGTATGTTACTGGTCAGTAACTTACTCGCTGTGATTGGCGGGTGCACGAGTGTTCGCAAGAAGAACCAAGCAAAGGAAAAACCTTGTCCAAGGCTGCATACGACATCAACAACCTTCCCTACGCTGATGGAGACTTCTACAGTTTCGAAGCGTTGCTCTCCGACGCCGAACGGACCCGCCTGGCG
Organism: Actinomycetales bacterium; assembly: GCA_038199275.1. GTDB lineage: Bacteria > Actinomycetota > Actinomycetes > Actinomycetales > Micrococcaceae > Specibacter. The sequence goes on from JBBPZC010000145.1 coordinate 7,390, forward strand.
GAAATCCGCGCCTTCCTTGCCAAAGAGGTCAAGCCCATTGCGGTGGACTGCTGGAACCGCGCTGAATTCCCCATGGAGATCATCCCCAAACTGGCCGAGCTGGACATGATGAGCCCGGTCCACCGTCAAGGGCACTCAAGCCTCTTCGCGGGATTGGCCCATGCAGAATTCACGCGGGCGGACTCCTCCATCGCCACCTTTATGGGAGTCCACGATGGTCTGTTCACGGGCGCCATCGAAGCGCTGGCCTCCGACGAGCAGAAAGCCCAATGGCTGCCCGAGATTTACGCCATGAAGAAGATTGGCGCCTTCGGCCTGACTGAGCCGTTGGGCGGGTCCGATGTTGCCGGCGGCACCCGCACCACCGCCGTCCGAGACGGCGATAACTGGATCATCAACGGCGCCAAGCGCTGGATTGGCAACGCCACCTTCTCCGACTGGGTTGTCATTTTCGCCAAGGACGTTGCCGACAATCAGGTCAAGGCTTTCCTTGTTGACACCACGCTCGCCGGTTACAGTGCCACGAAGATTGAAAACAAGACGGCACTGCGCACCGTCCAAAACGCTGACATCACGCTCGAGAACGTGGTGGTTCCACACAGCCACAAGCTGGCCGGTGGCAACAGTTTCCGTGACACCAACAAGGTCCTGAAGGTCACCCGCCTGGCCGTCGCTTGGCAGGCCGTGGGGCAGCAGATGGCCGCCTTCGATGTGGCCCGCCGCTACGCGGTGGAGCGTGAACAGTTCGGCCGGCCCATCGCCTCATTCCAAATGGTCCAGGACCAGCTGGTGAAGATGCTGGGGAACATCGTGGCCTGCACCGGCATGATGGTCCGGCTGTCCCAGCTCGAGGATCTTGGGCAGGCCAAGGATGAACAGTCCGCCCTCGCCAAGGCATTCACCACCGCACGCATGCGTGAAACCGTCGCCATGGGCCGCAGCCTCCTGGGCGGAAATGGCATTGTCACCGACTACGAAATGGCCAAGATATTCGCCGACGCAGAAGCGATCTACTCCTACGAAGGCACCTACGAAATCAACACCCTCGTCACCGGCCGGGCCATCACAGGCATTTCCGCCATCGTCTAACGAGGCACCTCTACGGCTCCGCACGTCCCGCGCCACACTCATGGCGCTGGACGTGCGGTCTGGCCAGGAAGTTGTTGGGCATGAGGATGAAGGGCCCGTCACTCCCTGATCAGCGGCAGCAGGATTGACGGGCGCAGATCCATCAGGAACTGCAACGGATTCAGATATGTATCCCCGCGCCGCACGCCCCAATGCAGACAACTGCCGGCCGGGCCGGCATCGCAATGGCTCGGACCAGTGATCACGCCAACGCTCTGCCCCCGAGTCACCGCATCCCCGGTGTGCAGGGTGGAATTGACTGGTTCAAAACTCAGCCGCAAACCGTCCGCCGTGGTGATGGTGAGAACCTCTCTATTGACCACGACGCCGGAAAAGCTCACCACGCCGTCGGTCGGCGCCATCACCGCGGTGCCCTGCGGTGCGGCGAGGTCCACGCCCCGGTGCCCGCTCAGCCACGGTTTCGCGGGAGGGTCGAAGCCGTGAACCACGGCGGGTTTGCCTGCCAGGGGCCAGCCCCAGGCGAGGGACGCTGGGAGCGGAGCGGCCGCCGTCGTACGCGTGGTTTGGCTGGAGAAGCCAAGGGCCGCAACACTGGGAGCAGCGGGGCCCGGCAGGATGAAAAATGTCAGCGCAATGCCAAGCAATGCGTGCAGGCGGCGTGAGTCCGGAAGAGTGTCCATGGACACATGCTGCTCCGGTCAAAGGGCAAAATACAGGGCACCGGCAGCAAGTGTGGATGGCGGAGCGGCCGGGGCAGGTTGTGGGGGAGTGAAGTCGGTCAGTCAGCTCCGCGGCGCTGTAGTAAGATTGAGCGAGCAGTGTGCTGTTTGTGCACTGACTACGCGCACCCCTCCCTGACGAGGCATTCGAGAATTCTTCTTGGATCCTGCCGAAGGATTGTGCCCATACGGTCCGCCTCACGGTGGTTTATGGAATGCACGATGGGTGCCAGGAGCAAAGGGAACCACACCGGGAAACCGGTGCGGAACCCAAGGCTAAATAACCGTAAATAACCAGTAAGGAGCGTCGGCATGCCCGTCGTAACAATGCGCCAGCTGCTTGACAGCGGCGTCCACTTTGGACACCAGACCCGTCGTTGGAACCCGAAGATGAAGCGATTCATCCTCACGGAGCGCAACGGCATCTAC
>JBBPZC010000146.1:0-22292 GCA_038199275.1 Actinomycetales bacterium
CACTGACCATTGAGGACGCTGGTATTGAGTTGGATGGCGCCTTGTACCGGGCGACGTATACGAATAGTTCTGATGGTGCCGTGGTGACCAGTGGGCCTGTGAAGTTGACCGTTATTCCGCCGTCGGAGCTCGCGGCGGCGAATCCGACCAGTGTTTCGGTGCTGGTTGGCCAGGACGCAACGTTTACTTCGACAGCATCGTCTCTTGCCGGTACAAATACGGTGGTGTGGGAATCCAGTTCTGATGGTGGCGAGACCTGGTCAGTGGTTGCTGGGGCGACTGCTCCGGCACTGACCATTGAGGACGCTGGTATTGAGTTGGATGGCGCCTTGTACCGGGCGACGTATACGAATAGTTCTGATGGTGCTGTGGTGAGCAGTGGCGTTGTGAAGTTGACGGTTATTCCGTTGTCGGAGCTCGCGGTGACTGATCCGGTGGATGTGTCGGTGCTGCTGGGTGGGGATGCGATTTTCACTTCTGCGGCGACCTCAATTGCCGGTACGAACACGGTGGTGTGGGAAACCAGCACCGATGGTGGCGGTTCCTGGGCCGTTGTCACTGAAGCGGCTGGTGCTGTGTTGACCATTGCTGATGCTGCGATTGAGCTGGACGGCAACTTGTACCGGGCAACGTACACCAACAGCTCTGATGGTGCTGTGGTGAGCAGTGGCGTTGCCAAGCTGACCGTCACGGTGCCGAGCGTGGAGCCGTCGCCGAGCGTCGAGCCTTCGCCCAGCGTGGAGCCGTCACCCACCGCAACGCCTGCACCCGGCACTACTGCAGCAGTGCCGGAAGCGACCGTTCCGGCTGCCGACCCGACCTTGAGCCCCGCTGCCAGTGAGCTGGCAGTTACGGGCCCGCAAGGTGGCGCCGCCGTCTTTGGTGGTGGGTTGTTGCTGCTCCTAATCGGGGCTGCAATGGTGATGGCCAGGCGCAGCAAGGGGCACGGCACGCATTAAGCACGGTGCGTCATGAAGTAGCTGTCGCCTGACGGTAATTGGCAGCGGATAAGCGGGCACAAGCCCTGTTCGCCTGCGTTCATCCAGAACGCATTGTTGAACAGGTCGCTTGTGCCCGCTTTTCACGTCCCAGCCAGGAATGGTATCCCCAGGGGCAGTAAAATTCCGTTGGCGGTCTCATGCTGGTGCCTCCATGCCGGCGAGAGACTGACCTTCCAGTATTCGTCTTCTCGGAATGGCGCGTTTCCCCATGTGCCGGGCTCTGTACTAATCACACTAGCCAGCATGCCGAGCATGCGCCTAGGGTGAAGTGGAGAAGGCAACCAGCAGACAGGAGCATCCCTCATTTCCATGACCCCGGCGGCTGCGGTGCCCTTGTCTACAGGTTGAGCACCACGATTCCGCGGCGTGGAGGACGCGAACTGCCAACTGCGTGCATCAGAATGGTCGAGAGAAGGAAAAGAAAATGCTCGCTCTGACAATTACCCCCGGGGTCAAGGATTCGCTCAACCTCCGTGACATTCCCGCCCCCCTTCCCGAAGACGGCGAGGTTCTAGTCGATTCGTTGTCGGTGGGACTGTGTGGGACTGACGTTGAAATCGTGGCCGGTGACTACGGGGCTGCTCCCTCGGGGCAGGACTATCTGGTGTTGGGGCATGAAAATCTAGGCCGCGTCCGTGAGGCCCCTGCCAACTCAGATCTCGCCGTCGGGGACATCGTCGTCGGCATAGTCCGCAGGCCCGACCCGGTTCCTTGCGGGGCATGCGCCGCGGGGGAGTGGGACATGTGCTTGAACGGCCGTTACTCGGAGCATGGCATCAAGGAACTCGATGGCTTTGCCCGCGAACAGTGGTGTGCCGCTCCGGATGCCGTGGTGAAGCTCCAGCCCAGTCTGGAACGGGTCGGAGTGTTGCTTGAACCGGCGACGATCGTGGCCAAAGCTTGGGAGCAGATCGAACGGATCGGGCAAAGGGCCTACTTTGAGCCGAAGATTGTGGCTGTGACGGGAGCAGGTCCCGTCGGGCTCTTGGCAGCACTTCTCGGAGTGCAGCGCGGACTTGAAGTCCACGTGTACGACATTGTCACAGATGGTCCCAAGCCGGGTTTGGTAAAGGACCTGGGCGCCGCCTATCACACGGAATCCCTGAAGGCATCCGGTGTACGCCCCGATGTGGTCGTGGAATGCACCGGCGTTACCCCGGTCATCCTTGAGGCCATCTCGCGCGGAGGTAGAAACGCCATCACCTGCCTTGCCGGCGTTTCCGGCACTGGCCGCGAAACCTCCATCGACGTCGGCGGACTCAACCGTACCGCCGTCCTGGAAAATGACGTCATCTTCGGGACCGTCAATGCAAACAAGCGGCACTATGAAGCCGCAGCAGCGGCCCTCGCAGCGGCCGATGAGTCGTGGCTGGAACGCTTGATCACCCGCAGGGTGAAGCTCAATGATTTTCGCGAAGCTTTCAAGCGTGGAGATGGAGACGTCAAGGTGGTCCTGGAACTTCAGGACCTGGCATGAACCGGATCGAGGATTATGCCATCATCGGCGACCTTCACACCGCGGCCCTGGTAGGGCGGGACGGGTCAATCGACTGGATGTGCCTGCCGCATTTTGACTCGCCTGCCTGTTTCGCGGGGCTGCTCGATTCCCCCGAAGCAGGGCGCTGGCTTCTGGCCCCAACAGGGGCCGGCACATGCACACGACGACGATATTTGCCGGACACGCTGATTCTGGAAACCGAATGGGACACCCCGGACGGGTCGGTGCGGGTTCTGGATTTCATGCCGATCCGTGACAGCACCGCCGATGTTGTGAGGATTGTTCAAGGCTTGAGCGGGTCGGTGCCCATGTATGGCGAACTGGTGCTGCGGTTCGATTACGGCAAAATTGTGCCCTGGGTGCGGCGCACGGACAGCGGCATCAGTGCTGTAGCGGGACCGGATGCAGTCTACCTCGCTACACCGGCCCCGACAGAGGGCAGGGATCAGCGGACCATCAGTGAATTCACAGTCCGAAAGGGCGAGACGATTCCCTTCGTGCTTCGCTGGGCGCCAAGCTACACTGCGGTGCCCCAGGCCGTGGACGCCGATCAGGCGCTGTGGAAGACGACGGCATACTGGCACGATTGGATAGGCCGCAGCCGGATGGAAGGCGTCTACAAGGAACCAGTCGAGCGGTCCCTGATCACCCTCAAAGCCCTGACCTATGTCCCTACGGGAGGCATCGTCGCAGCTGCCACAACATCACTGCCCGAGGAACTGGGCGGAAGCCGGAATTGGGACTACCGGTATTGCTGGCTGCGCGATGCCACCCTCACCCTGCAGTCACTTCTTGCCTCCGGTTATACCGATGAGGCGTCCGCATGGCGGGAATGGCTGCTCCGGGCGGTGGCAGGAGACCCCTCGCAGCTGCAGATCATGTACGGCCTTGATGGAACCCGGCGGCTTCCAGAAGCAGAACTTCCATGGCTTTCCGGTTATGCCGGATCGAAGCCAGTGCGTATCGGCAATGCCGCAGCAAACCAGTTGCAACTGGACGTGTGGGGTGAGGTTCTCGACGGGCTCTCCTTGACCCGCGCGGCGTCGCCTCCTGGTGAAATGGACGATTCCTGGGATATCCAGGTCGCTCTCATGGAGTTCCTTGAAGGAGCTTGGAACCAGCCGGACAACGGGCTGTGGGAGATGCGTGGACCGCGGCGGCACTTTACCCACTCGAAGGTCATGGCCTGGGTGGCTGCCGACCGCATGGTCAAGGGAGTCCGGGAATCGGGCCTGCCCGGTCCCGCTGACCGGTGGGCTGCCCTCCGCTCAGAGATCCATCGGGACGTGATGACCAAAGGCTTTAGTGAGGAACTGAATACGTTCGTGCAGTCCTACGGCAGCGAGCAGCTCGACGCCAGCCTGCTCCTCATACCCCGGGTTGGGTTCCTGCCCCACGACCATCCACGTGTCGTCGGAACTGTGGAGGCCATTCAGGAGCGCTTGACCGAGGACGGATTTGTTATGCGTTACCGTCCGGAGGCAAGCAACGACGGGTTGCCGGGCAGCGAAGGAGTGTTCATCGCCTGCTCGTTCTGGCTCTCCGACGCTCTCTTGGGCATCGGCCGCGGTGACGAGGCGAAAGCGCTTTTCGAGCGACTCCTGTCTTTGCGCAATGATGTAGGACTGCTCAGCGAAGAATGGGATCCCCGGACCAATCAACAACTGGGCAACACTCCTCAGGCCTTCAGTCACTTCCCGCTCATCCATAGCGCGCTCCAGCTTCAAGAAGGGCGCGCCCATCACAGTGACACACCTATCGCCTCACCCGACACCGGCAAGCCCAATAGTTCTGTCCATACCGAATCGGAGGGCTGAGCAGGCAGTGGTGCCGAAGAGTCGGCCTTTGAGCGCTGAAATGCGCTCAGTGCATCTGCAGGATCGCAGTGGTTCGTTCAACCTGGTGGGCATGGCGGGTGCGGCCCACAAAACCTGCGGTGGCCCATGCAACAACGCCGCCCACCACCATGGAGACGATCCACGGAATCCACGCAGTGGATGGGCTGTTGCCCAGGCCCACCGCCATCGTAATGATCCACACCAAGAGGGCGGCAAGCACGGCTGCACCGGCGGGCAGGAGCGAACCGAACGTGTGTCTGTGCTTGTCAACCGCCCAAGCGATGGCACCGAATGCGCCGGCAGCCAGAGCAATAATGACCAGTGCAACCATGAATTGAATTCCGTCCCTCGGTGGATGGGTGGGTTTGGCAGGCGCTAGAGCGCGCCGAAACCTACGCCGCGGGCCTTTTCTCCGCCCAGTTCAACGTAGCCCAACGCACCGCCGGGAACGATGACCAGACGACCTTTTTCGTCTTTGAGTCGCAACTCGGTGCCCTTGTCGACGGCCTCCGACACCAATGCGGCGACGTCGTCAGCGCTCTGGTCGGATTCAAGGACGATTTCACGGCTGATGTGTTGGATGCCGATCTTGATTTCCACAGTTGTCTCCTCAGTGCAAACTTGCTTAAGTATGTACAAACCACTCTAGGGGCAGGCGGTCATGATTCCTTGGGGAAGCGGCTAATTCCGCGCCAAGCTAAACGGTAGACCAGGTCGCTGGCTGCATCGATGTCGAGATCGCCGCCAGCCTCCAGCCAGTACCGGGCGCTGACCTGCGCCATCCCGGCCAGCGCCCTGCCAAGGAGGATGGCTTCAACCGGGGGCAGCTTCGTGTCCTCGGCAATGACCTCACCAATCGCATCTGCGTAACTGGAGTTGAAGTTCTCCAGACGCGCGGCCACATCGGGGTCGTTGACCAGATCGGATTCAAATACCAGCCGATGGGCCTGATCGTCATTGTCCATGAACGTGAAATAGGCCTTGATGGTGGCCTGTACACGGAGCTTGTTGTCGGTGGTGGAGCCCAGCGCCGTCACCAACATCTTGGTGAATGATTCAAGGTGGGCGTCCAACAGGGCAAGGTACAAATCCCGCTTGCTGGGGAAGTGCTGGTACAAGACGGGCTTGCTGACCTTGGCGGTTTCTGCGATTTCATCCATGGCCGCCCCGTGATAACCGTGATTGACAAACACTTCGAGTGCGGAAGTGAGCAGTTGGGCGCGACGTTCGTCGCGGGGGAGCCGGGCTGGCTGTGTACGTGGCGCCGGGCGTTCGTTTGACGTGGAATCCACACTCATGGTGACAGCCTTTCTCTTCGCCTCCCGATGGGTGGGGCGGCGCCGGTTTGTGTCATTCTACCGGTCGGTAATGCGTCAGCGGGCGCAGGCATGGCCGGACTGTGGGCAGTTTCAAGGTCTGCTTGTCCGGGGATCAACCCGAGAGCACCTGCGTAACAGTGAGATACCCCTCATGCGATGCCCGGTTGTCATCGTCCGGAACAATGGCCGTCCGGCTGGTCAGGGGCGCCGGCACGACCTAGATTTATAAGTATGGTTTCTCTGATCCAGCCCCCTGCCGCCGCCAGGCCGGCAACTCCCACCGCCTTGCCGCCCCTCGTCGAGCCGGGCCCGCCGCTGGCCGCCGAAGAACTGGAGCGGTATTCACGCCACGCGTTGATTCCCGAGATCGGCTTGGAAGGCCAACGCCGGCTGCGCAATGCCCGCGTGCTGGTGATCGGTGCCGGCGGGCTCGGTTCCCCAGCGCTGCTGTACTTGGCTGCGGCGGGAGTGGGCACGCTGGGCATCATTGATGACGACAGCGTTGAGTTGAGCAATCTGCAACGCCAGGTGATCCACGGCGTCCACGACATTGGGCGCACCAAACTGGAATCCGCCCGCGACTCCGTCCTGGAACTGAACCCGGGCGTGAACGTGGTGATGCACCACATCCGCCTGGATTCCTCCAACGCCTTGGACCTGTTCGCCGATTACGACATCATCCTGGACGGCGCCGACAACTTCGCCACCCGCTATCTTGTCAACGACGCCGCCGCGATTCTGGGCAAACCCTACGTCTGGGGCTCAATCCTGCGATTCGACGGGCAAGTCAGCGTTTTCTGGGATAAATTCGGTCCCAACTACCGTGACCTGTACCCCGAGCCGCCAGCCCCCGGCACCGTCCCGTCCTGCGCCGAGGGTGGCGTATTCGGCATGCTGTGCGCCTCCATTGGAGCCATGATGGTCACCGAAGCGGTCAAACTCATCACCGGAATTGGCCAATCACTGCTGGGCCGGCTGCTGATTTTTGACGCACTCACCTCCCGCTGGCGCGAAATCCGCATCGCCAAGGACCCCGCAGCCGCACCCATCACAGAACTCATTGACTATGAGATCTTCTGCGGGTTTTCCCCCACAGTGAAGAACGACGACGAACTCATCTCCGCGGGTGAGCTCGCCGAGCGCCTGACCCGCCGAAAGCAGGGCGAGGAGAACTTTGTCCTGGTGGACGTGCGCGAACCAGTGGAATTCGAAATCGCCAGGATCCCAGGCTCCGTGCTGATTCCCCTGGCAGGGATCCGTGACCGGTCTGCACTGGGAGACTTGCCGCACGACGTACCCCTGATATTGCACTGCAAGGCGGGCACCCGCTCAGCCCAAGCATTGGCGAGTTTGCACGCGGCCGGTTTTGTCGACGTCGTCCATCTTGACGGCGGCATTGACACCTGGGCCAAGGCGAACCCAACCGCAGACAAACGCGGCGCAGAGGAGTAAATTTCACTGCAGGACTTCCCCTGGCATTTGAGGAAGCAAAGCCTGTTCAGGGAAAGAGGCGCATCATGAGCCGGGTTGAATATCAGCAGAGCCGCCAGGAGCCGATAGGTTCGGGATATGGGCATGACAGGCGTGCCGCCGAGGTGGTTGACGGCATGGATTTGGCCGGATGTGCAGCCATTGTGACCGGCGGATATTCCGGATTGGGGTTGGAAACAGTGCGCGCGCTGGTGGGAGCCGGCGTGCACGTGGGGGTTCCGGCCCGCCGCCCCGAGCACGCGCGGGAGGTTCTGGCGGAGGCGGGCCTTGGTGCCGTGGACGTCTCGGCGATGGACCTCGGGGACCAGGAAAGCGTGAAGCGTTTCGCCGCCGAGTACCTGAAATCCGGGCGCCGGCTGGATATTTAAATCAACAATGCCGCCATCATGGCCTGCCCGGAGACCCGCGTGGGGCCGGGCTGGGAGGCCCAGTTCGGAACCAACCACCTGGGCCACTACACTCTTGTCAACGAGCTCTGGCCAGTGCTGGCCGACGGCGGTGCGCGCGTAGTGGCGCTGTCATCCACCGGACATAAACGTTCCGGAATCCACTTCGGTGATCCGCAATTCACCAGCGGGTACGACAAGTGGGACGCCTACGGGCAGGCTAAAACCGCCAACAGCCTCTTTGCCGTTGAACTGGACGCGCGGGGAGCCGAGCACGGGGTTAGGGCGTTCGCGGTGAATCCCGGCGGCATCATGACGGGATTACAACGCCATCTGACCCGCGAAGAAATGATCGCGGCCGGCTGGATGGATGAAACCGGAAAAGTCCGGGACGGTTTCAAAACCACCGAGCAGGGGGCAGCGACGTCGGTATGGGCAGCAACCTCGCCACTGTTGGATGGCAAGGGTGGCGTTTATTGCGAAGACTGCGACATTGCCCGTCCCACCGACCCGGACTCAGAGTTTGCCCGGTTTGCCGGAGTCGATGCCCATGCGGTGGACCCGGACAGTGCCCGACGACTGTGGGAGCTCTCCGCGGAACTGACCGGCGTCAACGCATTCGGTTGATCCACCCGGTTGGTGTTGTGCCGGTGCTAGGCCGTTGCTTCGGAATCCGTTGCTTCGTTGTCCGTTGCATCGCGAGCCGGGGCGTTGCTCTTCGGAGCTGTGCGGTCCGCGGCGGTGCCTTCCGCTGCGGCGCCCAGGGCTTCGGGGGAGATTTTCAAACCGTACAGCGCATCCAAGGCGTTCAAATAGCTGTCCGCATCCCCTGATGCGGCCAGTTCCTTCGCCCTGACGGTGGGAATGTGCAGCAACTGCTTGACCATCCGGCGCATCGCAAATTCCACCTCGGCCGTGGCTGCCGAACAACCGTGTTGCTTGCGGACCTTGGCGAGCTCGTCATCCAACACGGACATGGTGTGCCTGCGCAGCGCCACGATCGCATGGTCCAAGGACCGGGCGTTTTGCGCTTCCTCAAACGTCTTGGCGGCCTCGGCCACCAGTGTTGAGGCCTGCGCCAGGGTGGCTTCCTGTTCGGCGGGGGCGGCCTGGCGAATGGTTTCCAGTGTCAGCAAATCCACCCCGGGGAGCTCGGCGACGTCGGCTGCGAAGTCGTGGGTCAGCGCCAGGTCGATGACGGTCAGTTGAGGGGAATCATTGTGGCGCAGCGGTGCCAAATCGGCTTTGGAGACTTGATGTTCGGAGCCGCTGCAACCCAACAGCAGGGAAGCCGCGGCCAGTGCGTCCGGCAGGGAATCGTCGGTGAGGGCCGTGCCGCCGCGGGAGGCGGTGAAGATTTCCGCCCGGCCAGATGAGGAGTAAACGGAAATATCGGTGCAGCCGCGTTGCACCAGCTGTGCCATGGCTGCGCCGGCATAGGCGCCAGTGCCGAAAAGCACCGCCGACGTTCCGGCCAGTGACCCGGAAGGTGAGGGAGCGTTCTGCGATTCGCCGAGCGAAGGTGAGGGAGCGATCTGCGACACGCCGACAGTAGGTGAGGGAGCGTTCTGAAGGTCGGCAGCGAGGTCAAGTCCCACCGAGACGATGGACATGCCGCGGTGTCCCAGCGCCGTCTGCGCGCCGACGTCCTTGGCGGTTTTGGCGGCCGCCTGGAACAGCCGCACCAGCGAGGGCGTGGTGACGCCCTGCTCCTGCGCGCCGCTGAGCGCCCGGCGCACCTGGCCGGCAATTTCACGCTCGCCAACAACCGCGGATTCCAGACCGGTGCCCACCGCAAAAAGGTGACGCGGAACGGCGTCGTCCGTCAGCGTGGACAGGGCGCCGGAGACCTGGTGCTCACTGAGGCCGGAGTGCCGGCCAATCGCCTCCACCACGGAACTGCGGGCCGCCTCAACGTCGTCGGCGCTGCGGGCGTGGACGTACAGCTCATAACGGTTGCAGGTGGCCAAGGTGATCATTCCGGCCACGGCATTTTCGCCCCCCACCACCTCAGCACTAAGTGCCGCTGCGCCGGAGCTGAGCCGGGCAACGGTTTCCAAGTCGATGTTTGAGTGCGAGGCAACAAGAGAAAAGAGAACCACAATTTCAACATGGTAGACCCCCAAGCTGGGCGTTTATGCACAGGAAGCGACAATGCGTCACCAAGCATGTGTGATCCTCCTTACCCGGGGTGCTGGTTCTTGCCTGCTCTACGGTGACAGCTTGTGCACAAAATACGCTCAGAATTGCTCTGTATGGTGGTGCCCATGACACTGAGCCCCAGCCACCCTTTGATGGATGGCCGCACCGAAAATTCCCCGCTGATCACTGCCTACCGGGGCGGGACGCCCAGCCGCCGTCCCGTCTGGTTCATGCGCCAGGCCGGCCGTTCGCTGCCGGAGTACCGCGAGCTGCGGGTGGGCACCACCATGCTTGAATCCTGCCTGAAGCCGGAAATGGCGGCCGAGATCACGCTCCAGCCGGTCCGCCGCCACGACGTTGACGCCGCCATTTTCTTCTCCGACATCGTCATTCCGCTCAAGCTGGCCGGCGTGGGCGTGGACATCGTCCCCGGTGTGGGGCCCGTCCTGGACCACCCCATCCGCACCGCTGCCGACATTGCAGCCCTGCCGGAACTGACCGATGAATCCCTGGACCCCATCCGCGAGGCCGTCGCATTGACAGTGGCCGAACTGGGCAGCACACCGCTGATCGGCTTTGCCGGAGCCCCGTACACCGTCGCCGCGTACATGGTGGAAGGCCGCCCCTCCCGCGACCACATGGGACCGCGCACCATGATGCACGCCCAGCCGGAACTGTGGAGTGCGCTCATGGACTGGGCTGCTGACGCATCGGGTAAATTCCTGCGCGCACAGGTCGAGGCCGGCGCCAGTGCCGCCCAGCTCTTCGACTCCTGGGCGGGGTCGCTGGGACTGGCCGATTACACCGAACATGTGGCCCCGGCGTCGTCCAGGGCCTTGGACCATGTGCGCGACCTGGGTGTGCCGCTGATCCACTTCGGCACCGGAACCTCCGAGCTGCTCGGCGCCATGCGCGACGTTGGCGTGGACGTGATGGGCGTGGACTACCGGCTGCCGCTGGACGAGGCCAACCGCCGCCTCGGCGGGACCGTGCCGCTGCAGGGAAACATCGACCCGGCCCTGCTCAGCGCCCCGTGGGAAGTGCTGGAGGCGCACGTGCGCGAAGTTATCGCCGCTGGCGCCACGGCACCCTCACATGTGGTGAACTTGGGACATGGCGTGCCGCCGGAAACCGATCCGGAGGTCCTGACGCGCCTTGTTGAGCTGGTCCACTCGATCTAGCAAAACGTAGCTCAGCATGCACCAGCCGTAAGGGGACAAACATGGAAAACCGAAAATCAGCAGCCAAGGCCCACCGGCCCCAGAGCCACCCCGCGCCCAACCAGGCCATCGTGGTGGGCGGCGGAATCTCAGGACTGCTTGCTGCCAAGGATTTGGCCGCTGCCGGTTTCCAGGTGAGCATTTACGACGCCGGCACCTCCTGGGGCGGCTGCGTCGCCTCCCACGAAGTGGCCGGAGTGGTGCTGGATGCGGGTGCGGAATCCTTCGCGACCCGCAACACGGCCGTCGCCGACCTCGCCACCGAGCTGGGGCTGGGGGAGCGGATCGTGACCCCGAACCCGGCCGGTGCATGGGTGTGGCTGCCGGAGGGCCCGGTCCCGCTGCCGCGCACCGGCGTGCTGGGCATCCCCTCCGACCTGAACGCCCCCGAGGTGCGCACGGCGTTGGGCGCATCCGGGGTGCTGCGCGCCGCACTCGATGCGAAGATGCCCGTCACGGTGGGCACGTCCGAAGAGTTTTCCAGTGTGGCGGAGCTGGTCCGTGCACGCATGGGCAAACGCGTCCTTGAACGACTCGTGGCGCCCGTGGTGGCCGGGGTTCACTCGGCCGACCCGGAGAAGCTCGACGTCGACATGGTGGCGCCCGGGCTGCGGGCCGGCATCCGCGAACACGGCTCGCTCGCCGCGGCCGTTGCGGCCCAGCGGGCGCAGGGCAGCAAACCCGGATCTGCTGTGGGCGGTCTGAACGGAGGCATGCACACGCTCGTCACCGCACTGGTTGCCGCACTGCAGGAAGCCGGCGTTGCCATGTACCCCGGGCATCGGATCAAAGCCGTCTACCGCGGGGACACCGACGCCGAGCAGGTCCCGGCATCACGGCGGTACGACGGCGGTGCGCCACCGCCTTGGATCGTTGACTGGGAACAGGGCACGGAGCGCGGCTTCGCTGCCGCCAGACTGCTGGTCATGGCCACCGACGGCCCCACTGCAGTGTCCCTGCTGAGCCCGGAGCTGCCGGAGCTGGAGGAGTATGCCCCCGCCCCCGGTCCGGACATCCGCCTCGTGACGCTCGTGGTGGACGTGCCCGAACTGGACTCCGAGCCCCGCGGCACGGGCATTCTTGTTGCCCCTGGCGCCCCGGGCATCACGGCCAAGGCGCTCACGCATGCCACAGCGAAGTGGGAATGGTTGGCCGACTCCACCGGTCCGGGCACCCACGTCCTGCGACTCTCCTACGGCCGGGCCGGCGTTAAACCCTCCGACGCAGTGCGCCTCACCCCCGCCACACCGCGGGCGGACGACCTCGTGGAAACTGCGCTCTCAGATGCCTCAACGCTGCTCGGCATTGAGATCACGGAAGCGGACCTGCTCGGTTCGGATATTGTCCGATGGAAGGGCACACTGCCGTTTGCCGCCGTCGGACACCAGGCAAAAATTGCCAGGATTGCCTCCATTGCCGGGGATGTTCCCGGCTTGGTGCTGGTGGGTGGCTGGACCAGCGGGAACGGCCTGGCGGCCGTGGTCAGCAGCACCCGCCGGGCTGTCCGCGCCGTGGTTGATGCCTTCAGTCGACTGTGATTTTGGACACTTCTACGTGCTGTAGAGGTTCTTGGTTTTATGTTTTGCCGTGACTGGGTGCAGACTTGAACGCATGACCACAGACACTTATGCACAATCTGTCACTAAAACTCCGGCGGAGACCCCGTTCACGCTTTGGACCGTCTTCAAGCGAACGGGCTCCTTCGCAGGTGGCTCCGAAGCCGTGGCAGCGTTTGAGACACTGAGCGCCGAACTGGCCGCAGAGAGCATCACCCTGCGCGGCAGCTACGACGTTTCGGCCATGCGCAACGATGCGGACATCATGGTCTGGCTCGTGGGTGCCGACGCAGAAGGCCTGCAGCGGGCCGTGCGCAGCATCCGCCGCCTGGATCTCTTCGCCGCGACCGAGATTTCCTGGTCCGCCATGGGCGTGCACCGCGAAGCCGAGTTCGCGAAGTCCCACGCACCAAGCTACATGGGCGCCAATGCACCGAAGGGCTGGGTCTGCGTGTACCCGTTCGTGCGCTCCTACGACTGGTACATCCTGCCCGCCGAGGACCGCTCCCGCATGCTGCGCGACCACGGCATGCTGGGCCGCGAATACCCTCAGGTCCTGGCCAACACCGTCTCCGCCTTCGCCCTCGGCGACTGGGAATGGCTGCTCGGCCTGGAAGCAGATGAGCTCACCGACCTCGTAGACATGATGCGCACCCTGCGCGGCACCGACGCCCGCCTGCACGTACGCGAAGAAATACCGTTCTACACCGGGCGCCGCATTGACGCCACCGAGGTTGCCGAGGTACTCCGATGACTGTGGAGTCCACCAGCCCGAACTTCGCAGCGCCGGAGAACTATGACGCGATCCTGTTGGCATCCTTCGGCGGACCCGAGGGCCAGGATGATGTGCTGCCGTTCCTGCGCAACGTCACCCGCGGCCGCGGCATCCCGGATGAGCGGCTCGAAGAGGTAAGCCACCACTACCGGGCCAATGGCGGCATCAGCCCCATCAACGCACAGAACCGTGCCCTGAAGGCGGCGCTTGAAGCGGAGCTCGCACGACGCGGGATCGAGCTGCGGGTGCTCTGGGGGAACCGAAACTGGGACCCATACATCCCGGCAGTCCTGCAGGATGCGTACGACGCCGGCCATCGCCGACTCCTCATGCTCACCACGAGCGCCTACTCCTCATACTCGAGCTGCCGCCAGTACCGTGAAGACATTGGCATGGCGCTGACTGAGACCGGACTGGACGGCAAGCTTGCCGTGGACAAGGTGCGCCAGTACTTTGACCACCCCGGTTTCGTGGAGCCCTTCATCGAGGGCACGGCCGCGTCGCTGGCAAAGGTGCGTGCCGAACTGGCCGCCGCCGGCTCAGCTGACGCACCCGTCCACGTCATGTTTGCCACCCACTCAATTCCCATCAGGGATGCTGAAGCCTCAGGCAGTTCCGAGTTGGAACTGCGCGAGTTTGCGCAGAACTCGGCCTACGTGGCACAACACCTCGCGGTAGCTGATGCCGTCATTGCGGCCGTGGATCCCGCACAGGAATGGTCGCTGGTGTACCAGTCACGTTCAGGTGCCCCGCACGTACCGTGGCTGGAACCGGACATCAATGACGCTCTCGCGGAACTTCCCGGCAAGGGTGTCAAGGGCGTTGTTGTGGTGCCGTTGGGCTTTGTCAGCGACCACATGGAAGTGCGCTGGGACCTCGATACCGAAGCCGCGGAAACCAGTGCCGAACTGGGACTGGTCTTTGACCGCGCACCAACGCCCGGCACCCACCAGAAGTTTGTGGCCGGACTCGTCGACATGATTTGCGAACGCACGATCGAAAATCACATCGAGCAGCGCCCGGCCATGACCAAGCTTGGTCCCTGGTTTGACGTCTGCAATCCCGGTTGCTGCGCCAACTTCCGTGGTGAAAAACCAGTCATTGCCGAGGTGGGCACGACGGTCGGCCTTGTCTGCGCCGATGCATTGGGTGGTTCTTGATCTCCATGGCTGAAACAATGGCAAGTGTGAAAATTGGAACCCGCGGAAGCAAGCTGGCCCTGAGCCAGACCCAGCAAATTGCCGACCAGCTCAGTGCTGTTGGCGGATTTGTTGCCGAGATCGTCCCCATCAAGACCCACGGCGACGTCCTCACCGGCCCGCTGTCCCAAATGGGCGGCACCGGCGTTTTCGCTGCTGAACTCCGCTCAGCAATTCTGGACGGTCGGGTTGACATGGCCGTGCACTCCTTGAAGGACCTGCCCACGGCCGCAGTTCCCGGGCTGGCACTGGCCGCTGTGCCGGTGCGTGCCGATTTCCGGGACGCGCTGTGTTCGCGCGACGGGTTGAAACTTGCGGAACTGCCGCACGGGGCCAGCATCGGCACGGGATCCCCGCGCCGGGCTGCCCAGCTGCTCGCTGCACGGCCGGACCTGGTCATCGTGGACATCCGCGGCAACGTGGACACCCGGCTCGCCCGCGTCCCCGGGCTGCCGGGCAACCCGCTGACGGACCCGGTACCCGGCAAGCTGGGCGACCTTGACGCCGTCGTCCTTGCCGCAGCAGGCCTGACCCGGATTGGCCGTCTGGACACTGTCACGGAGTTCTTGGAACTCGATGTCATGCTCCCGGCCCCCGGACAGGGTGCCCTGGCGTTGGAGTGCCGTTCCGCGGACACCGATCTCTCCGGTGTTTTGGGTCAGTCGCTGGCTGCTGTCGAGGACACCGACACCCGGCTCGCCGTCACGGCCGAACGTGCCCTGCTGGCACGGCTGGAAGCCGGTTGTGCAGCTCCGGTCGGAGCCCTCGCGCACCGCAAGGGATCCATGTTGTATCTGGAAAGCGTTGTGGTTTCCTTGGACGGCAAACGGTCCCTGCGGTTGAAGCGGGCCACGGACGGGCTGACCGAGGTCGGCGCCACGCTGTTGGGCGTCGAGCTGGCCGAAGAGCTGTTGGCCGGTGGCGCCGCGGACCTGGCAGACCTGGGCGCCAAGGCATAATGACCGAGCCCGCCCCGCTTGCCGGGATGCGCGTTGCCGTGACCCGGAGTATGGACCGGGCCGGCGGGCTGCTGGCTGCCTTGACTGAGGCAGGCGCCGATCCGGTACTGGTGCCGCTGATCGATTTCGAGGTGGCCGATCAGGATGTTCTGGGTGCCGCGATGCACCGCCTGGTCGCGGGGGAGTACCGCTGGCTGGTCATCAGTTCCATCACCACGGTGCGTGCACTCAAGCAATGGTGTGCAGGAAACGGGACGGCGTTGGCGGACCTGATTCCTGCTTCCACGCAGGTCGCCACGATCGGGCCCACCTCGGTTGCCGTTCTGACGGCCGAGGGGATCCGAGCGCTTCTCGCGCCCGAGGACGTTCAGTCGGCTGCAGGGCTCGTGGACCTGTGGCCCGAAATCGACCCGGCAGGCGGACCTGGCCGGGTGTTGATGCCCTCCTCGAACCTGGCGGCACCCACCTTGCCCGACGGCGTTGCCGCCAAGGGCTGGGACGTCGAAACCGTCACCGCCTACCTAACCGTGGACTACCCGGCACGCGATGTGCGAAGGCTGACCGCAGCGCTGGCGGGCCGGGGAGCTCTTGGCTCCAGCCACCACCCCCAGCTCACGCCGGCCGAAGCGGCGGTGGAGATTCAGGCGGGGGCGATCAACGCCGTCGTCCTGGCCTCGGGAAGTGCGGTGAGAAGGGTTGCGCAGACCCTGGCGCCGCTGCCGAAGGACTGCCTGGTGATTGCGATTGGCGAGCCAACCCGCGTCGAGGCGCAGCGTCTGGGCATGGAGCCTGCCGCCACGGCGGAACATCCCACGCCGGAGGGGATCGTGGCCGCACTGGCCGCGGCCCGCACAACTTTTCAGAACCGAACAATGCTGCAGAACCGAACAATGCTTACGGAGTCATCATGAGTTTCCCCCAACACCGCCCGCGTCGTCTGCGCACCACCCCCGCCATGCGGGCGCTGGTGCGCGAAACCCGGGTCGCGCCGTCGGACTTGATCCTGCCGGTATTTATCCGCGAGGACCTGACCGAGCCGCGCCCCATCACCTCGATGCCGGGCGTGGTCCAACATACGACGGCGTCGCTTGTCGCGGCAGCGCGCGAGGCGGTTCAGCTGGGGCTCGGCGGCATCATGCTGTTCGGAATTCCGGCGGAGCGCGACTCCCTGGGAACCGCCGGCGTGGACCCGTTCGGCGTGCTGAACAGGGCCATTCGGGACGTCCGCGCGGTGGTTGGCGATGAACTCGTCGTCATGAGCGATCTGTGCCTGGACGAATTCACCGACCACGGACACTGCGGCGTGCTGGCTGCCGACGGCACCGTGGATAACGATGCGACCCTGGAAATTTACGCAAAGATGGCTGTGGCGCAGGCTGCTGCCGGAGCCCACGTGGTGGCGCCGTCGGGCATGATGGACGGCCAGGTGGCCGTGATCCGTGAAGCCCTGGATTCGGCAGGCTACATCAACGTTTCCGTGCTGGCGTACGCCGCCAAATACGCCTCCGCGTTCTACGGTCCGTTCCGCGAGGCCGTGGATTCGCAGTTGCAGGGAGACCGACGGGCCTACCAAATGGACCCGGGCAACCGCCACGAGGCGCTCCACGAGGTGGAACTGGATCTGGCCGAAGGCGCTGACATCATCATGGTCAAGCCCGCGATGAGCTACCTGGACATCTTGGCCGACGTCGCGTCCATGAGCCCCGTGCCGGTGGCCGCTTACCAAATCTCCGGCGAATACGCCATGATCGAGGCCGCGGCCGCCAACGGCTGGATCGACCGCCAGGCAGCCATCGAGGAGTCCGTGCTGGGCATCAAGCGCGCGGGTGCCTCCATGATCCTGACCTACTGGGCCGCCGAGCTTGCCGGCTGGCTCCGCGCGTAATCCGCCGTTCTTCTTCCCACCACCACTTAGCCAAGGACGTTTCATGACCAGCTCGCAGGAACTTTTTGACCGCGCCAAGACCCTCATGCCCGGTGGGGTGAATTCCCCCGTGCGCGCTTTCGGCGCCGTGGGCGGAACCCCCCGTTTCATGGTCAATGCCAAGGGTGCCTATCTGACGGACGCCGACGGCCGCGACTACGTGGACCTGGTCTGCTCCTGGGGTCCGGCATTGCTCGGCCATGCGCATCCCGACGTTCTGGCCGCCGTCCACGCGGCCGTTGACCACGGGCTGAGCTTCGGCGCCTCCACTCCTGCCGAAAGCGAATTGGCGGCCCTCGTGCAGGGGCGGGTCTCCGGCGTCGAACGCCTGCGCATGGTCTCCACCGGCACCGAGGCGACCATGACGGCCGTGCGCCTGGCTCGCGGCTTCACGGGCCGCGATCTGATCATCAAGTTTGCCGGCTGCTACCACGGCCATCTCGACTCCCTGCTGGCCGCGGCCGGCTCCGGTCTGGCCACCCTTGCACTGCCCGGATCTGCCGGCGTCACGGCCGCCACTGCCGCCGAAACGCTGGTGCTGCCGTACAACGACCTGGCCGCCGTGGAAGCCGCCTTTGCCGCACACGGGGACCGGATTGCCGCCGTCATCACCGAGGCCGCACCGGCCAACATGGGCGTCGTCACCCCGGGCGAGGGTTTCAACGCCGGTCTGTCCCGCATCACCTCCGCCAATGGCGCACTGCTGATCCTGGACGAGGTCCTGACCGGCTTCCGCGTTGGCGCGGCGGGATACTGGGGCTTGACCGGTTCCGCGGAGGGCTGGACCCCGGACCTGTTCACGTTCGGCAAGGTCATTGGTGGAGGACTTCCGACGGCGGCACTTGGCGGCCGCGCCGAGGTCATGGACTACCTGGCACCCCTGGGCCCGGTGTACCAGGCGGGCACGCTGTCCGGACACCCCGTGGCCATGGCTGCTGGTGTTGCGACCCTGACGGCGGCCACGGCATCCGTGTACGAAACCGTGGATGCCCGCTCGCTGGAACTCTCCGCCGCGCTGTCCGGTGCCTTGGGCGCCGAGGGCGTGGACCACTCGATCCAGCGCGCCGGGAACCTGTTCTCCGTGGCTTTTGGCACCTCCGAGCACGGTGTCCACAACTACGACGACGCCCAAGGCCAGGAAGCGTTCCGCTACGCGCCGTTCTTCCACTCCATGCTGGACTCCGGCGTTTACCTGCCCCCGAGCGTCTTCGAAGCCTGGTTCCTCTCCGCCGCGCATGACGACGTTGCCATGAACCGCATCTTCGAAGCCCTCCCGGCGGCAGCGAGGGCAGCCGCAGCCGCCACGGCGTAGGCAGCTGTCTCCGAGCCCTGTTGTAGTCTGTGCCCATGGGGAGCAGACGCCATTCCGTGGCACGCATCGCCGTCGTCATTCCTGCAAGGAACGACGCCGGGATGCTGGCCGTGTGCCTCTCCCACCTGGCGCTGCAGTCCCGTCCGGCGGACGAGATCATTGTGGTGGACAACGCCAGCATCGACAACACAGCGGAGGTGTGCGCCGCGGCCGGGGTGCGGCGGGTTTATTGGCCTCCGCCCGGTGTAGCCGGCGCCTCGGCGCGCGGGTTCGACGCAGCGGATGCCACCATTTTGGCCCGGATCGACGCCGATTCCCGCCCCGCTCCGGATTGGTTGGCCCGGGTTGAGGCGGACCTGGCCCAAGCCGGGGAGCTGGCCTTGGTCACCGGGCCCGGTGTTTTTTATGGCGGGCCCCGGCTGGTGTGCTGGGTCGGCCGGGTGCTGTACCTGGGCGGATATTTCCACGTCGTGGGGTTCCTGCTGGGCCACGCGCCGGTCTTTGGCTCAAACTACGCCATGACGGCAGGAGTATGGGAGCGGATCGGCCCATCCGTGACTCGCAACGTCCAAGGCGTGCACGACGATCTGGAAGTGTCCTACCTGCTGCGCCCGGACATGCTGGTGAAATACGACCCCCAGCTCCGCATGCCTGTATCGGCCAGGCCGTTTGAAACGTGGGCTTCGCTGGGGCATCGGCTGGCCATGGCGTGGGGGACTTTCGTCCACTTGTTTGCCACCGAGCATCCCCTGATCCGACGCCGGAATCGGCGGCAGTGGGTGCATGGCCGGCAACAATAGTGCCGTGTTGCTGTTGCTGTTGCTGATGCTGATGCTGATGCCAATGCCAATGCCGGGTTCACCTGTGGCGCGGACTATTTTCCGGCCCGTGTGAACATCTTCAGCAAATCGCGGCACAGCTGGTTGGGCGAGGTCTCGCACGGGCTGTGCCCGGCTGGGTATACCGCCAATTCCGCACCCAGTGAGCGCGCGAAGTCCGCGTGCAGTCGGGTGGGCCACAAGTCGTGTTCGCCGACGGCCACCAGCTTGGGCAGGCGGGCTTGGGAGAGAATTGGCTGCAGGTCAGGCGTGTGTTTCATGAGGGAGACAATGTCACGTACTGACTGTTTGCGGGTGAGCTCAAACCTGTCCCGGACAAAACGGAGCCGGCCGGGAGGGACGGGGATGGCGTTGCTTTTGATGCCCCACGTCATCAATGATGCACCGATCCGGCCGGTGGCCAGAGAACTCGCCGGGCCGATCCGGCTGACACCGCGGAAACTCTGACCTGCCAGAGGTGGGGTACTGAGCAGGGTCAGGCTTTTAAACAGCTCCGGGGCGTGGGCATAGGCCAAGCCTGCGATGGTGCCGGCGAAGGAATAGCCCACTACGTGGGCGGGCCGGTCCAGTGAGCGCAGCAGTGCCAACAGGTCCTCAAAGAAGAGCGCATATCCATAGTGAGTTTGGGCGGGGGTGAGGTTTTCGGGCCCGGCACCGCAGGACTCGTATTGGCCGGCCAGATCGAAACTGAGTGCGTAGTAACCGGCTGCCGCCAGGATGGGCATCATCAGGACAAAGTCTTCCTTGGACCCGGTGGCCCCGGGGACCAGGACAACCTGCGGGGCCTGCGGGTCACCGCAGGAGATGGTGGCGAGGGGACCGCTGGGTGCCGGGAATATGGTTGCTGTAAAACCATCGGGAAGTACGGACCAATCGAAGTCCCGCAGTCCGGCATCGGCCAGTGCTGCCGCGTCCGCCGGACGCGCCGTGTCCGGCGTACTTGCCGCGGCCGGGGTACTTGCCGCGGCCGCCGTATTAGCCGCGCCCACCGCATTTTCCGTGTCCTCTGCGTTCCCGGCATTTCCCTTGGTGGCACCCGGGTGGGCCTGCGCGCGTAGCCAGGTGACGCCGTCGTCCTTCCCATCATTGGCGAAAAATCCCATGGCCACACCTCCGGTTGATGTCGGCAAGAGCGTGGAAAACTACGCCGGGACCGTCACCCTCGTTATAAACGATTCTAGGCGCCGGTAGACCTCTTGGGACTCGGGATAACGGAAGTTCTGCTGCCACGTGTGCTCGGTGTTGGTGTCGCCCCAGCCGTACACCAGCGAGTCGACAGGGACGCCGCGGTCGCTGAGGGTCTTGATGAAATTCATGTTGGAGGCATAGAAAAAATCCCGCTCCGAGGTGGTGACAAAAACGGGCGGGCAACGCGAATCGAGCCACTCAATGGGGGACATGTAGTGGGCGGCCTCGCGCAGGAGGTGGTGGCGGGTGTGCGAGTGCACCGTACGGCGGTGACGGCTGGCTGCGGCATCGCCCCGCGGCAGGAGCATGCGGACAAAGTTCAGGCTCATGACAAAGCCCTTGTCGAAGAAGACAGAAAAATCGACGATGCTGCAGTGCTGCACCAGGCCCCGGAGTTGGTCCAGGTGCAGGGTGGAGTCCAAGTGGTAATGCCGGGCAAGCTCCGGACGGAACGTGGCAGCGGCCATGAGTGCGGAGATTTGTCCGCCGGCCGAATCCCCGCCGAGCACGATGCGCCGGCTGTCACCGTTGAACTCGCCAATGTGGTTCTGCACCCAGGCCAGCGCGGCGTTCGCATCCTCCAACACGTGCCCCAGATGGAAGTGTGGAGCCATCCGGTAGTTGACGTTGACCACCACCACGCCTGTTGCGGCCTGACCGGCACAATATTTGGTCAGCGACGCCTTGTCCCCGGAGGTCCATCCGCCGCCATGAAAATACACATACACCGGAAGGGGCGCTCTGACGGCTTCGTCCTCGCTGCTGTTGACCGGGGCCATGACATCGAGCAGGTGCCAGTGGATGCGGTCACCGACGAAGTCAATGTCGTGCCAGTATCTGACCGTGGTGATGGGCTCCGAATTCAGCGTCCGCACCTCCACCCTGCTGATGGTGTGCATGAATATTCGCCACGACCAGACCGGCACGCGTGTCAGCACACTCCTGGCCCGGCGGCCAAGGGCAAACGCACCCCGGCCCGGCTGCTGTTCGACCATGATTCCAGAGTACGCCCGCAGCGCCGGGAGGGAGCTGTGATTGTTCGCCGAGAATGAGTCTCGCCGACGCAGCGGCTTGGCTGTGCGGATTTGCACCCATTTGGGCGTGCTGGAACGTGGGGATTACAGGATTTCGGAGAGGAGGCCCTTCAGGATGGTCTGCTTTGGTGCTCAAGACAGCCCCGCGGCCTATGTAGTTGCGGGCAGCCGCAACGACAGGCATTCCTGCCTGTTCGCCGAATGGAATCCGTACAATTCGCTGGAAAACGGATCAGAAGAATTGCATTTTATGAAAAAGCATCAATGGCAGTAGGTGCATCTCACTCAATCCATCCAATCCAAGAGCTGGGTCCCGGCACATCCGTGCTGTTTCGGGATCTATTTCGTTGAGCACTTCCCAAATGACGCGCATACTTTTCAGGAGTCTCGTCGGGCCGTTGTCTTTGTGTCTTTGACCACCTAGACTTGGGCGTAATGGAAGCCCATCCGTGCAGGAGGTTCAAGGCCTGCGCCTTGGTTCGACATTGCTCCTAGGGGAATCATGGCCTACACGTATGCCACCGCTGAGACGTCAAGCTCCACGGGTCCCCGCACCGCGCCCGTCTCCAAGGGACGTATTGTGGTCAACTGGATCACCTCCACGGACCACA
>JBBPZC010000147.1:0-4538 GCA_038199275.1 Actinomycetales bacterium
GGAACAGTCGTTCAGCTTCCGGGTTGCCACGCCGGAAGCAGCTGTCTGGCTAACGGGTTCGAGTGAGGACAGCGTGCCGTGATGCTGAGGACCAATAGCTTGGGAAGGACGCCATTGCAATAATGGCTCTTGAGCAAGCACAGACTGGTTACGGTTTGTGCCAACTTGTGGAACCGGCGTGAGCGTATTTCCATCAGCCGAGCGGCTGACGGGCATTCCGCGCGGAAGTAGATTCAAGTCACTCACTTTAAGTGGCAAGATGGAACTCATGACCTTTCACGCCGCGGAAAACCGCTACGAAACCATGCCCTACCGCCGAGTCGGGCGCAGTGGGCTGAAGCTGCCCGCCATCTCGCTGGGCCTCTGGCACAACTTTGGGGACGACAAACCATTCGAGGTGCAGCGCGACATCCTGCGCCGTGCGTTTGACCTGGGCATCAACCACTTTGACCTGGCCAACAACTACGGCCCGCACGCTGGAACTGCCGAAACAAACTTCGGCCGCCACCTCAAGGACGACTTTGCCGCGCACCGCGACGAACTCGTCATCTCCACCAAGGCCGGGTACCTCATGTGGCCGGGCCCGTACGGAGAGTGGGGCTCACGGAAGTACATGCTCTCCAGCCTGGACGCGTCATTGACCCGCATGGGCCTCGATTACGTGGACATTTTCTACAGCCACCGCCCGGACCCCGACACCCCCATGGAAGAGACCATGGGCGCTCTGGATCACGCGGTACGTTCCGGCAAGGCGCTGTACGCTGGTATTTCCTCCTACACCCCGGCCCAGACGCTCGAAGCTGCCCGGATTCTGAAGGAGATGGGCACCCCGCTGCTCATCCACCAGCCCTCCTACTCCATGCTCAATCGCTGGACCGAGGATGGGGAACCGAACCTTTATGAAACCCTCGACGAGGTGGGCGCCGGTTCCATCGCCTTCTCGCCCCTGGCGCAGGGCATGCTCACGGACCGGTACCTTAACGGTGTGCCGACGGACTCACGTGCCGCAAAGGAACACTTCCTGCATGAGCACGACCTGACCGAAGAGAAGATGGCGCGGGTGCGCGGGCTCAACGACATTGCCGCCGGGCGCGGCCAGTCACTGGCACAGATGGCTATCGCCTGGATCCTGCGCAAGCAGCCCAAGGGCAGCCCCGTCACCTCTGCCCTCGTGGGCGCCTCGAGCGTGACGCAGCTGGAAAACACGGTGGGCGCCATTGAAAACCTGAGTTTCGCCGAAGAAGAACTCACCGCGATTGACGAGTTCGCCGTCGAATCCGCCATCAACAGGTGGGCGCAGAAATAAGTCCATCACGGGTACGGGGCCACTCGATGGCCCCGTATTCGTGTGCTGGTGGTAGAACTGAAAGAGACATTTGCGCCCGATGGAACATTTTCGGGGGTGCGGGTGTTGAGTACTATGGTTAGGGCGCCGTTGGGGCGTCAGATCCGGTCGAAATAGCCGTGCGTCGTGTCTTTGCCTCGAGTGCAAGGACGTGCGTCGACCATCACCGCAAAGTGAGAGCCGGGTCCGTGCGATTTTATTGAAGGAGTTCCGTGTCCAATCATCCTATTAGGGTTGCCATCATCGGCGTTGGAAACTGTGCAGCATCCCTGGTTCAGGGCGTCCAGTACTACCAGAATGCTGACCCCAGCGTAAAGGTTCCCGGCTTGATGCACGTCGAGTTCGGTCCTTACCATGTCAATGATGTGCAGTTCGTAGCTGCCTTCGACGTGGACAGCAAGAAGGTTGGGCTGGACCTCTCCGAGGCAATTGGTGCCAGTGAGAACAACACCATCAAGATCGCCGACGTTCCCAACCTCAACGTTCCGGTCCAGCGTGGCACCACGCTGGATGGCTTGGGCAAGTACTACCGCGAAACCATCGTGGAATCCGATGCCGATCCAGTTGACATTGTGGCTGAGTTGAAGGCCGCCAAGGTTGACGTTCTCGTTTGCTACCTGCCTGTTGGCTCTGACGCTGCGGCCAAGTTCTACGCCCAGTGCGCCATCGACGCCGGCGTTGCCTTCGTCAATGCCCTGCCGGTCTTCATTGCCGGCACCAAGGAGTGGGCTGACAAGTTCACTGCAGCCGGTGTGCCGATTGTTGGCGACGACATCAAGTCCCAGATCGGTGCCACCATCACGCACCGCGTCATGGCCAAGCTCTTCGAAGACCGCGGCGTGGTCCTGGACCGCACTTACCAGCTCAATGTCGGCGGGAACATGGACTTCAAGAACATGCTCGAGCGTGACCGCCTGGAATCCAAGAAGATCTCCAAGACCCAGGCCGTCACCTCCAACACCTCCGCAGTGTTGTCAGCCGACGATGTCCACATTGGTCCGTCGGACTACGTGGCCTGGCTGGATGACCGCAAGTGGGCCTTTGTGCGCCTTGAAGGCCGTAACTTCGGGGACGCCCCCGTTTCATTGGAATACAAGCTGGAAGTTTGGGATTCACCCAACTCGGCCGGTGTCATCATCGACGCCATCCGTGCAGCCAAGATTGCCCTGGACCGCGGCATTGGCGGACCC
The DNA here is from genome assembly GCA_038199275.1 of Actinomycetales bacterium. Lineage (GTDB taxonomy): Bacteria > Actinomycetota > Actinomycetes > Actinomycetales > Micrococcaceae > Specibacter. Next base: position 2,536 of record JBBPZC010000147.1, read on the forward strand.
ATCCTCTCGGCTTCGAGCTACTTCATGAAGTCCCCGCCGGAGCAGTACGCCGATGACATCGCGCATGAAAAGGTTGAGGCCTTCATCCGCGGCGACATCTAATACACCCCGCCAACGCTCCCATACGCGGCGTTTAGTACGGACGCTCGCTCAGATGTGAGCGAAAATCGCCGAACGCTCCTTCACATGTGGGGGAGCGTTCGACGTTTAATAGCGGTACGTGCGTGCAAAATGGGTTATGGAATTCATCCGGGTGTGGACTAGATATCAGAGACGAAGCCTGAAACTACAGCCGGGTCCAACCATGCGGATCGCAGCGCCTGCTTGATGCGAATGACTGCGTCTTGAAATCCGTTGGCGAGGTCCCGCTGGGTGAAAATGAGTACGGTCCAGCCGGCGGCCACAAAAGCGTTGTCCCGCCGACGGTCACTGTGGCGCTGTGGCTCGTCAAGGTGATGGTCGCCGTCGTACTGTAAGGCAATTTTTCGCTGCCGATACCCGGCGTCTGCCGAGGGTGCGCCTTTCCCCTGCCACAGGGTGATTTGTAAATCTGGCTCCGGCAGGCCGGCGTCGCGCATTGCCAGGCGCAGTAATGTTTCGGGACCTGAGTCCGCTCCCACGCGCATGAGTGCCAACGCTTCCCGGGCCTTGACGATTCCCTGCAAATTTCGATGACGCCCGAGCATCGTACGTAGAGAGGCCAGCGTGGCGTATGGTTCACTCCGGCCTTCGAACTGCGGCCGTGGAACTCGTATTAGTGGGTCGCCGACGCACACCAAGTCAGTCAGCGGCAGCAAATGGGCGAGGTCGAGCCATGTGCGTGACCTCGCGCTGATTCTCAAACCATCGGTGCTTTCCACCTCACCTGGGAAATCAGCGAGGGTATGCCCCGTGACGCCTTTGCGTCGGGCTCCGGGCAACGCCCTGGGTTTGCTCAAGTGGAGCTCTCGAGAATCTGCGAGCCACGGCGGCAGGATCAGCTCCTGCAGCCGTGATCCTCAATCGTCGTCGGAAGTTATTCACAGGTCCGGGGATCGCGGTGATTTTGGACCCGATGACGTGAGCGGAAGAGAGCGAGCGTTGCGCTCAAACAGGTCATATCTGCGCGAGCGTTGGTAAGAGGCGACGGCGGGACGCTGCTTGGGTGCCCGGCGGCCGCATGTGGGGTGATCTCCGATCCGTTCCGCTCCCAGAAACGTGCGCTAGCATGGGCGAAAAGCGTTAGAGAGGGCCATCATGAGAACTCAGCGAGCTCAACCAACGCGTTCACAGCGTGGGGCACCCCCCGGGCGATTCCGTCCATCACAACTGGTGGTGGTTGGGTTGCTCCTTTCGGTGCTCACCGTGACGGCCGCGTGCGCGCAGCAGACGCCCGGTAAAACGGGCGGACCAAGCGATGCGGTCCCGTCCGCGCTCCCACCGGTGCCCACAATGCCAACGCCAACCACCTCTACGTCCGCTTCTCCGACATCAACGGCCGCGGCGGAGGTTGACCTGAGCATCAACCTTACGGATGCACCCGACGCCACGCCACGGGAGTTTCGGCTCGTGGCCGACGGGTCCACCCCGTCGGCGGACTCCACGCTGCCTGATCCCGCTGCGGCGCTGGCAGCCGTGAAGCAGTACGGAGCGGAGCTGTTCTTCAAGCTGCCGGACCCCAACCGGATCTGCATCGACCAGTATGGCGGCCCCGAAGTTGCCGTCGTCACCGGCTGGCTCGACGGCAAACCGGTCAACGCCACCTTTAAGCGCACCAACGGATGTGAAATTTCCAGCTGGCAGGCGCTGGCACCACTGTTCGGCGCTCCGGCGGGCAGCACCGGCGCCAACTAGACCCACGGCGCGGGAGCGCTGATGAGGCAAACCCTGTTCGGGCAACCCTGTTCAGACAGTCCTGCCCAAGCCTCCGGTGCCCAAGCCAACCACGCACGAAGGGGGGCCGCCCCACCGGCGGGGGGGGCGCCGGCGGGGGGGGGGGCAGTTGGGGACGGCAAAACCTACTA
>JBBPZC010000148.1:0-8767 GCA_038199275.1 Actinomycetales bacterium
CTGGGCTTCAGGCTGGCGGGCCACGCCGTTGATGTAGGCGGCGAAGATCATGCCCACACCAATAGCCGAGCCAATAGCTGCCAGGCCGTAGCCAATCATGTTGAGCGAGCCGTGGAGTTCCATTTCGTTCCTTTCAAGATACCGACGTTGTGCCGGCAGGTTGTGAGGTGATTCTTTTATTCGAGAAAAATTTTGGTGGTGCGAGAGGTGTTGCTAGTGTGCGTCAGCGTCAAGGCTGCCCTGGATGTAGATCGCGGTCAGCAGGGTAAAGACAAACGCCTGCAGGAGCATGATCAACAATTCCAGGAAGTACATGGCCACGGAACCGGCAATTACTGCAACGCCAGTGGCGTTGAGCAGGATGTTGTCCTGTTCCATGATCAAGTACTGGGCACCGCTACCTGCCAAAATCACAATCATGTGACCGGCCAGCATTGTTGCCATCAAACGCAGTGAGTGCGTCAGGGGGCGGACAATGAAGTTTGAGATGATTTCCAACGGCACCAGCAGCGGCAGGATCCAGCCGGGGACACCGGTGGGAACCACTGCAAGCTTGAAGTACCGGATGCCGTGCTTCCGAACGCCAACCGCAATCCACGTGAAGTAAATGATCAGGGCAATTGCGTAAGCACTGCCTGCGTGGGAGAAGGAGGGCAGCTGAAGGAACGGAATCGCTCCAAAAATATTGTTCAGCAGCACAAACAGGAACACTGAGAACAGCAACGGCACCCAGGGGCGGAAGTTTTTCTCACCCATGATGTCGCGGCCAACAGTGTTGCGCGCGAAGCTGTAGAAGCCTTCGGCGAAGAATTGGGCCTTGCCCGGAACCAGTTTCGGGTTTCGGATCGCAGCTTTGAAGAACCAAACAATCAAGATCACCGAGAGGATAACCATGATCATTTGCTTGCCCAGACCGGTACCGTAATCGGTCATCCAGGGAAGGATGTCTGGGAGGTGGGTATCACTAATCGTCGGTGGTACGAAGCCACCGTCATTCGAGGCCATCGGAAGCGCAAACGCGGTCAACGCGCTGTCCTCTCTGCAGTTTCGGTCATAGGGCAAATGTGGTGTTCCATCACAAGATGGTCAGCACCGTGAAAAAGTCTGATGGTGGGATTCATTGGGATTTTCCATCATCCTTAGCGGCCATGCTTTGATGATGCCTGGCCAGATAATATCCGCAGACCGCCCCTACGGGGAGGGCAGCGAACACGATCCAAGCAGTGTCCAATAAAAAGTCCAGTCCCCACCCTATCAAACCCCAGAGCAGGATTCCGCCAATAATGTACGTATAGTCCAGCTTGTTGTCTTTCGACTTTGGCGGTACCACCACGTGGTCGGGACCTTGGGCCCCGGTGTTCTTTTTACTCATGGAACGCTTCCCTCACCCTTGTCTTCGGCGGTGGAGTCTTGGGCTGATTTGGCGCTGGCGGGCACGTCATTGAAGAACAGGAAGCGCTGCCTGGAGAAAATAACCACTTCCGTGGCCTGCCAAATCAGGACTGCAGCAACGCCAGCTCCGGCAAACCAAGGCTTGTTCAACCAGCCGGGTGTTCCCAAAGCAAAAAGCACGGCGGCGAAGCCAATGACCTTCACGAAGTAGGTCATGACAAAAACGCCCATGACTGCATCGGGCATTTTGGCCGAAACCAGGTGCCCCACCAGCAGGCTCAGGCCGAAGAACGCAATGACCAGTGCCGAGCCGAAGAGCACGCTGAGCACTCCGTCGACGTCGGTGAAGATGAAGGCCAGCACCACCATGACAACGACGGCCATACCGTCAACGGCCAAACACTTTTTCAGAATGTTCCAGCTGGGGCTCGCCGTGGGACCCGAGACCGCCAGCGGCTCGTGCGCAGCGCCGTGAGGCGTGCTTTTGTCCTTCATGGGAGCTCCATCATCAGGGCGGGGGTTCTGCCATCAAACGCCGCAGAACTCGGCGTGGGCACAGCTGCGGTGTTTGTCACCGCAGTAAATTCTACACGAGATAGAACACAGCATTGACACATTGTCAGGCCACGCTATGCTTCCGTCTGCGATCCCTCGTCTGCCGCCCCGCCATCTGAGCCCCCGACGATTCCGCGTTCCTTGCGGTTTCGCAGCAGGGCCTGGAACCAGGTGGGTGTGCGCAGGTAGACCAACACCACGGCAAACCCGGCCGCGGTGGCCACAATCTGCGCGGTCTCGTTGCCTTGCGCCGCGACAATGCCCAGCACGCTGACCAGGATTGTGGCCACGCACACCACACCAGTGGCCTGGATGTGGCTGAGTCCCACAATGTTCAGGCGCTGATAGACGTGCTGCCGGTGGGCCACGTACCACCGCTCCCCCGCCAGCAGCCGGCGCAGAAATGTCACAAAGGTGTCCACCAAATAAATCAGCACGGGTGAGAAAACATATTCCACCGGCACTCCGGCAAGGAACGCACACATGGCCGTCACAGCAATGGAGGCACCGAGCAGGTAGCTGCCCACATCACCCAAAAACACCTTGTTGCGGCTGAGGTTCCAGGGCAGGAAGCCGGCAAAGGCCAGGGCAATCGCGATGCCCGCGTACACGAGCCACGCGTGCGAGCTCAGCACGCCGGCGTAGGCATAGAACCCACCCACCAGGAATCCGTGGGTACCGGAAATGCCGTTGATGCCGTCCATGAAGTTGGCGACGTTTACATAAGCAGCCAGCGCCAGCGCACCCACCGGGATCAGCCACAGCTGCTGTTGGCCCGGATCAATCAGCGCCACCATGGCAGTTGCCACGGCGCCGACGCCCAATTGCAGCCCGGCCCGGATTTTCACGGACAGCCCGCGAATGTCCTCCAGCCAACCAATGGCTGCAGCGGCAAGCACGACGCCGAGAATCACCAACAGGGTCAGCGAACCTTTGATGGCTTCCCCGGTTTGGGGAAGGAAGATTGCGGCCAGGACAGCGGCAGCCAGGGCCACCGCCGTCGTAATTCCCATGCCGCGGATGGTGGGCTGGTTATGGGAGGAGCGTGCGTTGGGGATGTCCAGCACGCCGGCGCGGACCAGCAGGGGGCGGACGAACAGCGGCAACAGCAGTGCCAGGCCCAGCGCAATGGCGCCCACGGTGATTTGTGCCCAGAGTTCCATCATGCACCTGCCGCGACGTCGCCGTCGGACTCGTCAATGCTGGGGGCCTCGGGACCGGCCTCTTCCACGCAGCGCCGCAGCCACAAATCCAGGTCCAGATCTGCCGGGCTGAGCGGGCGGGCGTGGGTGTGGGAAATTTTGGCGTGGCCGTCGGCATCCTGCGTCTCATCGTCGCCGGTGAGCTGCTCGTGGAGCTTCTCCGAGGGGCGCAGGCCGGTGATCTTGATCTTGATGTCGCGTCCGGACATGGCGATCATGCGTTCGGCAACGTCCATGATCCGCACGGGCTCGCCCATGTCCAGGATCAGCACGTCGCCGCCATGGCCAATGGCCCCGGCCTGGATGACCAGCTGGCAGGCCTCGGGGATGGTCATGAAAAAGCGGGTGACGTCCGGGTGCGTGACGGTGACGGGGCCGCCCTTGTTGATCTGGTCGGTGAACAGCGGGAGCATGGAGCCGCGGCTGCCAATGACGTTGCCGAAGCGGACGGAGACGTAGCGCCCGCCGGTCTCCCGTGCCATCCAGGATGTGAGCTTCTCGGCGGCGCGCTTGGAGTGGCCCAAGGCTGTGGTGGGGCTGGCCGCCTTGTCGGTGGAGACATTGACGAAGGTTTCCACGTCAACGCTGCGCGCTGCAGCCAAGACGTTCAGTGAGCCCATGACGTTCGTCTTCCAGCCCTCTTCGGGGTACATCTGCAGCAGCGGGGCGTGCTTGAGTGCGGCGGCGTGGAACACCACTTCGGGGCGGCGTTCGGCAAAAATTTTGTTCAGGGCGTCTGCATCGCGGATGTCGGCGAGCAGGATGTTCTTGTTGTCCAACAGCCCGTGGCCTTCTATGGAAAGCTGGGTGTGCTGCAGACCGGATTCGTCACGGTCCAGCATCATCAATTCCGCCGGGGCAAAGCCGTTGAGCTGCCGGCACAGCTCGGAACCAATCGATCCGCCGGCGCCGGTGACCAACACGCGCTTGCCCTTGACGTAGCCGGCGATCTGCTCCACCTGGGTTTCCACCGGGGTGCGGCCAATAAGGTCCGCGACGTCGATTTCGCGAAAGTCCGGCAGGCCGCGCAGGTTTTCCTCGGGGCTGAGCATTTTCTGCAGGGGTGGCAGGACCAGCACCTTCACGCCCAGGCCGGAGACGCTGTCTGAAATTTCCCGGATCTGGCGGGCACTCAAGTGGGCCATGGCCAGCACAATCACGGTGGACTTGGTGCGCTTGATGACCTCCGGCAGGTTCGAACCATTGCCCACAACCCCCACGGAACTCAGGCGCAGGTGCTTCTTGGAGGCGTCGTCGTCGATCAGGCCCACAGGCACATAAGGCGACTCCGGGTCCTGGACCATGCGGGTGACCAGCGAGTTGCCCAGAAAACCTGCGCCATAGATCAGCGTGCGCTGGGCCTCCTCACCAAAGGTGGGCTTGCCTTCAACGTACAGACGCTTGACGTAGCGCACCGCGGCCATGGACAGCGCGGCGAACGGGAACGCGATTACGGCCACAGAACGGGCTATGTGAAGTTCGTTGATGAAGATGGAAAGCACAATGCTGGTCACCACGCCCACAATGAGCGTTACGGCAATGAGCACGCGGGCCTCATGGATGCTGCCGAAGGTGTAGCGGCCCCGGTAGAGCGCCATGTACCAGCCCACAATAAGCTGCGTGGCCACGGCAATGCTGATCAACAGGACCAGGCCGGCGAAATTGATGAGGCGGACATCCAACTCATAGCGCAGCAGCGCTGCCAAACAGAGCGCCACCGCCCACGCCAGGGAATCCAGAAGCGCTTGTGACCAAAGCCACAGTCGCGGCTTGCGCTCACCGTCCCCGGAAGTTACTGCCGGTTTCCCGCTTGCCTGTGCACTGGAGGTATTCAACGTGATTCGTATTTTCCGTTTTCGTCCGCGGTTATTGCTTGTCCGAGCCGCCTGATCCATGGCGCAACAACGCACCCGTGAATGGCTGTACTAAACTGGAGGCTACACATGCATAGTAATCCCTTCGGGCGGTTACTTTCTGTATTGGCCGTTCCGGTAGCCGCGGATCACCGCAGGCGCCACCCGAGAGGACCCCCTTTGACCGATTCCGTTGCCGTTGCCGCCGTGACTTTTGACAGGCCCGACGACGTCCGCACCTTGTTGGGGGCCCTTTCGCAGCAGAGCCACACTCCCCTGGCAATAGCGCTGGTCGATTCCGGTACCGAATCCGTGGCACAAATCGCCGCCGATGCTCCCGCCGAGGTGACCTATGTACGCTCCCTGGCCAACCTGGGCGGTGCCGGTGGTTTTTCACTGGCCATCCTCAACGCCATCGCCTCTGGAGCGGAGTGGGTCTGGATCATGGACGACGACGCCCATCCGGAAGATCCCACGTGCCTGGCCACCTTGCTGGACGCTGCCAAGACACGTGGTCTTGACGTGGTTGTGCCGCTCATTGTGGCGCCTGGGGAACCCACCAAGCTCTCCTTCCCCTTCCGTATTGACGGCCACCTGACGCATGATCGTGCCGTGGTTGAACCGCTGGGCTTCATTGACAATGTGGGCCAGTTCTTCAACGGCGCCCTCATCCGCACGGACGTGTTCTTCAAGGTGGGCCTGCCGGATCTGCGCTTGTTCATCCGCGGCGACGAGACCGATTTCATGTTGCGCCTGCGCCAGGCCAAGGTGAAGTTTGGCACCGTGACTTCCGTGGCACTGACCCACCCGGCTGGTTGGGGCGAGGTTCAGGAAGTGTTGGGCGACCGCCTGCACGTGCTGGTGCCGGAAACGCCCTTCAAGCGCTTCTACTACTACCGCAACCGCGGCTTCCTGACCCGCAAGCACCGCCGCGTGCGCTCCTTCGTGGCGGACGCCGTCGGATACCCCCTGTTCTTTCTGAAAAAAGGCGACGTGAAGGGCTTGGCCAAATGGCTGGGCACCTACGCCGCCGGCATGCGAGGGGCCAAATTTGGGCCCATGAAGGACCAGAAGTTTTGAGTTTGGACCGACGCGCCCAATTTTTCATTGTCATCACCACCTTCAACCGTGCCGACTATTTGGCCGAGCTGTTGGACTCCGTCGCGTTGTTGTCCCCGGCCCCGGACGGGGTGATCGTGGTCAACAATGCCAGCACCGACACCACCAGCGAGCTCGTGGCCTCCGTGCGCGAGGATTTTGCCGCACTGCCAACGCCCGTCCCGGTCATCCACCATGAGTTGGCCGTAAACAGCGGCGGTGCGGGCGGTTTCTCCGCCGGTGTTGAGCGCGCCCTGGCCGAGGGTGCCCAGTGGATGTGGCTGATGGACGACGACGTCACTGTCGTCTCCGGGGCCGTCGGCGCCTTTGGTCCGTGGATGGATAAATACGATGCCCTGGTGGGCCGGCGCTACGACGCCTCGGGCAAGCCGTTCTTCTGGCAGAACAGGTTCAACGAGTTCCTGGGCCTGCCACTGCCCGTGCGCGGGGACATCTTCAAGGATTCCAACGAATTCCCCACCGACGTGGGCTGCTTTGAAGGCATGCTGCTGCATGCCGACGCCGTCAAGGGCGTGGGCCTGCCGGACTCCCGCTTCTTCCTGACGTGGGACGACACCATATACGGCTGGCTCGTCTCACTCCAACGCCCCGTGGTGTATGTCAACGAGTTTGTGCTGCACAAGGTCCGCCCCCAACGCAGTCTGAACCTGGGCATCAGGCACCTAAACGACTCTTCCGATTTGAGCCGCTACTACGTCATGCGCAACCGTGGGCTCGTGGCCCAGTACCTGCGCGCGCACAACCGCTACAACCGCTTTGGCTTCGCCTTGGGCACGGCACTGACCATGTCCAAGGAACTGGTGCGTTTGGCCGGAGTTGAGAAGACGTCCCGCGGTGCCGGCCGGCTCTTCGCAGGTTGGCGGGACTCCCGCAAGATCATGGCCGCACGCGACTTCGTGCCCATGCAGCCGTTGGAAAGGGCCAACTAAGATGAGAACTCCCCCGCGCTGGTTGGTCCTGGGCGCATCCGGATTTGTTGGTTCCGCCGTTGTTGCCGAGCTGCGCTCCCGCGGTGCCGGGGCCGGCATTGAGGTCACCGAGCTGGCCGCTCCCCGTCTGGAATCCACGGCTGCCCTGGCACAGGACTCTGCGGCCCGGGCTGTGGCCGCCGAGGCCGAGGCCTCCCCTGCCCGCGCGGAGCTGGCAGCGGCTTTCGCGGGCATCGATGTGGTGGTGAACGCCGCCGGTCTGGCCACTCCGGGAGATGGCGGGTCACCGGAGCTGACCGGTGCCAACGCCTTGCTGCCGGCTGTGGCTGCGCTGGCCGCGCGTGATGCCGGGGTCGCCCGCTTTGTGCACCTGAGCAGCGCCTCCGTACAGGGCCACCGTCCAGTCATTGACGAGAGCAGCGACCGTGCCCCGTTCTCCGCTTATTCGCGCTCCAAGGCTTTGGGCGAGGAAGTGCTGGAACTGTTGGAACTGCAAGTGCGCAACGGCGCAAGCTCCACCGCGGGCAACTCCGGGGTGGTGACGGTCCGTGCCACATCCGTCCAGGGCGTCCACCGCCCCACCACTGCCTCCTTCGTCAAGGTGGCCGGTTCACCGCTGGCCTCGGTTGCCTCCCCCGGCACGGCCCCCACGCCCGTCAGCTCCATCAACGCGCTGGCCTGGTTTGTGGCCGAGACCGGCTCGTTCGACGGCCCCGTTCCGGCCCTGGTACTGCAGCCGTGGGAAGGTCTGAGCGTCAGCGACGTCCTGGCCCTGGCTGGGGGCCGCGCCCCGATCACGTTGCCACGCTGGCTCTGCAACACGGTGCTGAAGTGCGGATACTTCGTCTCCGGGCTGCTCGGCGAGCGGCTGCACGGGCCCATCCGTCGGGTGGAGCTCATGTGGTTCGGCCAGGTGCAGGCTCCCGGCTGGGCCGAGGCTGCAGGATTGACCCCGGAACCCGCGGTCAAGGCCGTCTTGGCAGCCGCCCGAGGCTAAAAGCTCCCCTGCACACCAAAAAAGACACCTTTTGCGTAAAAAGCCTGTGGTGGAACAGACGCTTTTCACGCAAAAGGTGTCTTTTTGCAGGGAGTTGAACCTGCCGCAGTTATGAGGCAGTTTCGGTCGGCTCCGTGGCTTTGTCAACAGCCGTGGCCTTGTCAACAGCTGTGATCTCAGCCGCCGCATCTCCATCCTTGGAGAGACTCACCGCGGGCTTGTCCACGTCGACTGAATCAACTTCCGGCGCAGCGTTTTTAACAGCATCCACGTCGGCTTCGGGCTCCGACTTGCTCAGGTTCACCGGCTCCCACATGGCAGGCTCGTCCTCCAGGCCCAGTGCGCTGGGAATCATGCGCTGGATCTCAGCCAAGGAAATGGCACCCTCGCGGACCACACGCAACCGCAGGCCGGTGGCATCGACGATGGTGGACGGGGTTGGGTCTGTTCCTTCCAGCGGACGGAAGCCGGCTTCCAAATAAACCTCAATTGACTCGGCCAGCTGGGTGCGGGCCTCCGACGCCGTCTGTGCGGAGCCCTGTCCCGTACGGTTGGCGCTCGAGACTGCCAGCGGTCCGGTAACCGCCAGCAGGTCCAAGGCGATCTGCTCATCCGGAACGCGCAGGGCAACGGTGCCCATGGTCTCGCCCAGATCCCAGTTCAATGAGGGCTGGGAGTGGAAGATCAGTGTCAACGGGCCGGGCCAGTATTTCTCGGCAA
>JBBPZC010000149.1:0-6057 GCA_038199275.1 Actinomycetales bacterium
ACACACAAAACAAGAAGTCGCTGCGGAAGCCCCGCGGAGGTCTCGCTCTATTGTTGGGCCCGGCGTTCGTGGCTGCCATCGCTTATGTTGACCCGGGAAACGTGGCCGCCAACCTCACGTCCGGTGCCAGCTACGGATACCTCCTCGTATGGGTCCTGGTTACTGCCAACATTATGGCGATGCTGGTCCAATACCAGTCGGCCAAGCTGGGCGTGGTCACCGGCAAATCCCTGCCCGAGCATCTGGGCGAAAGACTCACAGCTGGCAAGCGCCGCCTGTACTGGCTGCAGGCCGAACTTGTCGCCATGGCCACGGATCTGGCCGAAGTGGTGGGTGGTGCAATCGCACTCCACCTGCTCTTCGGCCTGCCGCTGCCCGTGGGTGGCATCATCGTCGGCATCGCCTCCATGGTCCTTCTCAGCGTCCAAAACCGGCATGGCCAACGGCACTTTGAATCCATCATCATTTTCATGCTGGTCATCATCACGGTCGGCTTCCTCGCCGGCTTGGTCCTCAGCCCGCCGGACCCGGCCGGAGTTGCCCGCGGCCTGATTCCCCGTTTCGACGGCGCCCACAGTGTCATGCTCGCAGCCGGCATGCTGGGGGCAACGGTCATGCCGCACGCCATCTACCTGCATTCACAATTGGCCAAGGACCGCCACCCCGACGCACGGAGCACACCGGCGCGCCTGCGCCAGATCATCAAGGCGACACGGGTCGACGTCGTACTGGCCTTGATTTTGGCCGGTGCAGTGAACATTGGCATGCTGCTCCTGGCCGCCTCCACCTTGGGCGGCATCTCCGGAACGGACAGCATTGAAGGCGCGCACGAGGCCATTGTGAACAGCCTTGGCCCGGTCATCGGGGTGGCCTTCGCCGTGGGACTGCTCGCCTCCGGCCTCGCCTCGACGTCGGTGGGCGCGTACGCAGGGGCCGCCATCATGAACGGTCTGCTGAACGTCCGCATCCCACTGCTGACAAGGCGCCTGGTCAGCTTGATACCGGCCATCATCCTGCTCTCGGTGGGCGTGGACCCCACGTGGGCACTGATTGTCAGCCAGATTGTGCTCAGCTTTGGCATCCCGTTCGCCCTGATCCCGCTGCTGCGTCTGACCGCGAGCAGGAAGATCATGGGCGTCCACCGCGACGGCCTCCCCCTGCGCCTGGCTGCCCTGATCAGCGTCATCCTGATCGTGGCCCTGAACGCGCTCCTGCTGTGGCTTTCCTTCTCCGGTCAGGCCTGACGTTCACGCGGCAGGCCCAACAGGTAGGGTTGGGGTGTGAAACATGCCGCCACTTCCTCCAGCATCGAAGACTACGTGAAGGTCATTTACGCCTACACGGAGTGGCAGGACAAGCCCATTACCTCCAGCGTGCTGGCCGCCCGGCTCGGCGTTGCGAACTCGTCGGTGTCGGAAATGGTCCGCAAGCTCAAGGATTTGGATTTGGTGGACCACCAGCCGTACAGCCCCATCCACCTCACCGCCCAGGGCCTCTCACTCGCGCTGGCCATGGTGCGCCGCCACCGACTCCTGGAAACCTACCTGGTCCGCGAGCTCGACTACACCTGGGATGAGGTCCACGACGAGGCGGAGCAGCTCGAGCATGCCGTCTCGGACCATTTCATCGAGCGGATGAGCGCCAAACTGGGCCACCCCACCCGCGATCCGCACGGCGACCCCATTCCCGACGCCGAGGGACACATCAGCATGCCAGCCTCGCACCGCCTGGACGAGCTGGACCCGGGACACACCGGCCGGATCTCGCGTATCAGCGACCATGACCCCGAGCTCCTGCGCCACCTTGAGTCCCTGGGCATTGGCCTCGACACGCAATTGAGAATCCTGAGCCGCCCGGTGTTTGGCGCCGGCTGGCAGGTGGCCCTCTCTGGTCCGGACCAATCCAAGGAAACGTCCGACGTCGGCCAGCTGGCTTTGGGCGATGAGGTTGCGGCCTCGCTGTGGCTGGCTTCCGTGGGGGCGCACGAGGGATGTGCCGTGGCGGAGTTTACCGGCGGCTCGCTCATGAGCGGACACACCTCAGAAGCGTAGCTGCACCTTCGGCGTGGCTTTGGCAGGTTGGTAGCATGATTCAATGCCCGCTTGGATACCTTTTTTCTCAGCCATTCCGCTAATGCTCGGAAGCATATTCCTGATCATTGGCAGCGTCATCCACAAACGGGGCAGCAGTTCCTGGCCGCTGGCGCAGGGCATAGTGGTGCCGTCCGGCTTCAGTTTTCCCCAGTACGAATGGCGCAGCCCGGACGGCGTTTTCCGCCGCGGCCACACCATGGTCAGATCCATGCCGCTGTTCGCAGGCGCCCACGTGACCGTGGCCTATGACCCGAATGACTTCTCTCGGTTCCGACTCGACGGCCTGGCCCAGTCCGGACTCGTCTTCATCATCATCGGTTGGACCATCCTCGGGCTGGGAGTCCTCGCCGCAGTCCTGCTCACCGTGGCGGCAGTAACCTTCCCCCTGGGCTAGCCCACACCTTCCAGCCAGCCCAACGTTGCCACGAGCGGACGCTTATTCCTCTTGCATGGCGGCACGTTCGGCGCGCAGGATGTAGCGCTGGACCTTCCCGCTGGGTGTCTTGGGCAGCTCAGACACAAAGTGAATTCGCCGCGGATACGCATGGGCAGCAAACTTGTCCTTCACCGACTGCTGCAACTCCACCACCAGTTCCACCGACCCTGGCGAACCATCCTGCAGCACCACGTAAGCTTCAAGCACTTCACCGCGAAGTTCGTCAGGTGTGCCAATGACGGCCGCCTCCGCAACCAGCGGATGGGTCACCAGGACGGATTCCACGTCAAAGGGTCCAATGCGGTAGCCGGCCATGATGATGACGTCGTCATCACGGGAAGAAAAGTAAATGTAGCCGTCAGCATCGCGTCGCCCGGAGTCACCGGTGAGGTACCAGTTTCCGTCGGCGCTGTACCGCTGAGCTGTCTTTTCTTGTGCGTCCACGTAAGCCGTGAACCACATGAATGGGCTGTTCGGAATGTTCACGGCAATGCGCCCGGACTCGCCGTCGGCAGCCACGACGTCTGCGGTATCGGCCAGTACGTCCACGCTCCAACCAGGCAGCGGTTCGCCCATGGAGCCGGGTCGCAGCGGCTCCTGCAGTTCCTCGACCCACGCGTTTCCCGCCACCATGCCCAATTCCGTCTGCCCGTAGTGGTCACGCACTTCAAGTCCGAAGGCAGTCCGTCCCCATGCAATGACGTCGGGGGTCAGTGGTTCGCCGGCACTTGAGGCACGGCGCAGCCGGTGTGCCTGGCCGGATTGGGAGCCCGCCCGCAGGGAACGGTAAACGGTGGGTGCGGCGGCAAAGTTGGTCACCCCAAATTTCGACATGACTGCCCAGGTCAGCTCGGCGCTGAACCCGGCGGAGAGTAGAAGTGAGCGGTTTCCTGCCGCCAGCGGGCCAAGGAGGGCGAAGTAGAGTCCGTAGGCCCAGCCGGGGTCGGCCATGTTCCAGAAAACATCAGTCTCACGAACATCCAGCCCGAAACGGTGGTAACCAACAAAGGAAGCAACGGCCCGCAGCGGGATCGGCACACCCTTGGGCGAGCCGGTGGTCCCGGAAGTGAACAACTGCACAAGGGCGCCATCGCCACCCACGGCAACGGATCCGCCGTCGTACGTCACGTCAGTGGATGCAAGCAACTCCGCGAAGGAATGGTCATAGCCATAGGCCTCGCCACGGGCCACGATCACGGGAGTGGAAGCATCCGTGGGGATCTCGCCAGGCGGGACGAGCTTGCGGCGCTGGTCGGCATCGCAAATGACCAAGCGGGCACCGCTGGCCTGCAGCCGGTACGCAATTGCGTCGTGTGCGAAGGCGGTAAAGAGCGGCACGTCCACGGCACCGAGGCGCCACATGCCCACAAGGGCGATGACCAACTCCGCGGATTTGCCCATCAGCGTGGCCACATGGTCGCCGCGCCGGATCCCCAGTGAGCTTAAAGCAGCGGCGAACTGCATGGATTTCTCCCGCAGCTCGCCGTAACTAATGTCTTGGAATCCCAGATCCGCGTCAATGACGGTGACGGCAATATCCCCGGCAGGGTGCCGATCACACAGCAGTTCCGCGGCATTGGCGCCGGGCACCGCGAACAAGTCCAGTAGTTCCTGCACGCGCGTACCCATGGTTGCCATTGCGTTTTTAGCCTTCACAGTCCTTGCAGTAGAACAGGCCGTTCTTCTCACGGGCGACCTGGCTGCGGTGGCGGACCAGGAAGCAGGAAGCGCAGGTGAATTCATCATCCTGCGCGGGAATGACCTGGATGATCAATTCCTCGTTGGATAGATCTGCACCGGGCAGGTCCGTCCCTTCGGCCGTGTCCGAGTCTTCGACGTCAATATGCGCCGTCTGGGCACCGCCACGCTGCACCTGGAGCGCCTGCAGCGACTCTGTCTCGTGGTCTTCATCTTTGTTGCGGGGTGCGTCGTAATCCGTTGCCATGCGGTTTTCAAACTCCTGAACTGCTCGTGATAATGGCTGCTTCTTTCAGCGCCTCATACTAGCCCCTACAAGCTGGGAAAGCGCCATCAATTAGCTGTTGTTTTCCCACAGCATAGGGTATGGGTGAAAAATTTGTTGCAATCCGGGCAAGTTTTTCTTCCCAGAGCCTAATAGTGGGCCCTTTTGTGTCGATTCTCACCTCGTCCCGGCCGCGTTTTGGTGGTGCCTGGGGCGCATATCCCGGTGTTCGAATCGCCACGCCGGGGGCTTCGGCCTATCCTTGGAATGACATGGCAAATTACTCTGATTCCCGCGCATCCCTGAACCGCCGACAGGTGGCCCAAGCCCTGAATATTCCCCCGGAAATGGCCGCCCGGAACGGTATTCCCTCGCGCATGGGTGCTGCCGAAGTTGCCGCCATCGATGCCAATCCCCCGGCGTGGCTGGCGCAGTCCCGCGCTCATTCCACTGGCAAGCGACCCATTTGGGTGGACCTGCGCTGCTACCTTTGCGATTTTCTCGAGGTGGCCCGGCCCAAGAAGTGGTGGCCCGACTTCACGTATGTCATCTGCGACTTCCATGACCCTGATGAGCTGCCTGCCCCCGGTGCCGGTTTGCGCCGCAGCCAATACGACGGCGTGGGGAGTCGTTTCGTGGGGATCGTCGACTCCCGCGATGTCTAGCCTGGTCAACGACGCTCCGGCATCCTGGGTGCATTAAGTTGTTCGCGCCACATCGAGTAGGATTCACGCCGTGAGTGTTTCGGCAAAACTTTTCCAGCAATGGCTGTCAACGGTTGCAGGCTCAACCAGTCATGCAGCGCTGTGCCGCGACGCCGGGATCAAGCGCTCGACCTTGGCGCAGCAGCTGGTCCGCGGCCGCGTGTCGGTGGCGACTGTTGCTGCCGTGAGCCGATCCCTTGACCTTCCGGTGGTGTCATCCCTCTCTGGGTTCCCCCAATTCAGCGACCTCGTTGCGGGGACGAAGCCGCCCACACATGAGGAACTTTTGAGTCAAATCTCCGACGCCGATCTGCTGCAGGAAATTCTGGACCGACACGCTGATTCTGACAGTGATGTTGAAGCCGGTGGCAGACGTGCCATAACGAGCACCTTGTCGCCGGTCCCCCACCGGACCTCGGTGCGTGACTGGATGGATGCAGTTGACACGACGGACCTAAGGCAACGCTTGGCCAGGCAAACGTCAATCGCGCCGCAGAATCTTTCAGCACAGATCAGCGCCAACCGGCTCACCGCGGAGCTTGCCATAGAGAGCGCACGAATTGCCGGTGTCGGGTTGACCAACGGTTTGGTCTCAACGGGTTTCCTTTCCCCGATGGAAGCCGGCTGGGAGCCGCACGCCAGGGAAAGGGCCCTGCGGGATACCCCCAACAGCGTCCTGGCCACGCTTGCTGCCCACCGGCTTGAAGCGTTGGGCCGTGTTTTGCGGCGCGCGGAAGATGACAGCGCGGCCGTTCAAAGTGTTTGGGAGAACCTGGGATGACAACGATTTTGCAGTGGACTGCACTGGCAGCCTGTCTTCTGTGCACCGCCTGGCGCCTGCCCGCCATGCTGCGAGGACGC
>JBBPZC010000150.1:0-7776 GCA_038199275.1 Actinomycetales bacterium
ATTGACGACATCGATTTGGAACGCACCATGGACAACTCCGTCACGGTTGTTGAATGGGGCGAGGACCGGGTGGAGCACCTGGCCGCAAGCCGACTGGAAATTGAACTTGTACGGGCCGTGGGTTCCCCGGCCGCAGCAGCCCCGGCCGCCTCGGAACCCGCG
Organism: Actinomycetales bacterium; assembly: GCA_038199275.1. GTDB lineage: Bacteria > Actinomycetota > Actinomycetes > Actinomycetales > Micrococcaceae > Specibacter. The sequence continues at coordinate 163 of JBBPZC010000150.1, forward strand.
GACGCCGATGACGGCAGCACGGATCTCGAGGAGATGTTCGCCGGCAGTTTCGACGCTGACGCGGACGACGATGAACCCCGTACACTGCGCCTGACCGCCATCGGCCCCCGCTGGGGCGGCGTCGACTTCTCCCGGCTTGGCCAGCCACTGAACACAACGGAATAGATGAATACGTGCGAATCCTGACCATTGACACCTCGGCCATTGCCAGCGCCGCCATTCTCGACTTCGATCCGCGCGACGCGGTCAAGACAGCGGAACTCGTGGCGAACTTTGCCACCACCGACACCCGCAGCCAGACCGAGGAACTGGCGCCCGGGGTGAAATCCCTGTTCGGCGACCCCGTCACCGAGGGCCCCGAACTGGACGCGATCATTGTGGGCACCGGCCCGGGCCCCTTCACCGGCCTGCGCTCCGGCATCGCCATGGCGCGCACACTCAGCTTCACGTGGGGCGTGCCGTTGTACGGGATGATGAGCCTGGACGCGCTGGCTCATCAGGTCTTTGACACGCCCAGGAAGAACGACACCGGCCGCGCCCTCGGTCCCTTGGCTATCGGTGATTTTGTGGTCGCCACCGACGCCCGGCGCAAGGAAGTGTATTGGGCCAGATACAACGCCGGCGCCCATTTGCTGGACGGCCCGCACGTGGGACCTGCCGCCGATATTTTTGGTCTCCCCGTCTTTGGTGCCGGAGCCGGACTCTATGAAGAGGTGCTGACCGGCAATCGCTGCACCGTCCACGCACCGTTCGCCCAGGCACAGCCAACCGCACTCGAACTGGGCCGGGCCGCCGCCCGCCGGATCACGGCCGCCGGCTCACTCGAAGCAGCCGGTCTGCTCGACTCCACCCCGCTCTACCTGCGCGAATCCGACGCCAAGGTTCCCGGCCCCCGAAAGCGGGCCCTGTAATGGCCGGGAATTCTCCCGCCGAAGGCCCGGCGCCCGCAGGCCCGGCGCCCGCAGGCCCGGCGCTCGCAGACAACGGGAGCCTCGACAACGCACCCGCCAGCAACCCGCCGGCAGTGCTGCGGGACATGGTCCCGGCGGACATTGACTTCATCACCGACCTGGACAAGACGCTGTTCGGCATCGATTCCTGGCCGCGCGACATGTTCGTCGGTGAACTTTCCCAGCCCGAACCAAGGCGGTACATCATCGCGGAGCTGCCATCCGCCGTCGGACGTGGGAAGCCGGCGGTGGGCTATGCCGGGCTCATGTGCGTGCCGCCGATCGGCGACATTCAGACCATCGGCGTCCTGCCCGAATTTGAGGGGCGCGGCATCGCCCGGGCCATGCTCGATGAGCTGCTGGCCGAGGCCGCCCGGCGCGGTGCGCAGGACATCATGCTGGAGGTCAGCTCCACGAATCCGCGCGCCCAACGGCTGTACGCGCGCTACGGTTTTGAACACATCCACACCCGGCGCAAGTATTACCGCGACGGGTCGGACGGGCTGATCATGCGCCTGCAGCTGCCCGCCGGAAACACCGAAAACACTACTGCGAAGGACCCGTCATGAACCAGGCCAACCCGCTGATCCTGGGCATTGAATCCTCGTGCGACGAAACCGGCGTGGGACTGGTCCGCGGCACGAAATTGCTGACCAACACGGTCTCATCCTCCATGGAAGAACACGTCCGGTTCGGCGGTGTCATCCCGGAAATCGCCTCCCGCGCACACCTGGACGCGTTTGTCCCCACGCTGCAGCAAGCCCTGACCGATGCCGGCGTCACCCTCGAGGACGTCGATGCGATTGCCGTCACCACGGGTCCCGGCCTGGCCGGGGCGCTGATGGTGGGCGTCAGCGCCGCCAAGGCCGTGGCGCTGGCCACCGGCAAGCCGCTGTACGCCATCAACCACCTCGTGGCGCATGTGGGCGTGGGATTGCTGGATGAATCCATCGCTGCCAGGTACGACGGCGGGGCGTTGCCTGGGAATCTTGGCGCCCTTTTGGTCTCCGGCGGACATACCGAGATCCTTCGGGTGCGATCCATCGCCTCCGACGTGGAGCTCCTGGGTGCCACCATTGATGACGCCGCGGGGGAGGCCTTTGACAAGGTGGCCCGGCTGCTGGGCCTGAACTATCCGGGCGGGCCGGCCATCGACAGGCTCGCGAAGGAAGGCAACGCCAAGGCCGTCCGGTTCCCGCGCGGACTGACCATGCCCAAATACATGGGCACCGCCGACGAGCCCGGCCCGCACCGCTATGACTTCTCCTTCTCCGGCCTGAAAACGGCTGTGGCCCGTTGCGTGGAGGGTTACGAGGCGCGGGGTGAGGCCGTGCCGGTGGCAGACGTTGCTGCATCTTTCCAGGAAGCCGTGCTCGATGTCATTACGGCCAAGGCTGTGCTGGCGTGCCGCGAGCAAGGCATCACCACGCTGCTCCTGGGCGGCGGCGTGGCCGCGAATTCACGGCTGCGAGAGCTCGCTGCCCAGCGCTGTGCGGCCGCGGGCATCACGCTGCTGGTGCCGGCGCTGTCGCTGTGCACCGACAACGGGGCCATGGTGGCCGCGCTCGGCGCGCAACTGGTCATGAACGGGGTGGCGCCGAGCGATCTGACGTTCGCCACGGACTCCTCCCTGCCGGTCACCAGCATCAGCCTGTAGCGCTTTTTACGGACGACGCCGGAGCCTGAGCACGCGGTACGCGGCGCCTGCCGCGAACATGACCAACCCGGACGCCACCGCCGTCAGCGGCAACGTGGCGACCAAGGCAATGCACGCCGCGGCGCCGAGGACCTGCAACACTTTGGGGTATCTGCGGTCCGGGCCCGTCTGCGTGAAGGCGGAAATGTTGGCCACGAGGTAGTAGATCAGCACGCCAAAGGATGAGAATCCGATGGCGCCGCGCAGATCGGCGAAAGCGACGATCAGACAGATCACCGCGCCCAGCACCAGCTCCGCCCGATGTGGCACCTGGTATTTGGGGTGGACGGCTGCAAGCCATTGCGGCAGGTCCGCCTCGCGTGCCATCGCCAGCGTTGTGCGCCCGAGTCCTGCGACCAGAGCCAGCAGCGCACCGAGGGAAGCCAGCGCGGCCCCGACCCGCACCACCGGAGCGGCCCATCCCCAGCCTCCGTGCGCCACGGCGGCGGCGAGCGGGGCAGGGGAGGAGGCAACGCCGTCGGGCCCCAGGGAAGCGAGAACCGTAACGGCCACGCAGGCGTAGATCACGGCCGCGATGCCCAGCGTGATCAGGATGGCGCGTGGGATGGTGCGTTTGGGGTCCCTGACCTCCTCGCCCAGCGTGGCAATTCTGGCGTATCCGGCAAAGGCGAAAAACAGCAATCCGGCTGATTGCAGGATGCCGTACCAGCCGTGGGCCAGCAGCCCGCCGCCGAGGAAGTCGCTGCTGGTGGAATCTGGATTGCCAGCCCACGCCGCGGCAACCGTAATGGCCAGCGCCGCCAGCACCGCCGCCACGATGATCCGGGCGAGTGCGGCGGTGCGCGTGACTCCCCGGTAGTTCACTGCCACCAAAAGGATGACGGCGGCCATCGCCACCGGGCGTTCCCACCCCGGCGGCGCGGCGTAGGCGGCAAAGGTCATGGCCATGGCGGCACTGCTGGCGGTCTTGCCCACCACGAATCCCCAGCCGGCCAGGAAGCCGGGCCATGGACCCAACTGTTTCCTGCCGTATATATACGTGCCGCCGGAGGTGGGGTAGGCTGCGGCCAACTGGGCGGACGAGGTGGCGTTGCAATACGCGGTGAACGCAGCGACCACCAGGCCGATGAGCAGGCCTGAACCTGCGGCCTGGGCGGCAGGGGTGAAGGCGGCAAAAACGCCGGCACCTATCATCGAACCCAATCCAATGACGACGGCGTCGACCGTGCCCAGCCTGCGGGCGAGTCCCGGCGTGCCGTTCATGTGGGGTTCCTTTCGCCCGTTGATTTTCTGCCTCTGGCTCTCGCTTGAGTCAGGAATCAGCAGGCTATCGCAGTGATATGAACGGCGGGTGAATGTTTCGGTTCACCTGATCAGGGGGTGGTTGCCCGGCGCGGATCAATCGACGGTGGGCAGGGACATGGACATGATGGTTCCCTGCGGGCCGGTTGAGGTGATTTCAATCGATCCGCCGGCGGCGTGGGCAATCTCGTGGACCAGCGCCAGCCCCAAACCGTAGCTGCGCCGGGCCCCGGCGGCCGGAGTGCTGCTGTGGGCAAAACGGTCGAACACCCGTGCCGGGTCGATGCCGGTGATGCCGTGTCCGGTGTCGGCCACGGAGATGACCACCTTGCGTCCCTGCCGGGTGGTGGTGACGGTGATGGCGCCGCCCTCCGGGGTGTGGTTCATGGCGTTGTCGATGAGCCCAACCACGGCACGGCGCAAACTGTTGGATTGGATGCGGACCCAGGCTCCGCCGTCGTGCATGGACTGGGCAGGGGCAGGTTGGGTAAGGCCGGTTTGGGGCGGCACGGATTGCAGCAGGATGCCGCGGGTGGTGGCCAGATCCTGCAGGCTGGCCACGGCCTGGTCCACCGCGGCGGCGGCATCCAACGGCTCGGCGGGGGAATTCGACTCACCCGTGGCGGCGAGCAACAGCTCCTGCACGGTGGCAGTGAGTGCGGCCGTGTCCGCGCGGACCTGGCCCAGCAGTTTGGCCGCCTCGCTGCCGCGCTCCACCTTGGCCTCCGCGAGCTGGACGCGGGTGTCGAGAATGGTCAGGGGCGTGCGCAGCTCATGGCTGGCGTCCTGGACAAAACGCCGCTGGATTTCCAGTGCGCGGCCCAGCGGGCGGATGGCGCTGCGGGCACTGAGCCAGCCAATGGCGCCTGCCGCGAGGATCCCGGCAAACCCGGCAACGGCCATGGCCTTGAGCATCTCATCGGTTTCGACGTACACGCGGGCGGCCGTGTCGGCGGCGTTCATGTCGGGGTGGTCGGAAAGGTAGAGCATGTAGAGGGCGGCGGCAATGAAAACGACCACCACCATGATGGCGATGGCGGCGGCGATGCGCAGGCCCACAGTCAAAGCCGCACGTCGCAGCTGGGGCGAATCTGCCGTGACAGGAGCGGATGCGCCGCGGGCGTTCATGCGCCGTCCCCGATTTGGTAGCCCAGGCCATGAACGGTGCGGATCACCGATTTGGACACCTTCTTGCGCAGATAGTGCACGTAGGTGTCGATGACGCTCTGGGAGTCCTCGGCGTGGAACAGCTCCGCCAGCAGTTCGCGGCGGGTGAACACCTTCTCCGGGTTACCGGCCAGCAGCGCGAGGAATTCGGATTCCTTGGCGCTGAGCCCCACGGACCCGCCATAACTTGAGCGCAGCGAACGGGTGGCCGGATCCAAGATCCAGTCACCCACGGTCAATGGCTCGGTGGGAGTCGCGAAGCTGCGGGTCACGGCACGCAGCCGCGCCCTGAGCTCACGCGCGTCAAAGGGTTTGGACATGTAGTCGTTCGCTCCGGCGTCGAGCCCTTCAATTTTCTCCGACGTACTGCCCAAGGCAGTCAGGACGACGGCCGGGGTGGCCACTCCTTTTCGGCGCAGCGCCGCCACGAGTTCCAGTCCGTCCATGGCCGGCAGACCCCGGTCCACCACCATGGCGTCCCACGTTCCGGTCAGCCCCAGGTGCAGGCCGCGTTGCCCGTCGGCGGCGATCTCGACGTGGTAATCGTCGGCCAATAGCTCGGCAATGAGCGGGCCCAGAACGGGATCGTCCTCAACCAGCAGGAGCTTCGGTCTCTGGTCCACGTCCGCTCAGCCTTCGGCAGGGGAATCGGGGAGGCCGGTTCCGCCGTGGCTGGCCTGGCCTGTCTGAGCTGGCCGCGCTGCGGTTGTCTGGTCAGCCTCGGTCGTTGGGCCTGCCGGCGCAGTCTGCTCTGCCTTGGCACCAGTTTTCTTGGCTGTGCGGCGCTTGGTCAGCACGCTGATGGCAGCCGGCAGCACCGAGACCGCCACCAAGAGGATGGCGATGATGTCAATGTTCTTGGCAATGATTTCGTAGTGGCCAAGCCAGGTTCCCAGAAGGGTGATCGAGCCGGCCCAGCCCACGGCACCGGCAATGTTCCAGAGCGTGAACTTGCGGTGGTTGTAGTTCGCCACGCCAGCCACCAGCGGTGCGTAGGTGCGCACCACGGGAACAAAACGGGCCAGCACAATGGCCCAGCCGCCGCGTTTGGCGAAGAATTCTTCGGTTTCGTTCAGGTATTTGGTTTTGAGGATGCGGGCGTCGTCCTTGAACCAGCGGCGGCCAAATTTGCGTCCCAACATATAACCCACCTGATCGCCGGCGACCGCCGCCAGCACCACCACTCCGATCAGCACGGGCAGGGACAGGTTGAGTTGCTGGTGCAGCAGGCCAGCCGTGAACAGGAGCGAATCACCGGGCAGGAACGGGAACAGCAGCCCCGATTCAATGAAAACGATCAAGGCGACGACGGCGAGAGTGGCCGGACCCAGCCCGTTCAGCAGCGCGGCAGGATCAATCAGGGAAAAGATGCCAGCGGGTTGCGGACCCTGGGCCAGTACACCCTGGAGGCCGACCATCGAAAGATGTAGTGAAAACAAAATGATGCCTCGATCAGGAGTTCGGGCGGGTGGGGGGAGTGGAAACTGCTGACTTAACAGTAGACCTGTCGCGGGACCGCGGCTCGTGGGAAGCGGCCGGTGGAACGGTTGCGGGGGCGGTGGGGCCAAACCGGTCCGGCAGGGTGACCCGCGGCAGGACCAGGCCTTGGAACCGGTTCCAGATCCCCGCAAACAGCAGCACGCCCGCGCTCGCAGCAAGGAAGGACGCGGCCACGTCGGTGGGGTAGTGGACACCGGCGTAAACCCTTGACCACGCCACCACCAAGGGCACGGCCACGGCAAACAACGCGGCCACCCGCGCCCAGGGGCCCCGGCGCAGCAGGAACCAGAATCCCCACGCCAGCCCAACACCCAGGGCCACATGCCCGCTGGGGAAGCTGTTTGATCCGGTTTCCGGCGCCAACGGATCAAAAAGAATCGTCGGGTTGGGGCGTTGGCGTTCCACCACAGCCTTGAAGAATTGGCTTGAAAGCCAGCCGACGGCCGCCACACCGCCAAAGGCAATCGCATTGACGGGAGCCCTGCTCACCAGCAACAGCACCAGGCACATCAGGGCGATCATGGTGACCCCGCCGATCGGGGAGAACGCCTTGTCAAGGACCATGGTGACGGCGGTGAGCAGACCGGTGTGGCTGCGGCTCAGTTCCTGATCGACCCCGAACTCACTGGCGGTGAAGTCCGGAGTGGCAACCACGAAGAATCCGAGCGCCAGCACGGCCCCTGAGAGGAGAAAGACCCACAGTCCCCACAGCCGCGGCAGCGGCAGTACCGCCAGCCGGGTGCGGAACGCGAGGCCGGTCTCGTGCCGGTCTGGGATGTGGCGGCCTGGTGATGGCGGCGTTGTCATTGACGACTCCGGTTTGCAGCGGACATAAGCATGTTTCCACTGTGCTGCGCCACTTCCAAGAATTTACTAAGAACTGCAGCCAACCCAGAACGCTGCAGCACCTTCCGGGGTGTTTTCTCCAACGCTTTCGCAATGACTGCTCCGGCGTTTGGCGAAACACCCCGGAAGGTGCTGCGGGGTTTGGCGAAACACCCCGGAAGGTGCTGCGGGGTTTGCTTAGAGGGCGGTGAA
>JBBPZC010000151.1:0-71573 GCA_038199275.1 Actinomycetales bacterium
ATCATGAACGGGATCGGCCTGGCCATCGCCGCAGCGTGCGTGTACATCTCGCACTGGGTGCTGGGCTTCGAAACCGCGTACGCCGACTTCATCTCGGGCTCCGTCATTGGCCTGGTCCTGGGCACCATCTTCCGCTTCTTCGCCTACCGCTTCTGGGTTTTCACCGCGGTGCTGGACCAGGAAGAAGGCTTCGGCGACGACCACCAGCTCTTGGAATCGGAACCGCCGCAACCAACACCTGGCAGCTAAGGCTGCTGCGCGCTTAGCCCTCGTCGACCTTCTCGCTGCTGCGCAGTGCGTCCGTGGCCTCCACACCGTCGCCGAGCAGCACCACCGAGCCTCCTGCTGCCCAGATGGCCAGCGCCTCACGTACGACGGCGTCCCAACCGTTGCGTGCCTCCAGCAGCACCCGCCGGGGTGCTTGCGCATCTCCGCGCTGGTCTCCCGGGATCAGCTCGGCATAGCTGGTGCCGGCCTCGTTGTGTTGCCAGGCCACGTCGTCGTCCGCCGGGGCATCTTCGGGGAAAAACACGTCGGCGTGTGAGCGGACATCCCCGCAATAATCCAGTGTGCGCGGTGGGAGCCCGCCCATCCAGCGCATCTGCAGGGCGGGCAGGGCAACAGCCACCACCAGCGGGGCCGGATTCGCTCCGGTCAGCAGCTCATGAGTGGCGGCCGGGTTCGTGGTGGCAATGATGTCCGCAGCGGGCAAGCCGGAAGTGGCGGGCACCGTTCCAGTACGAACCGAAGCGCCCACAGCCCAACCGGCCAACAGCCAGACCACCGAACGCCAGTGCAGCGGAAGGTCCAGTGCCACAACGGTGCCTGGTTCGGCGTCGAGCTCGTCAACAAGGTAATTGGCGGTTTTGGCCACCCAGTTCTCCAGAACCCTCCCGGAAAACTCCACCCGCTCGGAATCCGGGCCGTACCAGGACAGTCGCGGGGACGTGGGATTCAGTGTGCGGAATGCAGCAAGCAGGGCATTGGGGGAGGAGGGCAGCGGGTTCATGGCTCCATCATTCCATGTGCATACCCAGTGCCATTCACCAAACATTCATCTGTTGTCCATCGAGTGGAGAAATAGTTTCCCTTGCTGTGATTCCGGTTACAGCCAAGTTGCATAAACCCCTCCGGGACTGTCAAAATGGCAGAAATGCCGCGAGAACACGCGGAACCATGCGGCCTCGCCCGCATGGACTGTACGGATAATCGATATGAAATTGCCGGGCGTGGCGCGCCATCAGATCGGTTGGTTCTCTGGGTATCATCCACATGCCGCTTGACGTATGAGACTTACATGGATGTAATTAGACCCACGAACCGCCGTAAAACAGCACCAACCAACCGCACATTGCGGGAACCGAAGATTCGGGACTTGGTGTCGGCGTCAACATTCAGGAGGACGACTATGGGGCAAACTCAGCTGAGTGTGACGAATCCAATCGACGACCCACTCGCAGCGCAGGCTGCTGCAACGTATCGCTCGCGCGGAATACCCACTGACTGGTACGTGGATCCGGCTGACCCGGATGCTGCAGCATTCCATGAGCAGACCAACCGCCACACGCTGGAGGATGCCGCCACGGCATTTCTCACGGCCCATGAGGAAGAGGCGCCCAGTACGGCGCCTGAACTTTGCGCCGCGGAGGCAATTTGGATCGGCCTGCGACCCGAGCTTGAAGACTTCAGCGACGAAGGTGAACTAGGCTGGCAGACTGATGCTTTGTGCGCACAGACTGATCCGGAAGCATTTTTTCCGGAAAAGGGCGGTTCCACCAGGGACGCCAAAAAAGTCTGTGGTGCCTGCAACGTCAAGGCGCAGTGCCTTGAATACGCTCTTGCCAACGATGAGCGGTTTGGAATCTGGGGTGGCCTGTCGGAGCGTGAGCGCCGGCGGCTGCGGAAACGAGCGGTCTAATTCTTGATGCAGTAACAGTCACAGCCGTTCTGGTTGCCCACAACGGCGGTGCATATCTCCCTAAAGTTTTGTCCGCAGTCGCTGCACAAACTCGTCCAGCCGACTCCGTGTTCGCCGCTGATACAGGATCGACAGATAACTCGGGGGAGTTGCTGCGCAAGGAACTGGGCGAACGCAACGTCATCTCGCTTGACGGGCGCAAAGGCTACGGCGCCGCAGTAGACGCTGTGCTGGCTCAGCAAAAGCAGTTGCGCGCCGGTGCGAAAGTGCCTGCCGGCAGCCGCTCTGACGTTGGCAAGTCCGATGGCGTTTCCCTGGGTGCCACCAGCGCCGCTTCGGCCCGCTCCGAGGCCGGCAGCGTTGCCGTCCTCAGCGACGAACAGCCCGGCGACGACGGAACCAACGACGACGGAACGAACGGCGATACGCCGACCGGCCATGCACCGAACGGCGGCACACCGAACGGCGATGCTCCGAACGGCCGTGCCCCGCACAGCAATGCACCGACCGGCGATGCTCCGCACAGCCATGAGTGGATCTGGCTGCTGCAGGACGACGCCGAGCCGGCGCCGGACGCGCTGGCACGTCTGTTGGAAGCCACCGAACGTGCCACCACCGCCACGGTGGTCGGCTGCAAACAGTTGGACTGGGAGAACCACCGACGCCTGCTCGACGTCGGCCTGTGGTCCAACAAAAACTTTGACCGCTTCACCCTGGTGGGCCTGGACGAACAGGACCAGGGCCAGTACGACACCCACGCCGACGTGTTCGCCGTCAACACCGCCGGCATGCTGGTCCGGAGGGACGTTTTTGAACGGATGGGCGGCTTTGACCCAGCGTTGCCCGGTCCCGGCGACGACCTGGACTTCTGCGCCCGGGTCAGGCTCTCCGGGGACCGCGTCCTGGTGGTCCCGGACGCACACATGTACCACGTGGTGCACCGGCCCAACGGCATGGGCTCTGCCGTCGCAGCGCGCAAGGCCAGCATCTTCATGCGGCTCAAACACGCTCCCGCCGGGGCCGTGCCCTTCGTCACGATGGGAACATTCCTTTCGGCCCTGTATTGGCTGATTGCCGGATTCGTGCTCAAGGCTCCCGGCCACGCAGTGCGCATGTTTGCCGCCAGCTGCGCCGGGCTCCTGCGGCCCATCCAGCTGGCCCGCAGCCGCAGGGCGCTGAAATCCCAACGCAAACAGCCACGCTCCAGCCACAAGGGCCTGCTCGTTGACAACCGGGCCGCCCGCGCCCACTTGAAAGCGCTGCGCGAAGCCGTGGGCCCCGAAGAGGAAGCCCCGCGGTCCTTCATCGAGGGACCCGCACTGCTGGAACCCACCGGTGAAACACACCAGCAGACGGTGGCTCCGCTGGCCGCCGTCAGAACCACCCCCATAGTCAGCGCCCTGGCCCTGACCATCCTGTTGGCGGCACTGTCGCTACTGGCCCTTTCACGTTTCCTCGGAGCTCCGGCACTGACCGGCGGCGCACTGCTGCCCGTCTCGGACCAGCTCGCCCAGGTGTGGCAGAACGCCACGAGTTGGTGGGTCCCGCTCGGTTCCGGGATGCCCGGCCGCGGCAACCCCTTCAACTTTGTGCTGGCGCTGCCCGCTGCCCTGGGGGGCAACGGCTCCGCGGCCGTGCTGTGGCTGGTGTTGCTGGCGCTTCCGCTGGCCGGATTTACCGGCTGGCTCGGAGCAGGGGCGCTGACTCTTCGACGCTGGCCCCGCGTGGTGGCCGGCCTGGTCTGGGCCGGGGCCCCCGCACTTCTGGTCGGCATGGGACAGGGCCGGGTGGGCGCACTGCTGGCCCACATCCTGATCCCGCTCGTCATGCTGGGACTGATCCGCGCCGTCGGCAGCGCCACGGCACCGAGGGCCAGGAAGACCCTCGAAACGGACACCCTCGAAACCAGCAACATTGCAAAATTGGGCCGCCCCGGCGTGGACGGAAACCCGTCCTGGACCGCAGCCGCCGCAGCAGGCCTGGGTCTGGCCGTGGTCACCGCAGCCTCCCCAAGCCTGCTCCCGGTCTCCGTGGTGGGCATCCTGCTCACGGCCGTGCTCATGGGCCGCCGCGGCAAAACGATCTGGTGGGCCCTGATCCCGCCGGCAGCCCTGTTCGGCCCCTTGATCTGGTCGGCGTGGGAGAACCCGCGCGCCATCTTCGCCGATCCCGGCATGCCGCTGGCCAGCAATCCCGGACCCGTCTGGGCACAGCTTCTCGGCTTTCCCGAGCATGTTGACCCCGCCGCCGGACTCACCGGCATTGGCGCGCTCGACGCGTTCCCCTGGCTCGGCTGGGTTGTCATCATCGTTGTCGGCGCACCCGTGCTCATTGGCGCGGTGCTGGCCCTGCTCCTGCCGCTGCGCCGTGCCGCCATGGCGCGCGTGCTCTGGCTCGTGGCCCTGCTGGCACTGGCCGGTGTGTATGCCTCGGCGTTCATTGCCGTGGCGTTCGACGGCGTCACGCTCGTCACCCCGTTCAGTGGCCCTGCCGTTTCCCTTGCCTTCTTCGCCCTGCTCGGCGCCGCCCTGTTGGGGTTCGACGCCGTTGCCCGCCGCGCGTGGGACGGCTCACCCCGGACAACGCGGGAGCAACACCGGGTGGCGAAAGCCACCGCAACCGTGTTGTCCGTGCTGCTTGTGGCCGCGCCGCTTGCCAGCCTTGGCTTGTGGACCGTCCAGCAGTTCTCCGGCGCCGGCGACAAGCCGGCCCTGAGCGGTCCGTTCCTCACACACGCTGCAACAACGGGAACCATTCCGGCCACGGCCGCGGACCGCGGCACCGGCCCCGAGGCCAGCCGCACCATCGTCATGAACGTGCTGCCCGACGGCGGAGTGCACGTGGCGCTCATGCAAGGCTCCGGCACCACGCTCGACGCCATGTCCACCATCGCCACCGCCTCGGCCGTGACCGGTGACCCCGGGGCTGAAACCCTGGTGGCCACGGACCGTGCCACCGCGGTGTTGCAGGACAGTGTGGGCATCATGGTTTCCAAGTCCGGCATTGACCCGAGGGCCGGCCTGGTGGAACTGGGCGTGGGCTTTGTGGTCCTGCGCCAGGGTGACACGGCGGCGGAACTGCTTGCCAACGAGATTGAAGCCGTCCCCGGCCTGGACACGGTGGGCCCCACCGAGTCCGGCTGGCTGTGGCGGGTGAAACCCGGGTACTCCAACCCGGAACTCAGCGACGTTGTAAACCGGGTCCGTCTGCTCGACGTCGACGGCAATATTTTGGCGCCGGTACCGTCCAGCGGGCAGGGTGTTGACACCCGGATCCCCGCCGCCGACGGCGGACGCACCGTGGTGCTGGCCGAGCGGGCCGACCCAGGCTGGCAGGCCACGCTCGATGGCAAGGCACTGACCGGTGGCACTGCCGACTGGGCACAGTCGTTCGAGGTACCGCCCGCTGGCGGGCACCTGGAAATTCGTTACGTCCATCCGATGAGCCTGGTCCTGGGCATGGCCCAGTTGGTTCTTCTGGGCCTGACACTGCTGTTGGCGATCCCCGTGCGGGCCCGCCGCGGCCGGACCGGCGCTTACCGGGATGAAGCATCATTGCAAAGGATTGGTAGAGGTGCCTGAGATCAAGGACAACGACGACGGGCTCGAACGCGGCGACAAGCAGAAACCGGACGCAGTGCAGAAAGACGCAGTGCAGAAAGACGCGGTGCAGAAACCGGAGGCGCAGAAGCCTGCGCTGACGCCCGAAAACGCCGACAAGCCGAACACTGAATTGCCAGTGGAGGATGGTGCCGGGCCCAAGGACACTGCCGAGCCGAAGGATGCTGTGGCGCCGAAGGACACTGAGACTCCCAAGGAAGGCGCGGAGCCCGTTGCGGGCTCCCGTGCTGCGGCACGGCGCGGGGCCTCGAAGCCGACGAAGAATACCGCCGCACCCAAAGCGGACAAAGCCGAGAAATCAGCGAAAGCCGACAAGTCAGCGAAAGCCGAGAAGTCAGTGAAAGCCGACAAGCCGCCTATAGCCAGCAAGGCAGGGAAGGCGGAGCGGCGCACCAAGACCAAGGTCCGGCGTCGTTGGCCTGCTGTTGTAGCTGGCACGGCAACCCTGGCTGTGGCCGTTGCCGCGGTAGGGGCGGGGACGCTGTTCCCTGCCCTGAACGCCACGGGGCAGACCGAGGTTGTCCCGTATCGGCTGCCTGTGGGGGAGGCCTTGGCGAATTGCCCTGGCCCCACGCAGTTGCTGGCAGGCTCGGCCGAAGGTACGGATCCGGAGTTCTCACCGAACGCTTCCGGCACCACAACGGCGCTAAGCGCCCTGGCCCTGAGTAGTGCCAAGGGTGCTCTGCCTGACGCCAACGTGCAGGCACTGGACGGGAACAACTCGCAACTGTTTGAACTTTCCAAGGCCGCGGAATCGGCCGAGGCCGACCCCAAGGCTGTGACCGGCAAACCCAAGATGCGTGCCGCCGTCGTGCGCGGAAACAGCGTGGACGGGCCATCGGCCCTGCGCATGTCGCCGCTGGAGGGCGAGCTGCCCGTGGGCGCGGCATCCGTGGTGGTTGACGCTGCGGATGGCGACCTGAAGGGCCTGGCCGCGGCGAGCTGCCAGACGCCGTCGAACGAGCTGTGGCTCACCGGGGCGAGCACCACGGTGGGGCGCACCTCGGTGCTGGCGATCTCGAATTCTTCGCCCAGCGCAGCGACGGTGTCGCTGGAAATGAACACGAACCAGGGCCCGCTTCAAGCAGCCGGCGGCAAGGGCCTGGTGGTGGCTCCGGGGCAGGTGAAGTCGGTGGTGCTGGCCGGTCTGGCGCCCGATCAAGACCTGCTCAGTATTCATGTCAAGAGCACCGGCGGCGCGGTTACTGCGGTTATCCAGCAGTCGGTGTTGCGCGGGCTGACGCCCGGCGGCGTCGACTATCTGGCGCCCGTGCAGGCTCCCTCCACGTCTATGGCCATTCCCGGCGTGTGGGTACAGGCCCCGGATGCGGCGGCGAAGATTTCCGATCAGGACGGCTACGCCGATGCCACCGCTGCCTTGGCCATCACGGTCCCCGGTGCCCGGGATTCCGTGGTTGAGGTCAAGGCGTACGGTTCGGACGGGCAGGTGGCACTGCCCGGTGGCGGCGTGTTCACAGCCACTGCCGGCACGGTGAACCTGATGCCGCTGAAGGGTCTTCCGGCCGGAACATATTCGTTGAGCCTGAAGGCTGATGAAGCGGTGACGGCCACTGCGCGTCTGGTGAGGTCAACCAAGGCTGGGGAAGGGGTGGACATCGCGTTCGCCCCGTCCACGGCGCGGCTGGGTGCCGCCCACCTGCTCTCACTGCCGCAGGATTTGAACTCCGCGCTGGTATTCAGTGCGCCGGACGATGCGGCAACGGTGCGGTTGGTTCCGATTTCCGAGAGCGGCGAATTGGGTGCGGCCAAGGACGTCGACGTACAGGCTGGCCGGACCATGACTCTCAGCCCGGCGTCGGTGCTGGGGGACAAAGCGGTGGGTGTGTTGATCTCCGTTGCCGGTGCCCCTGTCTATGGTTCGCAGCTGCTGCTGGGCAATGACTCGGCCAACATTGCCGTGCTGCCCATTCCAGGAGGGTCGGCCGGTAGTGCTGACATCACGATGGTGACCGGCTACTGAGATTCTGGCGCTGACGTGTCAACGGCCCTTCCCGCCTGGATTCAGGAAATGCCGTCCATAATGCCCTGTGCCGTCGATACTTCGGCGGCGTGAGGCATTATTGACGGCGTCCCCCGCCCTCACCAACTTCCGCGCCCGGTCCCCAGATCCGCCCCCGGAAGGGCGGGCGCGGATCTGGGGACCGGGCGCGGAAACCTGAATGCGACCCAAGGCGCACAGATGACCGAGCCCGCCCCGTCGATGCCCGCCCCATCGATGCCTGGCCGTCGCTCCTGTCCGCTTGATTCAGGAAATGCCGCCCATAATGCCCAGTGCCGTTGATATATCGGCGGCGTGAGGCATTGGCGACGGCATCCCGCGCTCACAAGATCATGGCCGCACGGCATCCCGGCTGGATCGCGAAGTGGCCTGGCGCTACGTGTTGACCCTTGAAGGGCACATGTCAGTGGCCGCGGAAGCGGCGGAACAGCGGGTCCACCGTGTCGGGGTCAATGTTCAACAGCCCGGCAACCTGCTCAATCATGACCTCGTGGATCAGTTCACGGACCTGGCCGGTGGTGTCGCACAGTGCCTCGATGGGGTGGCGGTAGACGGCGACGACGGCTTGAGCCGCCGGCTGGCTGTCGGTGGCGGGAACAGGGGGCGCGTACTTCCCCAGGGGCGCTTGTTCGCCTGAGGCGATGAGTGTTTCCAGCTGCTGCGGAACTTCCTCCACCAGGTAGGAGACATCGGCCAACGCGGCCGGCCACAGCTCGCGCAGCCTCTCGGCGGAGTCCACCACAAGGTCTTCAAACTGCTCTCCGCGGGTGCGTGAACCCGGCAGGGTTGCCGGCAGAACCGGCCCGCGCAGGCCGCGTCCGTGCCGGTCCCGGCGCCTGGCCGCGAAGGTGCGGGGCGCTGCTGCGGTTGTGCCGCCGTCGGGCAGTGCCTGCGGATCTAATGCGATACGCAGTGACGTATCGCCTTGGCTGGGCTTGAACTCCATAATTTCACTGTAGGCCGGGGGAGCGTCAAGGCGAAATATTGCCGCGGTGAGGGTAGTCTTGGGGATCGTGGGAACCCTTCGTCAATGCACCAGATCAGCCTGCCGGGAAACGGCCGTGGCAACTTTGACGTACGTGTATGCAGATTCAACGGCAGTATTGGGGCCCCTGGCAACCTTCGCCGAACCGCATTGCTACGACTTGTGCGCGAAACATTCAGCCCGTTTGTCCGCCCCCCTGGGGTGGGAAGTCATCCACCTTGCGCGCTCTGACAAGCCGCCGGCGCCGGGCCCGGACGATCTGCTGGCCCTGGCCGACGCAGTTCGTGAAGCCGCGCGGCACGAGCCGGACGAGGTCGAAACACCCAGTCCCCGACGCGAAGTCCGCGGCGCCCTGGAACCACCGCCCGGAACACCCGCCGGCCCCTCCTCCGGTCGGCGCGGACACCTCAGGGTCCTCCGCGACTGAGAACCCCGGCACCAGCCGGAACCCGGGCAGCCCCCAGCCCCCGGCGCCCACCCTCCATCTCGAAGCCAGTGTAAGGAAACGCAAACGACCATGGCGAACATTAGTGAGAACCTGATGGCAATCCTGCGCTGCCCCGTTACCGGATCGCGGCTGACCCAGAAGGGCGATGAATTGCTCAGCCAGGCCAACGGCCCGGACGGCGTCCCGCTGCGGTACGCCATTGACGAGGGCATCGCCCTGTTGCTGCGCCCGGAGCAAACCACCTCCTGAGGCCACCCGGACCGGTCAGCCCGGCCGTCCGCACCATTTTCGCCGCCAAACATCTGACAAAGGGGTCATTGTGAACACAGCTTGGGAAGACATTGGCGCGTTGGTGCGGCGCAGGCGTGCCAACAACCCCGGCCCCATGACGCTGGACGGGACCAACTCCTACGTTCTTGCCGCACCGGGCGCCACCGGCGTCGTTGTGGTGGACCCCGGCCCGCTCCTGGAGGAGCACCTCGCCGATCTGGCTGCCGCCGGTGCCGTTGAACTTATTCTGATCACCCACCAGCACGGCGACCACACCGACGGCAGTGCCCGCCTCCACGAGCTGACAGGCGCCCCTGTCCGCGCGGCCCTGCCGGAGTTCTGCCATTCCGGCACTACCCTGTCCGACGGCGAACTCATCCACGCGGCCGGCCTCGCCATCGAGGTGCTCGCCACCCCGGGACACACCAGTGACTCACTCTGCTTTGCCGTCTCGGCCGCAGATTCAGCCGACGGACAATCGGAGTGCCTCGTCCTGACAGGCGACACGATCCTGGGCAGCGGCACCACCGTCATCTGTTACCCGGACGGCACGCTGGGCGACTATCTCAGCTCCCTGGACCGCCTGAAAAAGCGGGGGAGTGAGAACACCGACGCAGGTGCGCCGGTAAAGGCGCTGCCCGGACACGGTCCTGTCCTCGAGGATTTGGCCGAAGTCGCCGAACGCTACCAGGCACACAGGGCGGAGCGGATCGCACAGGTGCGGGCCGCCGTCGAACATCTCCAGCAGGGCACGGCGGAGTTCCCCACGGTGGAGGCCGTCACGAATACGGTGTACGGCGACGTGCCGGAAAACCTGCAGGGCGCGGCGCAGCTTTCCGTCCAGGCGCAGCTGGATTATCTGCGCGGCTGAGACAACCCACCGCGGTGCAGGCGTAAGATTTGAAAGTCAGTGCACCGATCGGAAGATTTTAATGCCTCAGCCGAACCAGCCCAGGAAACCCCGACGGGGCCTGAAGATCGCCTTTTTCGTGGCAATTACCATGGCCGTTGCCGCCGGCGGCGTCGGTGCGGCAACGGCGCACTCCTGGCTGCCAACGGCTTCTTCCGAAGCGGCGCAGCAGCCAACCACACCACCAACGCCGGTTCAAACCACACCTGCGGCAATTCCCGTAACGCTGGCCGTGGTGCCCAAAGCGGGCGCCACGTTCGTCAATCCCGCAGATGAAGTCACGGCCCTGGCTGACCGGGGGACGGTTTACAGCGCGGTGCTGAAGGAAACCGCCACGGGAGAAAACACCGACGGCGAGTTATTCGTCAGCGGAAGAAAATGGGTCAGCGGCGCGCCTTTGAAGTTTGCCACCAACTACACATTCGACGTCACCACCCAGGATGAAGAGGGCAACCTTTCAACCACCGTCAGCACTTTCAGCACCGTGCCGGCCTCCAACGAGGCCGACCTGGCCATGTTCCCTGCAGCCGGCTCCACGGTTGGCGTTGCGCAGCCGGTGCAATTCACGTTCAGCGAGCCGGTGACCAACAAGGAGGCGGTGGAGAACGCCATCTCCATCACAGCCTCTTCCGGGCAGAAGGGCGCCTTCCGCTGGTATTCGGACACCTTGCTCAGATACCGTGCGGAGGATTTCTGGGCGGCCAATACAAAACTGACCGTCGACATGAAGCTCTTCGGTCTCGACTTCGGCAACGGGCAGATCGGCAATTTCAACCAGACCAACGTTGTCCAGATTGGCAACCGCGTGGAAATGGTGGCCGACGCCGCCAACCTGCAGGCCAGCATCTATGTCAATGGGGCCTTGGTCAAGCAATACCCCGTCACCATGGGAGATGAGCGCTTCCCGTCAGCATCCGGCTACTTGGTGGTGCTTTCAGACAAGCAGCGCCACGCACACTTTGTCGCCTCAACCATCGGCCTCAAGCCGGGCGATCCCGCCAACTACGGCGAAGTCGATGTTGAATTCGCCACCCGGCTCACGCCCAGCGGAGAGTTCATCCATCAGGCGACGGACAGTGCCGCCCCGTTCCTGGGCCGCGTCAACTTATCGCATGGTTGCATCGGAATGTCTGCTGAGGGGGCCGGCTGGGTGTTCAGCAACATGGGCACCGGCGACCTGGTCCACGTGGTTGGCAGCCCCAATGAGACCATTGCGCCGACGGACGGCTTTGGTGACTGGAACATCCCCTTCGCCCAATACGCACAGCGCTAGCACGTTCCCCGAACCCTGATTGGTTATGGAAACGTAACGCCGCCGTAATGGGCGGAGGGCCGTTGTCCATCAAACATGACGTAAAATTGATAGCTGGCGCACCGGCTGCCATTTTGAGCGTTGTGGATTTGTCCACCGAATTGGGGAGTTTGCATGGCTGAGGTACAAGAGACCAGTTTCGCCCGCAAGGGTTTGCGGAACGTCATGGTCTCCGTTCTGACTGTGGGTGTTGCCGTCAGTGTTGCGGCGTGCTCAATGATCAGCCCGGCCGGCACCAACCCCTCTGCGCAAGAATCCACGGCGGCTCCCGCGCCGGTCACGACCACGCCCCCGGCTCCTCTGTCCACCATCGCGGTGAACCCGGAGAACGGCGCCGACTTTGTGAACCCGGTGAACCAGATCGTCGCAGAGGTCAAGGACGGCAAGGTCGTCTCGGCCATCCTGTCCGAAACCGATAGCGGTGTCGTCACCGACGGCGAGTTGTCTGACGGGGACGTCAAGTGGGTTGCCAGCAAACCATTGAAGTTCGACATGTCCTACACCTTCAATGTCACCGCCGAGGACGTCAACGGCACCAAGTCCAACCAGGTCAGCACCTTCACCACCGTGCCGCCGTCGCACGAGGCCAACGCCGTCCTGTATCCGAACGCGGATGCCACGGTGGGTGTCGCCCAGCCCCTGCAGTGGTCCTTCAGTGAGCCGGTCCTGAATAAGGAAGTCGTGGAGAACGCCATCAAGGTCACCAACGCCGCCGGCCAGCAAGGGGCGTTCCGCTGGTACTCGGACACGCTGCTGCGCTACCGCGCCCCCGACCACTGGCCCGCCAACTCGCAGATCAACGTGGACATGGCATTGTTCGGTGTTGATTTTGGCAACGGCATGATCGGCAACTTCAACAAGAACTACAACGTGAACATCGGCAACAAGGTGGTCATGGAGGCCGACGCCGCCGCGCACAGCGTGAGTGTGTTGGTCAACGACCAGGTGGTGCAAAGCTTCCCGGCAACCCTGGGCGATGCGGACTTCCCCTCGGCTTCCGGCTACATGGTGCTCACGGGCGACAAGCAACGCTACGCCACCTTCAAGGCCTCCACCATTGGCCTGAACCCGGGAGATCCCGGCGACTATGGCTCCGTCGATGTGGAACATGCCATCCGGCTCTCCAACAGCGGCATCTTCATCCACCAGGCCACGGCGTCGGCCATGCCGTATCTGGGCGTGACCAACCTGTCGCACGGCTGCATCGGGCTGGGCCCGGACGCGGCGGCCTGGGTGTTTGCCAACATGGGCGCGGGCGACCTGGTCCACACCGTGGGCACGCCGAATGAAACCATCGCCCCCACCGACGGCTTCGGCGACTGGAACATCCCATTCGAGCAGTACGCCTCGCGGTAACCCTCGCCAGAATCCGGAAGTGCGACTACCGGCTACCTGCCACGTGCCCCGTGGGCGTTCAGCCGTGCCCGCAGCAAATCGGACTGGGATTGGGAACGGACCAGCCGGGCCAGCTCGCGCTCACGCCGCTCGGCAATGAGCGAGGCCAGAAAAACGGCAGGGTCCGTGCCGGCCGGCGGCAGCGGTGCCACAAAGGCGCTGGCTTCGTTCGCCAGTTCCACGTCCAGGGCATGCCGCGAGGCCGGGGCCATCGCTGCACCCTGGCGCAGGAACATGGAGATCCGCCGGGCCAGGCCGTCGGGCAGCCGGCCAATATCAGCGAGCGATGCCCATGGCACCAGCGCCGGCGCAACAGAAACCTGCAGCGGCATGATCTTCGGTGTCCGGGTGCGGATCGCGTAGGTGCCGGCCAGCATGTCGCCCAGCCGCTTGGACTTCACGTTGAACAGTGAGGTCAGGCAGGCAATCGATCCCAGCGACAGGTAAATCTCCAACACGGCCAGCAACGCCCGGATGAGGGCATGGCGGAACCGGACGGATCCGCCGTCGTCCCTCACGATGCGCAGGCCCATGATCAGCTTGCCGAGCGACTTTCCCCGACTCAGCGTCTCCACCGCAATGGGGACCACCACTACCAGCGCCACCAAAATGGTGATGACCAGGGCTTTCATGGCGGCCGCGTCCAGACTGAACGGCACGGCCCCCACCAGCAAAAACAGCGCAATGCCCACCAGCACCGTGGCGGCCACGTCGATCGCGGTGGCAAGGGAGCGGGCGGCAAAGGAGGCCGGGCGCAGTTCAAGGACAACGGCTTCACCGGTGATGATTGCGGACATCAAAACAGTCTATCCACGCCCACGCGCTTAGGGGCTATAGGCTGGGTGCGATGGACATGGATGCGTTTACCTCAGTGCACTCCCCGCAGTGGGCCCGGCTCAACGTGCTGGCCAGGAAGCGGCGGCTGAACGGGGCGGAGTCCGACGAGCTTCTGGACCTGTACCAAAGCATCTCGGCACAACTCTCGCTGATCCGTTCCGTGGAGGGGGAGAGTGTGCTCTCGGCGTCGCTCTCGGCCACCCTCGCCAACGCCCGCACGCGTTTCACCGGCGCTAAATCCAACATTTTTGTGGACCTGGCCCGCTTCTTCGCCATCTCCCTGCCGGCCGCGTTCTACCGGCTGCGCTGGCTGACCGTGATCATTGGCACCGTGTTTGTGGTGATTGGCGCGCTCTTCGCCGTGTGGACGGCCGGGAACCCGGGCGTGTTGGCGGCCCTGGGCAGCGACGCGCAACTGCGCCAGCTCGTGGACCACGACTTTGTTGATTACTACTCCGAAAACCCTGCCGCCTCATTCGCCGGGGCCGTCTGGACCAACAATGCGTGGATCGCCGCCCAATGCGTGGCCTTCGGCGTGACCGGCGTGTTCATCCCCTACCAAATCTTCCTCAACGCCCAAGGCATTGGCATGACCGCCGGCGCCATGTTCGCCTACGACCGCGGCGACGTCTTCTTCAGCTACATCCTCCCGCACGGGCTCATGGAGCTGACAGCAATCTTCATCGCCGGGGCCGCGGGCCTGCGCATTTTCTGGGCCTGGGTGAGCCCCGGACCGCGCACCCGCCTGGACTCCCTTGCCCGCGAAGGCCGATCCCTGATCACCGTCGCGGCCGGGTTGGTCCTGGTCCTGTTCGTGTCCGGCCTCGTCGAAGCGTTTGTCACCCCCAGCCCGCTGCCCGTCTGGGCCAAGATCACCATTGGCGCCCTGGTCCTGGCCGCCTACTGGGCCTACACGCTGATCCTTGGCCGCCGCGCTTTTCTCGCCGGTGAGGGCGGGGACCTTGACGCGTACGACGCCGGAGCCTCCGTCCGCTCAGTCTGAGACAAGAGCGGTGGGCCCCCCAAAACATGGCGCGCGGGTGGAGGATGGGGATATGGGACTTGACGGCGAACCCGAAAGAGCAGCCCCGCCCGGCGGTGAGCCGGAGACGGAACTGCAGTCACCGTCGTCGTTCTTGTCATTGCCTGTGCCATTGTCTGTGCCAGTGTCATTGCCATTGCCATTGCCAGTGCCTGTGTCATTGCCAGTGCCTCTGCCGCCGCATCCTTGGCGCCGATTCGTGGCGGTGGGGGATTCCTTTACGGAAGGGCTCGATGATCCTGAACCTCGCAGCCCGGGAGGCTACCGGGGTTGGGCGGACAGGGTCGCCGAGGAACTCAGTGTGGGTGTGCCGGACTTCGCCTATGCGAATTTGGCCGTGCGCGGGGAACTCCTGCACGAGGTGGTGGACTCCCAAATTGGCCAGGCCATCACGCTCAAACCGGACTTGGTGTCCATCCAGGCCGGCGGCAACGACCTCCTCCACGTCGGTGCTGATCCCGACAAACTGGCAGACCTGCTGGAGGGCGCCGTCGAAAGTCTTTGCTTCCAAGGGATCACGGTGATGATCTTTGTGGGACCGGACTCGGGCAAGTCGACCATACTGGGTCAGTTCCGCACCAAGATCGCCATCTTCAACGAGAACATGCGCAGCATCGCCGCAGACCACGACGCCATCATTGCGGACATGTGGGCGCTGAGCGCATTGCACGACACCCGCATGTGGAGTCCGGACCGGCTGCACCCCTCATCGATGGGCCACCACGCCGTTGCCACCATGGTGCTGGAAACCCTGAATGTGCCGCACACGCTCATGCCGGACATGCCAAAACCGCTGCCGGATAAGAGTTGGCGGCAGGCCCGGACGGGGGACATCGTGTGGGCCAGGGAGTATCTGATGCCGTGGGTGTTGGCCGGCATCCGCCGACTGCCAGCCAACGGTGGCTTCGGTGCCAAACGACCCACCGCGGCCCCGTTGAAAGATTTTCCACTCGACCCTGGCTAATGCCAATGCTGTGGATCTGGTGTCAGTTTGGCAACGTCGCGGGGTGGCAGCGCCAACCGGCGGCGGGCGGGCGGTATTCTTCGAGTTGTGAGTGAGAATTCCAAGCCCCAGGACCCGATGCCCAAGGATTCCGCGCCCAAGGAACCCGACCGGAACCCGGAAAGCTCCACGGTGGCACTGCCTGTGGACCCCGGGAACAAGATCAAGCTCGACGGCGGAGCCGCCTCGGAGCCGATGCGTCCGGCCGGCCGGCTGCCGCAGCTGCCCAGCGAGGACGAACTCACCACTGTGCTGCCCGCCGTCAAAAAGGACGCGCCGGACGAAGTGCACATTGAGAAAATTCCGACGTCGATGATCACCATGCGCCCTCCGGCGCAGGAAGTGGCCAAGCGGCAGGCGGCCATGGAAAAGGCGGCCAACACCAAGCCGGTGCTGACCCGTGTGTTCCAGGTACTGCTCGCCGTGTTTTACCCGATTGTGCTTTTGGTGCTGGCCATCCGGCTCGTCACCAGTTCAACGTTCCTGTGGCTGGAATACCACCGCCCCGGTTTCCCGGCCGATTCTTTTGGGTTCAGCCTGGATGATCGGCTCACGTATGGCTCCTACACGGTGGACTACCTGTTGAACTTTGCCGGCCCCAGGTACCTGGGGGATCTTGCTGACAAAGTGGGCAACCCGCTGTTCCTGGAGCGGGAAGTGGGGCACATGGCGGACGTGAAGTCCGTTATTGTCATGGCTTTCCTGGTGGGGCTGGCTTTGGCCATATTGATGGTCATAGGCATGATCTACTTGTCGCGCCGCAGTCGCGGAGGCATCAGGCGCGGGTTGTTCGCAGGCTCCATCGTCACGTTGGTCCTCATTATTGGCCTGGGCGTGCTTGCCGTGCTCGGGTGGGAGGCGTTCTTCACCGAATTCCACCGGATTTTCTTCGCCAATGGAACGTGGACGTTCTTCACGGACGACACGCTCATCCGGTTGTTCCCCAGTCAGTTCTGGATGGATTCGGGCATCTTCATCGGCGCCTTTGTTCTGGTGGTTGCTTCGCTGACCCTGGCCTTCACTTGGCCCACCAAGGACCGCCGCCACAGCAATTCGCCGGTACCGGCTGCGGCGAGTGAGCCTGCTGACGGAGCCGGCGCTGGTACTTCTTCAGACGTAACTGCCGCGGAGAAGCGCTCGGGACGCCGCTCGGCCTAGCGTCCACTGGCACAGACTCTCACAACGTTTCTGTGGAAGCTGACGCCGCAGGTCGGCTTGGTACTAAGGTGAACTGAAGTAGGTGGGTTATCTTCCCGAGGAGCTGATGTGGCCAAGAAAAACGATGGTGCCGATATTTTCACCCGGTTCACGACGAAGGTGGCGGCCGTTCTTGGGCGCCCATGGGTCTTCGCCATCGCGGTTGCCGTTCTCATCGTGTGGGGCGTTTCCGGCCCTTTGCTGGGGTTCTCCGACACTTGGCAGCTTATTATCAACACGAGCACAACCATCATCACTTTCCTGATGGTATTCATCATTCAAAACACCCAGAACCGGGACAGCGAAGCCATCCACGTCAAACTCGATGCCATCATGCTGGAGTTGAAAGTCAGCAACACCAAACTTTACGACGCCGAACATGAAGGTGAGAAGCAGCTCGACGATCAACGTCAGCGCCTGAAGAACGACGGAGCGAAAACCCCCGACACTGATCAGCAAGGATGACCTTTCGCCCGCAGCTTGGATGGCGAACGAGGACGGAAATGGCAATGGAAAAGGGAGGCCCCGACCGTTCGGGTCGGAACCTCCCTTCATGTGCAGCTATTAGGCCTTCTTGCGCGTCAACAGTCCCCAAATAACGAGGACGATCAACGAACCGCCGATCGCAAGCAACCAGGTGGACAGCGACCAGAACGAGTTGATGCCAACATCGAAAATTGCACTGCCAATCCAGCCGCCCAAAATCGCACCGACAACACCAAGAATCAACGTAGCGAGCCAGCCGCCACCTTGGTTCCCGGGCTTTATGGCTTTCGCGATAGCGCCGGCAATCAGACCCAAAATAATCCAACCAATGAAACCCATGTCTTATCTCCAATCGGATGAAGGTTTTAGTTTCAGCATCAAATCAAGAAGATGCACCCGGTAACTGTACACACCAGTTTCCCAATCACCAAACCGGGATTCCCTACAGCTCGGGCGGCGGTCCCGCCCTTGAATCGAGCCGGATTTACCCTAAAAATATCAATGGTCTGGCAAAGAGACGGTGGTGAATTGGCAGGAGAATGCCCCGTGTTTGTTATCTGCAGGATTGTTACTGGCCTATGATTCCTGCGCTGTGACCTGGCAATGCCAAGGTCCCCGCCGTGTCGCCTGGGATGATTTGGGCCCTCTCGTCGGTGGCCAGCAATACCGTGGAGCCGGTCACCGGCACCTGGGCTGGTTGCGCCCCGAAGTTCAGGGCCACACTCACCCCGCCACGCTGGAGCACGAGCCACCGCGCTGCTTCGTCATAGTTGACCGCGGTATCAACGAATCCGGCTTGGCTCAGCTCGGGAACGCTTTTGCGCAGCGCAATCAGGGCCCGGTAAAGCTCCAGAAGTCGCGCATGCCCGCCGTCGTCGATCTCGGACCAGTTCAACTTGGAGCGGAGGAACGTTTGCGGGTCCTGCGGATCGGGTACCAGTTCCGGATCCCACCCCATGTCTTCAAATTCCTTCAGACGGCCTGCTGCGGTGGCCGCACCCAGATCAGTCTCAGGGTGGGAGGTGAAGAACTGCCACGGCGTGCTGGCGCCATATTCCTCGCCCATGAACAGCATGGGGGTAAAAGGCGATGCCAGCGTGGCCACGGCTGCGACTGCCAACTGCCCATAGCCCAAGCTCTGCGAGAGTCTGTCGCCGATGGCACGGTTTCCGATTTGATCATGGTTTTGACTGCAAACGACAAGGGCCGCTGGGTGCACGGCTGCAGGATCTATGGCACGGCCGTGGTGCCGGCCCCGGAAGCTGGAGTAGCTGCCATCGTGAAAGTATCCCTTTTCCAGGACTTTGGCCAAAGCCGCCACGGAGTTAAAGTCGGCGTAATAACCCGTGGTTTCGCCGCTGACATTGACATGCACCGCGTGGTGGAAATCATCACTCCACTGCCCGGTAAGACCGTAACCGTTCCCAGCGCGCGGATAAAGCAGGCGTGGATTGTTCAGATCCGATTCCGCAATCATGCTGATGGGCTTGCCTGTCTCCGCTGAAACCTCAGCCGCCAACGCACCAAATTCCTCCAGGATATGCACGGCCCGCTCATCTTTCAGGGCATGCACGGCGTCCAATCGAAGGCCGTCCACATGGTAATCCCGCAACCACATGGCAGCGTTGCCCAGGATGTAGTCCCTTACAACGTCCGAGCCGGGGCCGTCCAAGTTGATCGAATCCCCCCAGGTGTTGCCGGCATCGGAACTCAAATACGGACCATATTGGGGCAGATAATTCCCACTTGGACCCAAGTGGTTGTACACAACATCCTGGATGACGCCAATCCCGGCCTGATGGGCTGCGTCCACAAAGCGCTGGTAGGCGGCGGGGCCGCCGTAGCCTTCGTGAACTGTGTACCACAGCACACCGTCGTACCCCCAGTTGTGGGTGCCGTTGAACCCGTTGACGGGCAGCAGCTCCACAAAGTCAATGCCCAGCTCTACAAGGTATTCCAGCTTCCCAGCGGCGGCGTCCAAGGTGCCTTCAGGCGTGAAGGTGCCAATGTGCAGCTCATAGATAACGGATCCTGTCAGCTCGCGACCGCCCCAAGCACCATCGGCCCAAGCATGGGCAGAGGGGTCAAAGGTGCATGAGCGCCCATGCACGCCTTGGCGTTGGCGCCGGGATCTGGGATCCGGTAAAACCTCTGCATGGTTATCCACCTTGTAGCCGTACTCCACCTCCTTGGAAGCGGGCGCTTCGGGAGCGCTCCACCACCCGTGGCGGCCAGGTTCCGCATCGGTGCGCGGAGTCATTGGATATTCCCGCTCTCCAACCACCAACGTCATGGAAGTGGCGTGCGGAGCCCAAACGTCAAAGCGTCCACCGCTTCGTGAGTACTGCATCGCATCAGCCAGCCTTTCTCTTCGCGCCGCACTGCCGTTAGGCGCACCGCCATTAGACGCACTGCCATTAGCCGCACTGCCATTAGGCGGCCGGTACCAACAACGCTACGGGATACCTACCTAGGATGTGCTGCACCAGGACTTCGCCCGGACCATGGCTCGCACCTGTGAATTCATCAACCATGGGTAGACCGAGTGTTATTCGGGTTTGTTTCCAACCCCCTTTTTGATCCAAGCCGTGGGGCAGCCGGGTGACCAGCGTCATGGCCCCGGGACGGGTACTACCGGAACGGCTGAACGCCAACAAGTGCTCCGCTGCCGGACCCGCAGCCGCAGCGGCCTGATAGCCGCTAAACAGCTCCGGACGGTCACGGCGCAGCCGCAACGTCCGCGAGGTCACCAGCAGCTTGGTTTCGGCAGCCATAGGCGAGGTCGGAGCTTCGCCGTGGTCAAGGCGCTCCAGTGCCGCTTGGCGTGTGGCGAAGTCCACGGCCCTGCGGTTGTCGGGATCGGTCAAGGACCTGTCCCAAAATTCCGTGCCTTGGTAGACGTCGGGAATTCCAGGGACGCTCAGTTGGACCAGTTTGGCGGACAGGGCATTGGCTGCGCCGTAAGGTTCCAGACGCGATACCAGGGAGTCCAGCTCGGCAGCAACTGCGGGGTTGTCAAAGATTGCATCCACTACCGCGGTCAGCTGTTTTTCAAAGTCCGCATCCGGGGTTAGCCAGTTGGTGGAATTGCCAGCCTCCCGGGCAGCCTTGAGCGCATAACCTTGAAGCCGTTCCCGGTTCGCCGGCCACACCCCAAAGACCGCTTGCCACAGCAAGTTGGCTAGCGGACCGTCCCGCAGTGGCGCGAGCTGCTGCATTCGTTTGCTGAAGCGCCCCCACTGGGCGGGCACTTCGGCGAGAACTGAAATACGCGCTCTGGTGTCTTCGCTGCGCTTGGTGTCGTGCGTGCTCAGAGTGGTCATGGACAACGGGATGTTCTCCTCCCGGCTGCGCATCCGCTCATGGAATTCGGTGGCCGTGATGGCGAATTCCGTGGGATCGGCGCCTACTTCCGTCAGGGTGCCCAATCGGGTGTAACGGTAAAACGCGGTGTCTTCCACGCCCTTTGCCATGACCATGCCGGAGGTTTGCTGAAATCGTATGCCCAGCTCGTCCCCGGGACCGACCTTGAGCAAGTGCGGCGCGAGTTGCTCCAGTGCGCCCCGCAGGTCCGGGCGTCGACGGGCAGCCAACTCGCAGGCGGCCGTCAACGTCTCGACGCCTTGCGGCAGGTACGTGCGGTAAACCGGGAAGGCTGCAATGAGCTCGGAAAGGGCATCGGCCGCTTCAGCACCACCGAGGTCTGTGCTGGCCGGGACCAGGCGCGCCAGCCGGAGCATCTCAGAGTGCAAAATCCCGTCAGTGATCCGACGCTTTGTGACATGGATCAGTTCTTGATAATTGGGCATTGGGCCACCACGCAGCTCGGCGTCGAGTGCGTTGAGCGTTGGCTCGCCTGCCTGATCGATGAATACCCTGTCGATGTCCGCCAAGGCGTCGTACCCTGTAGTGCCTTCGCAAGTGAAAGTCTCGGGAAGCGTCTCGCCAGGTTCCAGAATTTTCTCAATCAGCAGGTATTTGCCGCCACTGCCCGCTCGCAGGCGGTGCAGGTACGTCTCGGGATCCGCCAGCCCGTCCGGATGGTCAATGCGCAAACCATCCACCAGGCCGTCGCTGCACCACCGCAGAATTTCGCGATGCGTGTCGGCAAAGACCTCGGGATCTTCAACCTTCACCCCAGCGAGGGAGTTCACGGCAAAGAACCTGCGGTAGTTCAATTCGTCATCGGCCCGTCGCCAGTAAATAAGCTCATAATGCTGACGATCGTGTACATCAATAGCGCTGTCGCCTGCTGTAAAAGTGCCGGCTGCCAAGGGGAAGCGGTGATCGTAATAGCCCAATTCGCCATCGACAATTTCCAAGGCTTTGAGGTCCTCGGCGTTCCCCAGCACAGGAATCCGGAGACGATTGCCGCCTGCAGCCCAATCGACGTCGAACGCCTTGGCCCACCGTGATTCCCGGCCCTCTTGCAGCAGAGACCACCACCACGGATTCTGCCGGGGCGTGGCCACGCCCATGTGGTTGGGCACAATGTCCACCAAAACGCCCATGTCTGCTTGCCGGGCAGCCTTGGCTAAGGCACGCAGCCCCTCCGGGCCACCCCGTTTGGCGTCGACGCTGGCGGGATCAGTGACGTCATATCCGTGGGTCGAGCCCTCTTCGGCCGTCAAAATGGGAGAGAGGTAGACCCAATCCACGCCCAGTGACTTTAGGTACGGGATTTGGTCGGCAGCGTCGAAAAGGGTGAAGTCGGCGTTGAGCTGAAAGCGGTAAGTGGATGCAGGCGTCCTCACGGAGCTTCTCCGTCGGTGCTCGAGGTTGAGCTGGCGTCATCCCCTGCCATCGCTGCCAGGGATGCTGCCGCGGAGGAATCCACCACTTCCTCGGAGCCGGAGTAAGCCCGCAGGATCATGGTTGATTTGGTTGTCAGTTCCACCACGTCGCCAGCTTTGACGGGAGGGGGTTCAGTGCTGCTGGCCGTGTCAATGAGGACTTCCCAGAACGGTGAGTACTCCCGATTGGGGAGCTTGAACTTCACGGTGTTGTCATCAGCGTTGAACAGCATCAGGAAGTTTTTGTCCTTGATGCGGCGGCCGCGGGCATCCGGTTCGCGGATACCCAGGCCGTTGTAGAAAACGCCCACACTACGCCCAAAGCCGCTGTCCCAATCCTCAGGCTTCATCTCTGTGCCGTCGGCCTTGACCCACACAATATCGGGCAGGCCCTGGCCCTCTTCACGGCGCACGGGGCGTCCGTCAAAGAAGCGGCTGCGCCGGAAAATAGGGTGTTCGTGGCGAATTTTGGTGACCTGCGCCGTGAACTCAATGAGTGGCTGGTCAATGGATTCCCAGTTAATCCAGCTCAGCTCAGAGTCTTGGCAGTATGTGTTGTTGTTGCCCAGTTGCGTACGTCCCAGCTCGTCGCCGTGGACAACCATGGGCACGCCCTGCGAGAGCAGCAAGGTGGCAATGATGTTGCGTTGCTGGCGCGCGCGGAGGGTGAGGACCTCGTCGTCGTCAGTGGGGCCTTCAACACCGCAGTTCCACGAACGATTGTGGGACTCCCCGTCGTTGTTGTCTTCGCCGTTGGCCTCGTTGTGTTTCTCGTTGTAGGAAACCAAATCCCGCAGCGTGAAGCCGTCGTGGGCTGTGACAAAGTTGATCGAGGCCACGGGACGGCGGCCGGAATTCTCGTACAAATCCGCCGAGCCCGTCAATCGCGAGGCGAATTCACCCAACGTGGACGGTTCCCCCCGCCAGAAATCGCGGACGGTGTCCCGGAATTTGCCGTTCCACTCGGTCCACTGGGGTGGGAAGTTGCCCACCTGGTAGCCACCGGGGCCAACGTCCCACGGCTCAGCAATGAGTTTCACCTGTGAAATAACAGGGTCCTGCTGGATCATTTCAAAGAACGTGGAGAGCTTGTCCACAGCATAAAAATCCCTGGCCAACGTGGATGCCAAGTCAAAACGGAAGCCATCAACGTGCATCTCGGTGACCCAATAGCGCAGCGAATCCATGATCAGCTGCAGGGAGTGGGGGTGGAGCACATTCAGGGAGTTGCCCGTGCCGGTGTAGTCCATATAAAACTGCTGGTCGTCCTCCACCAGACGGTAGTATGCGGCATTGTCGATGCCCTTAAAGGACAAGGTGGGACCCAGGTGGTTGCCTTCGGCGGTGTGGTTGTACACCACGTCGAGGATGACCTCGATGCCGGCGCGGTGAAGATCGCGCACCATGGCCTTGAATTCCTGGACCTCGTGTTCGCCCTCACCCGTGGAACTGTAGGTGTTTTGCGGTGCGAAGAAGCCAATGCTGTTGTATCCCCAGTAGTTGCTCAACCCCTTTTCCACAAGGGTTCCATCGTTGACAAATTGGTGGACCGGCATCAGCTCCACGGCCGTGATCCCCAGTTTTTTGTAATGGCCTATCATCGTGGGGTGGGCCACGCCTGCATAGGTGCCGCGCTGGGACTCTGGAATCTCCGGATGGAGCTGGGTGAGACCCTTGACGTGGGCCTCGTATATCACCGACTCGTGGTACGGAATGCGCAGTTGCCGATCACCATCCCAATCAAAGAACGGATTGATGACCACGCTGTACATGGCATGAGGCGCTGAATCGGCTTCCTGGCGTGCATCCGGGTCGTCGAACTTGTAGGAGAACAAGGCAGGATCCCAGTCAATTTGTCCTTGAATGGACTTGGCGTAGGGATCCAAAAGCAACTTGCTGGGATCAAAGCGGTGGCCCTGTTCGGGCGCGTAGGGCCCGTACACGCGATAGCCGTAGAGCTGACCCGGCTGGACTTCTGGGAGATAACAGTGCCAGACGTGGCCGTCCACTTCCTGAACTTCCACCCGGACCTCATTCAGGTCATCAGATAACAGGCAGAGCTCAATGCGCTCCGCGTGCTCACTAAATAAGGAAAAGTTGGTGCCCGTGCCATCAAAGGTGGCTCCCAAAGGGTAGGCGTTGCCAGGCCAGACTTCCATGCGTCCTCCAGTGAAGCGTTGGTAACTTGCTGTCAATTACGCAGGATAGTACATTCCTGTAGCCTGCTGCGGTGCTAAGGCTTGAGAATTACCTTGATGCAGCCGTTTTCCTTCTTCTGGAACATTTCATAGGCGCCAGGGGCCTGATCCAGAGGCAGTTCATGGGTCATGAGATCGTTGACACCCAGGGGATCCCCGTCTTGCTCGACAAGGGGCAGTAGCCCGGAAGTCCAGTGTTTGACGTTGCACTGGCCCATGCGCAGCTGGATTTGTTTGTCAAAGAGCGTCAGCATGGGCAATGGATCGGCCGCCCCGCCGTAAACACCATTAAGAGAAATAGTGCCGCCGCGTCGCACCGCGTCAATGGAAGCGTGGAGAACTGCGAGCCTGTCAACGCCAGCCGTTTCAATGGCCTTTTGCGCCAGGGTGTCGGGTAACAACCCCGCGGCGAACTGCGCAAAGCCGCCCACGGGGGATCCGTGGGCTTCCATGCCCACGGCATCCACAATGGAATCCGGGCCACGTCCATTGGTCAGTTCACGCAGCTCATCGCCAATATCACGGCCGGACGCAAGCGTTTCGACGCCGTGGCGTTCAGCCATCGCACGCCGTTCAGGAACCGGGTCTATGCCAATGACACGGTGGCCCAAGTGCTGTGCGATCCTGGTGGCGAACTGTCCCACCGGTCCCAACCCAAAGACTGCCAGAGTACCGCCATCGGGGACATCGGCGTACTTCACGCCTTGCCATGCCGTCGGCAGAATGTCGGAAAGGTAGAGATACTGCTGGTCGGGCAGATCATGGCCCACCTTGATGGGGCCATAGTCAGCATGTGGAACCCGCAGATACTGCGCCTGGCCACCAGGCACCGAGCCGTAAAGTTCCGAAAAGCCAAAGAGTGCGGCGCCAGAGCCCTTTTCACGCACTTGGGTTCTCTCGCACTGTGATTGCAAACCCCGGGAGCACATAAAGCACCTGCCGCAGGAAATGTTGAAGGGGATGACCACTCGGTCTCCCAGTGAGAGGTTGGTGACGGCGCTGCCCACTTCCTGGACAATACCCATGGCCTCGTGGCCCAAGATGTCGCCCTTGTGCATATAGGGACCCAAAACTTCATAGAGGTGCAAATCAGAGCCGCAAATGGCGGTGGAGGTGACCTTAATGATTGCGTCGGTGGGTTCTTCAATGATGGGATCGGCCACTTCTTCAACGCTGACTTTTCTTTTGCCTTGCCACGTAAGTGCTTTCATGATGTGCAGCTCCGTTTCCCAAGAGTATTGGTTGCCATTGCAAGTATGTGCATGCTTTGTCCGAAATTGAAGGGCCAGGGTCGCCGCCGAGCTGTTCCTTACTCGGCCGTTTGGTTGTCGGGGGAGGGTGGCTCGGTTCGGAAACCAATGAGCTTATGCGTGCCATCACAGTACGGTTTTATGGCAGAGGCGCCGCAGCGGCACAGTGCTACAGTCTTGCGACGCCGTGGGACCTGTTCGCCAGCGGTGGTGAGAATTTCAAAATCACCGCGGATAAGTAGGGGCCCGTCGGGGCAGAGAACTATTTCCTGACCTTGTCCTGGCAGCTGGGGCTCAGTCATGAAGCCAGCTCCGCTGTGTTGTGCAGGGGCGCCAGAAGCGAGGAGTTCCCCGCCTCCCACGCGGCCATCGTTCGGGTGGTGGAGCGCGCATCCAGAAACAACGCCGCAGCCGCACCAAAGTAAATGTCTTCCAACAATTCCGGCTCGGCTTCAAATAATCCGCCAGCAAGGTCGCGGCCGGCGATTTGCTCGTGGACGGCGTCAGCTTCCACATGTTCATCGAAATATTCCGTGACGTTCTCCGTATATCCGTTCCTGCGGAAACCGTTGCCATAGAACCGATTGGGCTGCGAGGACGTCATTTCGTACGCTGCCAAATGTCCCACGATGGCTCCGCGGAGGCGGCGGTTGAGGCCGAACATGCTCATCATGTTCGTGTTCGCCAACGTAAGCGCCGGGACGGAGTCCACGTAGCTGCCGTACGCGTCCTCAAGGCCAAGGCCACGCATGGTGCGGGCAAAAAGCGCCGAGTGCATGCGCTCAACTCGGCCGCCGCCATATTCGTCAGCTTGAATCTCCACCATGGCAGCCTTGGATCGGCCCGTCAGACGCGGAATGGCCCACGTGTGGGGGTCGGCTTCCTTGAGCTGGTAGATGGATTTGTGAATGAGGAATTCCCGCAACTGTTCCTCGCTGGCCTTCTTCGCTACAAACCTGGACATGGAAGGGCCTGTGTCCGCGGCAGTCATGGTGAAAAGTGCCTCTGCCACGTCGTCACTCGTGGCTGCCGTCAGCTCGGGAAGTTCGACGGCGGCGCGTAGCTCACACTCAAAGGATGACTCGATGAGTCCCCGCGCTGCAAGGAGTGCGGGGCTCCATTCCCATCCCTCATCCATCCCGGATAATCCGCTGTAGTGCAGCTCATAGAGGCAAAACAAGGTGAGCTGGAGATCCTCGTCGGAACTGAGGTCTTGGGCTCCGGCAACCGCGGCGGATACTGCGTTGTGCCAGGCTGTCAGAGTGGTGTTGTCACTGCTGTCGGGCTCCGAACCAAGCAACTCCAAAAGTGTTGCACTGGCAACCCCGCGTGGGGTGGGAAACTTCATTGTCGCTCTCCTTGGGAATAGTGGTCGTCCGAACGGTAGCTTGAGCCTAGTGAAAAATGTGTCCTCAGAGTAGGGCGGGCTTTTCGTGTAAACACTCTATTTCAGTCACTGAGGCGTCCCTGTCTGTGGTTGGCACGGTGGCAGGTCACTGGCAGGGACGCCTCAGCAGGATGGCTTCTCAACCAACAATTACGGGCTGGGATTTCCCCCGTTGACGTTGAGCGTTTCACCAACAACGTAACTTGATTCCGAAGAGGCCAGAAAGACATAGGCGGGGGCAAGTTCCGTGGGCTGTCCTGCGCGGCCCAACGGTGTGTCCTTGCCGAACTCTGGCAGCTTCTCTTTGGGCTGACCGTCGCTGACTTGCAGGGGGGTCCAGATGGGGCCCGGGGCAACAGCATTGACCCGGATCCCCCGAGGCGCCAATTGCTGGGCCAATCCCTTGGTGAAGTTGTTGATGGCAGCCTTGGTGGAGGCATAATCAACCAGCGTGGGTGACGGGTTGTAGGCCTGAATGGAGGTGGTGTTAATAATGGACGAACCAGGCGCCAGATGCGCAAGTGCGGCCTTGGTAATCCAAAACATGGCAAAAACGTTGGTCTTGAACGTTTCCTCAAATTGTTCATCACTAATATCTTCGAGCTTGTCGACGGCAAGTTGCCGCCCCGCATTATTGACCAGGATGTCCAATCCGTCCAGTTGGTCAACAGCGTCCGCCACCAGTTTGCGCGCTTGGGCCGCTTCAGAAATGTCTCCAGGCAACAGGACAGCCTTTTGTCCGCTGGCACGGATCACTTGGGCGACGTGTTCGGCGTCGGGTTCTTCGGCAGGCAGGTAGGACATGGCCACATCTGCGCCTTCGCGTGCAAAAGCTATGGCAACGGCCGCGCCGATGCCGGAATCAGCGCCTGTGATGAGCGCCTTGCGTCCCGCGAGTCGCCCGGTTCCGCGGTAGGAGTGCTCACCCCTGTCGGTTTGGGGCTCCAGATCGCGGTCCAAGCCTGGTTCCGGCTGGTCCTGAATGGGTGGGCTGATGCTTGGGTAGCGGGTCACCGGGTTCGTGAAGGTGTACTGGTCCTGCTGTGTCATCAGTTATTCCTTTCAACATTTGTAACGTTTTACCATGTTCAGGATGTCTAGACGCCGGTTGCTGGACGTTCAGAGCCGGGATTGTTGTTGCTGGGCAGGCGTTCGCTGCGGGTCAGGCCAGCGTCCGGGAACTCGTCGGACACCCCGGAGACAATGTCCAGAGGGTTCCCACCTTCCCCATATAAACGCTTGTCAGCTTCTGGGACGTCCGGCTGAGCCGCTGTTGCTTGTTCTGAACCATCTGAATTGTCCGATGGATGGATCTGCTGCACCAGCTTGTGCGCCACTTCGCCAGCCTGGGCCTTGACGGTGTCTTGAACCGTGGACACCGTCTCCTGCACCGCGTCCTTGGACCAGGCCTGCTTGACGGCGGACTTGATTTTTTCATAGCTTTCCCGGCCGGCACGGGTGCCCAGGACGTATCCAATAGTTGCTCCGGCGAGAAAAGACAGTTTGGCTTTCATGGTGTTTTCCTAACTTGGAAGGACTGAAGCTGCGGGCCAGCGGGCTGGAAAGCCTATAGATCCACTGTGTGACTTTCTCCGGCATCGATTTTTTCCCCGCTTAGCCGCGCTTTGGCCCAGCTCAGGGCTGTGGTGAGGACGCCGCCGGAAGTCTCCCAGTACTGCGCGCCGTCCGGGCGCACCCGAATGAGACGCAATTCCGTGGACCCGGGACCCTCCGGGTAAAAAGCGGCCGCTGCTGGATTCCACATCTCATGGGCCTTGGGTTCACTGGTGATGATGGCTGCTGAGCCTTGGATGGACAACCACTGATCCTTGCCGGCAAATGAGAGGTTCACTTCCGTATGGGCGCCAATGGTCTCCACCGGCGTGGTGCCCGCCGAACTGAAGAACCAGATTTCTCCGTCGTCCTCGACCTTCATCACCGTCATCGGGTGGCTTAGCAAGCCTTGAGGGCCTTGGGTGGTCAACATGCCGATGCGATGGTCTTTGATGATGTCAATGATCTTTTGTAGCTCATGGTTTGCTGTCATGGATCCAATGCTCCTATTCAACGAACTTTTCGACTGTCACTTCTACCTCGTTTGCCGTCACTATTAGTAATACCTATTTCACCGGTGGTGGGCAACCGATCAACATAACGGCTGGCTTTTACAGCCAACCACATTTGAGGCTGTTGCGCTTCCCCTGTTGGAGCTGTGGGGGTGACGGATGAGTGTCCATACAGCACGGCTCCGGCGTGCAAGTGTGTCCATATTGCTTATTTAGGCCGCGACAAAAGTTCGTCGCGCCTTGCGTGAGGCAAACGAATACCGGTGCGCCCCTGAAGCATCCACTCGTGCTGAAATTTGCTGCTCCAGGGGTGCCACAGCCAGCTCATGGGCTCTCTCGGGAGGCAGCGAATCGTTACCGGCATGGACCACGGGTGAAGTTTCCGAGAAAAAGACTCCAGAAGCCAGCAAATAGTCCATAGCGGTCCAAGCCTGCTTCTGCCCCGTCAGTGCATTACGCGGACGAGGCAGGCGCATCCCTATCCAGCCGAAGTGGAGTGTCCGCCCGCTGACGAACCTTACGCACAATGCCCCAACGCTGGTACGTTGAGGATATGGCCCGCACGGTCCAATGATCTTCCTGGACTCAGCCGTGAGGCTTGATTTAGTCAGGAACGGTAACAAACTAATTAGGAGGAACATTATGGGAATCGCAGATAAGTTTGATGCAGCCAAGGACAAAGTCACTGGCAAGGTCAAGGAAGCAACGGGCAAGGCCACTGACGACCACTCGCAGGTTGCCGAGGGCAAGTTCGATCAGGCCAAGGGCACGGCAAAGGACAAGATTGCCGATGCCAAGGCGCACCTTTCCGAAGACGCCCACACCGATGACACCGAAGGTGGCGGCAAGATCTAGCTGAGGCCGTTGCAGTTCAAAAAGGGTGGTGATTCACAGGGTGGGTCACCACCCTTTTCGCAGCCAAGCGTGATCGCATTATGCGCCGGGCACAGGCTCTTTGCATGGAACTTGCTCACTTACTGTTTCTGTCCGTCGGTGCCTCTGTGGAGGTATCCCCGTGGTCCGCATGACCGCGGTTGGGTCTGCGTGCCGACAAGGGCGGCCCCAATAGCACAAAAGGCCGTGCGAATTGCAAACACGAATTGCTCATCAAGGAAGCGAACAAAATGGTCCCCGAGGCCCTGTGCCCCTTGGTTGTTCAAGCACTTGTGATGATTCCCGACGGGAACCCCCCTTGCGTTGTTTGTGATGTTCAGTTAGCTTGCAAGCAGAGAGGCGCACCCGGAAGGGATTGAACCATCCCCCGGTCCGCGCGAAGACAGCTTGGTGAGTGGGGCGATGATGATGAGACAGTCCGGTCGATCAACGCATGTAAATGAACCACAGCCGAAAGCACTCCAGGGCATGGCCGGTGGTCGAAGATTTCCGAGCACGGTGGTGGCCATGGTCGTGGCAACGACGTTGTTGGCTGCGGCTGGTTGCAGTACTGGAGCTCAGACGGAAGACACCACTTTCACCAAGGACGCAGCAGGGGAATTAAATGCTTGGGCGTTCGATAATGCAGATGATGTAGGCAAGGCCCGTCTGGACTATGCTGCCGGTCAGCTTTCCGGGGTGAGCCTTAAGATGGACGCGACGCCCTTTGACGCACAGAAGTTCACGACCCGCGCCGCCAGCGGCAACGTCCCCGATGTTGTCCAAATGAGCAGGTCCCTGGTCGCCACTTACGCCGCCCAGGGCCTGATTCAACCCGTTGACAAATGCTTCAGCGTTCATGATATGGATCCTCAAAAGCAGTTCTATCCCGCGGTGACAGAGCAGGTGACTTACAAGGACCAGATCTGGGCAGTGCCACAATTCTTCCAACCTCCGGCCATCATTCTCAATAAGAACGTGATGGACGCCGCGGGGGTGACAGCAGCGCAGCTGGATACATCCAACCAAGGCACCCTCCTGAAGGCCATTGCCAAAATGTACAAGTCCAACAATGAAAACCCGTCCGTGCTTGGATTTGATCCGGTATCCACCGGCCAGCCCGAGCTGTGGCTGCTGGGGAACGGTGGGCGCTTGGTTGACGACACCGGCAAACCGGCCCTGGACGACCCGAACAACGTCAAAGCCCTTGAGTATCTCAAAGCAATCAATGACGCCCAAGGCGGCTATGCCAAGGTCAAGAGCTTCAGCGATTCTTTTGACACCTTCGGTGCAGGCAACCAGTATGTGAAGAATCAGGTCGGCGCTCAGATCAATGCCCAGTGGTACGTCAACGTTTTGGCTCCTTTTGCTGATCAGATCGACATTTCTGCGGTGCCATTCAAGAATCAAGACGGTGAAGCATTCGCGGTCGCTGACGGAACTGCGTTTGTCATTCCGGTCGGGGCCAAGAACGCCAACGCCGCGTGCGCTTGGATGATCGCCCTGGTCACTGACGAGGCGTGGAAGGCGGCAGGGGCCGCCCGGGCGGAAACCATCGCAGCAAAGCCAGGTGGGATCAATACCGGGTTGTTTACAGGCTCCCCGTCAGCAGACAAACTAATCCGTGACTTGTACGTCAAACCTTCCGGCAATGCCGGATTCGACGAGACGATCGCCACGTTCTATGAAGCAGTGGAGGCGGGGAAATCCCCTGGTTCCTCCCCAGCGGGGCAGACCATCAAGACTGAGGTACTCAACGCGATCACCTCAACACTTTTGGGACAGAAAACAGCGCAGAAGGCACTTGCGGATGCTCAGGCCGCATCCATGCGCGCCTTTGATCAGGTTGTCACCGAATAGGGCCTGACCATGGCCAGGGCAATGAAAACGGCGGAGGCAAAGCGCAATCGGCGCACTGCCAGTGTGAAGGTCAGATACAACCGGAGGGAAGCACTGGCGGGCTACCTGTTCATCTCACCTTGGATTATCGGCTTCTTGTTGTTCATGGCCGGTGCCATGGTCTACAGTCTCGTGATCTCCTTCAGCCATTACAGCTTGGCAACCAATGTCGCCAGACCGGCAGGTTTCTCCAACTATGAGGGACTGTTCGAGGATCCCAAAGTGGCTTTATCGTTGGCGAACACGCTGTTCTATGCTGTTATGGCCGTTCCGTTGGAAGTCCTCGTCGCATTGTCGTTGGCGTTGTTGCTCAATAGCGTCACGCGCGGGGCCGGAGTATTCCGGACCATCTATTATCTGCCGAAGATGACACCGTCGGTGGCGACGGCCTCCGTATTTTTATTGCTGCTCAATGGTAATACAGGTGCCATCAACGAAGCGCTCGGATTCTTCGGTATCCGCGGACCACAGTGGTTGATCGACCCGGCGTGGGTCAAGCCCTCCATTGTCCTGATGACTTTGTGGGGCGTTAGTGGAACGATGGTCATCTTTCTAGCCGCCTTGAAAAATGTGCCCAAGGATCTGTACGAGGTTGCCTCAATTGATGGGGCCGGACCTGTGCGTCGTTTCTTCGCGATTACTGTCCCGATGATTTCCGGGGCGATCTTCTTCAACGTCATTGTGCTCACAATCGCGGCACTGCAGGTCTTTGATCAGGCTTATCTATTGTTCTGGCGTGACCAGACCAATGCCTCTCCGGAGTCATCCCTGTTTTACGGGGTCTATCTTTTTCAGCAGGCTTTTCAGCAGTTCAACTTTGGATTCGCCTCAGCGATGGCGTGGTTGTTGTTTGTGATCATCATGGTCATCAGCGTCATTCAGGTTCGGGTTGGGAACCGGTTTGTCTACTACGAGGGAGAGCGATGAGGGCCTCTACCGCATCTACCAAGATCCCAGATAAGGATTCTGGAGCGTCCGGGAAGAACAAGCGTAAAACGCTCGCCTCGGACCGGCGCCATCGTCGCGGGGCGCGCTGGACTGCGGGCAAGATCCTCTTGCTGGCGGTCACCATTGGCGTTGCGGTTATTTTCCTCTACCCGCTGGTGTGGTTGCTGGCCGCAAGTCTGAAACCTCGTGAAGAGGTCTTCGATAACCGGCTGATTCCCAACACCTGGTCGTGGCACAACTATGTTGAAGTGTGGAATCAGCTGCCGTTGCTGCATTGGGTGAGCAACTCACTCATCATCGCCCTGCTCGCGGCCGCACTCGTGACATTCTCCAGTGCCATGGTCGCGTTTGGATTCGCCTATTTTCGTTTTCCCGGTCGCAGCTTCCTCTTTGGGATAGTACTTGCCACGATGATGCTCCCTGGAGCTGTCACCATGGTCCCGCAATACCTGATCTGGAAGAACTTGGGCGTGTTGGGCACGTGGATCCCACTTTTCGGCATGAACCTCTTCGGCTCGGCTTTCTATATTTTCCTGCAACGCCAGTTCTTTCTCGGTCTGCCGAGGGAGTTGTTCGAGGCCGCACGAATAGACGGTGCCAGTTATTTTGGGTTATTTCGCCTCATTGCACTCCCGCTGTCCATCCCGTCACTGATTGTCATTTTCATCTTTGAGTTTCAAGCCAGCTGGAACAACTTTCAAGGCGCCCTGATCTACCTCAACTCCGGGACCCCCGAACAGTTCACCGCTCCACTGGGTATTGCCTATGCGATGACCAAGTACAGTCCTACAAATGGCGGACAGGGTGATTATCAGTTCGTCATGGTTGCGGCCCTGCTCGTGACTTTTCCCATGCTCATCCTCTTTGCCTTTGGACAGCGTTACTTCATCCAAGGCGTCGCCACGGAGGGACGCAAAGGCTAAGCATGCCGACGCCGTTTGCTGTGACGGCGGGTCTGGTGGCGCGTGGTGCATTGGCAGCACAGGGCCCTGGAAAAGTGGATCGACCTAAATCCAGCTGGGTAGCCACATGTGTTGGCGCCAGTAGTCCTGGCTGATGACCTCGGCCGACCAGATGGGGTAGAAGAACGCGCTCAATGCCACGGCCGCCACGAGGAACAGGCCCACCACGACCGCGCCCTGCTGACGACGCCACGGCGGGTTGCCCGTCTTCCCCAAAATCATGCCCAGCACCATGACCAGGGCAAGGATCATGAAGGGTTCGTAGGCGATGGCGTAGAAGAAGAAAATGGTCCGCTCGGGGTAGAACAGCCACGGCACGAAGCCGGCGGCGAAGCCCGCCAGGATGGCGCCGGCCCGCCAATCGCGCTTTGCGATCCAGACACCAAGCAGGAACAGGAGGGCCAGGGAGCCGGCCCACCAAATCAGGGGGTTGCCAAGACTGGTGACGGCGGCGGTGCACTTCTCGGCGAGACAACCGCCGTCGCCCTTGTCATAGTTCTGGACGTAGAAGGACGTGGGCCGGCCCATGACAAACCAAGACCACGCGTTGGCCTTGTAGGGATGATCGGAACCAAGACCGGTGTGGAAGGCGTAGGCGGTTGAGTGGTAATGCCACAGGGACCGCAGCGAATCGGGGATCCAGCCCCACGCACCTGACGGATTCGCCTCGGCCCAGTGGCGGTCGTAGGCGTCCTTGGACATGAACCAGCCGGTCCACGAGGCGAGGTAGGTGGCAGCGGCGACGGGCACCATGCTGATGAAGGCGAGGATGCCGTCCTTTAATGCAGCGCCGAGGATCCAATACCTGATGCCGGCGATGCGCCGTGCGTTCATGTCCCAGATGACACTGAGCAGGCCAAAGACTGCCAGGAAAAACAGTCCGGACCACTTTGTGCCAATGCACAGGCCCAGGCTCACGCCCGCGGCCACGCGCCACCAGCGGATGCCGAGCCACGGCCCATACAACATGGCCTTGGCCGGAACCCGACCATCTGCCCCGGTGAGGGAGGACAACTTGGCTGCCAGCCGCCGTCGTCCATCATCACGGTCCAGAATCAGCGCACCAAAGCTGAGCAGGGCAAAAAACATGACAAAAATGTCCAGCAGCGAGGTGCGCGACTGGACAATGGCGTGCCCGTCCACGGCGAACAGCAGTCCGGCGATGGCGCCGAGGATGGTGGAGCGGAACATTTTCTGGGCGATCAGTGCCAGCACAAAGATGGACAGGGTGCCCACGAGTGCGGCGCTGAACCGCCAGCCGAACGTATTTTCCGGACCGAAGAGCCAGATGCCGAAGGCGATCATCCATTTGCCCACGGGCGGGTGGACCACGTATTCGGGGGTGCTTTCCAGGCTGGTGAAGATGCCCTGGTTAAAGAGGTCGTTGGCTTTGTCGGCCCAATTGCGTTCGTAGCCGCCCTGCAGATAGCTGTAGGCGTCCTTGACGTAGTAGGTTTCATCGAACACCAGCGACGGCGGCTGGCCGAGGCGGATGAAGCGCAGCACCCCGCCAATGAGCGCGGTCAGTGCCGGGGCCAACCAAAACCACAGGCGCAGGCTGATCGGGGCGGTGCCAAAGGAAAAACGGGTACCCAAAAGTCTTGTGGCCAACGCCGCCTTGGTGAATGCCTGGGC
The DNA here is from genome assembly GCA_038199275.1 of Actinomycetales bacterium. GTDB lineage: Bacteria > Actinomycetota > Actinomycetes > Actinomycetales > Micrococcaceae > Specibacter. Next base: position 35,455 of record JBBPZC010000151.1, read on the forward strand.
GGGGTCGATGAGCCAGCGGGGGGTGGATTCTTTGGCGGCGAGCGAGGCGGGGGAGGCGGGGGAGGCCGGTGGGGAGGTCGGGGCCGGGCCGGTGGAAGTCATGCCGGGGGAGGGGCCGTCGCCTTCTTTTGCGGAGGCCAAGGTGCCGGTGGCGCCCAAGGCTGCTCGGCCGTCGTCCGCGGCCGAAGGAGGCGGTTCGGGTGAGTCCTCATTTGCCGGGGCGCTGTTGATCGCTTGCACGGAGTCAATGCTACCCAAATGGGCGCCCGGAGCTGCGGCCACTACGCTTGAGACATGGAAGATGACTTTGGCCAGGACCCCGATACCGCACAGCACGACGACGAAATGGCCGAGGCACCCCTTGATACAAGCCCCGCGCCCACGCGGGTTCCGGGGGAGGGCATCATTGTTTTGGCGGCGACACCCATCGGCAACATGGGGGATGCGTCCGCGCGCCTGGTGGCCTGGCTTGGCGCCGCAGACATCGTGGCGGCCGAGGACACCCGCCGCCTGCACCGGCTGGTCAGCAGCCTGGGCGTGAAAGTGGGCGGGCACATTGTCAGCTACCACGAACACAATGAAGCGACCAAGACGGCGGAGCTGCTGCGCCAGGTGCAGGACGGCAAGACCCTGTTGATGGTGACCGACGCCGGCATGCCCTCGGTTTCCGATCCCGGGTACCGGTTGGTGACCGAAGCGGTGGCGGCGGGTGTGAAGGTGACGGCTGCTCCCGGGCCTTCCGCCGTGCTCACCGCGTTGGCCCTGTCCGGGCTGCCGACCGACAGGTTCTGCTTTGAGGGATTCCTACCGCGCAAGTCGGGGGAGCGTTCGGCCCGGTTGCACGAACTGGCCACTGAAAAGCGCACCATGGTTTTCTTTGAGGCGCCGCACCGGCTCGAGGCCATGCTGCGGGCGCTGCACACTGCATTTGGCCCGACTCGCCCGGCCGCCGTGTGCCGCGAAATGACGAAGACGTACGAGGAAGTGATCCGCAGGCCGCTCTCCGGGCTGCTGACATGGGCCGAGGCAACTCAGATTCGTGGCGAGATCGCGATCGTTGTGGGAGGCGCCCCCGACGCAGACCCGGGTACGCCCGAAGACCGCGTCGCCGCCGTCAAGGAGCTCATGGCCCAGGGCATGCGCATGAAGGAAGCCGTTGCCGTCATTGCCCACGACGTGCACGTGAGCAAGCGCGAACTTTACAGCGCGGTGCTGGCCGCGAAGGACTGAGCGGCGTTTCGCGGAGCATTTTCATCGGATTGCGCAACGGGACTGAACGGGTATTCAGCGCAGAACTGACGCCGGCCCGGGCAAAACCAAATGGCACTGCGTGGACCCTCACCCATTTTTTGAGGTGAATGGTTGGACGCTGGTCTGAGCTGCGCGGAAGTTTATCGCGAGTAGTGGAACCGGCATTGCGCTACGAGGACGTCATCGCCATCAATGCGGTACACGAGTCGGTGTTCGTCAGTAATTCGCCGGGACCAGTAGCCTTGGAAGCCGTGGCGCAATGGCTCTGGCTTGCCGATCCCCTCGTTCCCGCTCCGCGCAATATCCTTGAGCAGCTCGTTGATACGGCGCACCAATTTGCGGTCGGTCGATTGCCAATGGAGATAGTCCTCCCAGGCGTCCTCGCTCCAGGTTAAGTTCATTCGATCATGTCGCGTCGGGTGCCACGGCCTTCTTCGAGGTTCTTGATGGAACGCAGGAGTCGAGTAGCGTTTTCCGGGCTGCGCATCAAATATGCAGACTCTTTAAGCGACTCGTAATCTTCCAAGGAAACAATGACCACGGGTTCTTTGCCGGCTCGCGTGATCACGACTTCTTCCCGGTCATCCAGTACCGAGTCGAGAACTGAGGCATAGTTGGCGCGTGATTCCGAATAGCTCATGGTTTTCATGGCACACCCTTTCAAGTACAACTAATTGTACCTCAGTTTGGTTGGGGCGCGCCAGGTGGTCATGTGCTCAGCTCAACAGAAGCTCCATTTTTTCGGCGCGAGCAACTCATCCTCATCCAGGACGGAGAGCGCTGGTTGGTGGTGAGCACCCCTGGCTCATCGCGGGATGAGACACTACGCCAAGTTTCAGAGCTCGATCGGATGCCTGCTGTCACGGTCATAGCCCGTCGGCCAGCCGGTCAGGGTGCTGTGCAAGTGCACAGTGAATTCCCGGGCGGCAGTGCGGGCATGCGTAGACACCCGTGTTCGGCGAGAACTACCGTAAAGGCACTGGAACCAATGCCGCCGAAAGTCCTGCCTAGCGGCATCAATCACAAGGAGACACCATGACCGTGAGCGCTGCCACCGACGTCACCAACCGCGAGAGTGCCCTGCTGGCATCCGTTCCCACCGGATTGCTCATCAACGGTCAGTGGCGCCCAGCCGCATCCGGGAACACCTTTGCCGTGCATGACCCCGCCACCGGTGACGTTCTCCTGGACGTGGCCGACGCCGGAGCCCAGGACGGTGCCGACGCTCTCGACGCCGCCGTGGCCGCCCAGGAGGAATGGGCCGCCACCTCCCCGCGTTTCCGTGCCGAGATCCTGCGCCGCGCCTTCGACATGGTCATTGCCCGCGCCGACGACTTTGCCCTCCTGATGACCCTGGAGATGGGCAAGCCGCTGGCCGAGGCGATGGGTGAAGTCAAATATGGCGCCGAATTCCTGCGCTGGTTCTCTGAAGAGGCTTCACGTTCCTTCGGCCGTTATTCCTCCAACCCCGAAGGCACCCAGCAGATCCTGGTGCAGAAGAAGCCGGTTGGCCCGTGCCTGCTGATCACCCCTTGGAACTTCCCGCTGGCCATGGCCACCCGCAAGATTGCCCCCGCCATCGCAGCCGGCTGCACCATGGTGCTCAAGCCCGCCAACCTGACCCCGCTGACCAGCCAGCTGTTCGCCCAGGTCCTGATCGAGGCCGGCCTGCCGAAAGGCGTGCTGAACGTGATCGCCACAAGCGACGCCGGCGGCGTCACCGGCCCCATCATTCAGGACCCACGGCTGCGCAAGCTCTCCTTCACCGGTTCCACCCCTGTGGGCAAGCGCCTGCTTGCCGATGCCTCCGCCAACGTTCTCCGTACGTCCATGGAGCTCGGTGGCAATGCCCCGTTCCTGGTCTTCGAGGACGCCGATCTGGAGGCCGCCGTGGAGGGTGCCATGGCCGCGAAGCTGCGCAACATGGGCGAGGCCTGCACCGCAGCGAACCGCTTCCTGGTCCACGAATCGGTGGCGGATGAATTCGCCAGCAAGTTCGCCGCCAAGATGGCCGCCATGCCGCTGGGCCGCGGCACCGATCCGTCCGCCAAGGTGGGTCCGTTGATTGATGCCAAGAGCCGGGACAAGGTCCACTCGCTCGTCTGCGACGCCGTGGCCGACGGCGCAACCGCCATCACCGGTGGTGCCCCCGCCGAGGGTGCAGGCTTCTTCTACCAGCCCACCGTCCTGCAGGGCGTGGAACCGGGGGCCCGCATCCTGGCCGAGGAAATCTTCGGCCCCGTGGCACCCATCGTGACCTTCAAGACCGAGGATGAGGCCGTCGCCCTGGCCAACGCGACCGAATACGGCCTGGTCGCCTACGTCTTCACGAAGGACCACAACCGCGGCATGCGCATGGCCAATCGCATTGAAACCGGCATGATGGGCTTAAACGCCGGCGTCATCTCCAACGCCGCGGCACCCTTTGGCGGCGTCAAGCAGTCCGGCCTGGGCCGCGAAGGCAGCGTTGAGGGTATCGAGGAATACCAGTACACGCAGTACGTCGGCATGCCCAGCGCGTAACATCTGCTCCCAACGCTCTCCTGCATTAAGTGGGGGAGCGTTGGTGTTTTTAATCGTCAAAGGCGGGACAGCGTCTGAGACTTGGTGGGGCGCCGGGGGAGGAACGACGCCGGAACGAACGTTGCGCGCCACCGTCGCCAGGGCGTTGCCGATGTGTGGAAACGGGACACCATCAGTTCTGCCGCCTCGGCCAAATCTTCCCGGCCCGGATGACCGTCCCCACCAGCGCCGCCGCCGTACACCTCCTGCTCATAGGAGTGCAGCAACAGCTCCAACCCGGCCGGGGCCACATTGCCCAGGAACGCAGCCATCGCCTTCGCCTGCAGGGCAGGGGTGAGCGTTGGATCAAGGACAAAGCCGTGGTCGACGGCGGTCGCCACCACCTCCCGCCACGCCAGCACCTCGGGTACGGGCCGAGTCCCGGCAACCCCATCGCCAGCAGTCCGAGTCCCGCCAGTCCCAGCCCCAGCAGTTGGAGCCCCGGTGGGCCGAGTCCCGCTACCACCGGCCTCGTCGGCCCCATCCTCCGGGACCCAGCCGTCGCGCACCAACGCCAAGCGCCGCCGTCGGACGGCAGTGCGGACCACTGCCGGGGCGAGCAGAACGGCGAACACCAGCAACACCCAACCCGCGCCTGCCAGCCAGCGGCCCGGCTGGAACGTTTCCGTCTGCGCACCCGCCACCGCAGGGGCCGTGGTGGGCGGGGCGCTCGTGGGCGCCGAATCCGTGGCCTGGCCCGGCAGAAGCTGGTTCTCATCCACCACCGGTGCCGCAGCGAAGTCCTCCTGTGCGTAATCGGGCACGTTGCCGCGGGACGGCGTGGGCTCAAACGGTACCCAGCCCAGACCCTCGAAATACAGTTCGGGCCAGGCGTGGGCGTCCCGGCCGGTCACCTCAAAACCGCGCATCTGCACGCCGTCCTCCAGAGTGTCGAACGCGGTGGCGCGGGAGCCGGCGGTGTAGCCCACGGCAATGCGGGAGGGAATGCCCACCTCGCGGGCCATGACCGCCATGGCGGCGGAAAAGTGCACGCAATAGCCGGACTTTTGCTCCAGGAAAGTCTCCAGCACCCCCATGCCGGAGCCGTCATAGCCCTCGGCGACCGGCGTGCTGAGGCTGTAGGAGAAGTCATCCGAACGAAAATAGTCCTGGATCGCCATCGCCTTCGCATAGGGGCTGGGCGCAGCAGCTGTCAGCTCCAACGCCGTGGTGGACACGATCTGCGGAACATCGTTGGGCAGCTTGGAAAAGATCGGGTCCAGATCGCCGCGCGGCGCCGCAGTGGCCCCGTTGAGCACCGCAGGGGTCAGTGCCGGCATCTCACTGCGCACCGTGTAGCTCTGCCCGGCCGTCGTGGAGGTCTGCGACATGATGGTGGCGGTCTCGGGATTCCACAGCCACACGCCCGGCAATTGCTGCACATCCGTGGCGGTCAACGGCGCAGGCAACCACACATCGCCCACCCCCGGCACCGTGATGCGCGTTGTGGTCCTGACCTTCTCCAACCCCTGATTCGGCCCGGCTGCGGGGGAGAGGCCGGACAGTTTCGCTTGCAAATCCGAGGGCAGCGCCGATGGCTCCCACGTCTTCCCCTGGAAATTCTCCAACGTGGTCAGGCGCAAATACGCCGGCGCCTCCGGAGCGCTCGTGGTGTAGTGCAGCGTCACCCTCGAGGACTGCGAGCGCAGATCGTCGCCCAGCGACAGCATCGGATCCAGCGACCCGCCCACGCCGGTCGCATTCAGCGAGGCACCCTGTGGGTAGAGCCCCTTGGTGAATCCCGGGATGGCCCCGGTCACCATCGTCATCAGAAGTACGACGGCGGCACCCAGGGCCGTGGCCCGCACCAGTACTCCGGTGGCCGCCTTGGGCGTATCGGTGCGCAGCTTCCCGTCCGGGGCATACCAGCGTGCCGCGCCCAGCATCAGCAGGTAACCGCCGGCGGTGCCCACCAGGCCCGGGGTGCTGATGCCGGTTCGGGTGGTCAGGGCGGCGGGCAGGAGAACCAGCACCAGGCCCAGGATGCCGGCTGGCGGGATCGCCACGGTGATCACGAGCGTGTCAATCAGCAGTGCGGCGAAGCCCAGCCCGGCACTGAGGACAAAGTGCATGTCAGGGACGGATGGCGCCGGGGCCAGATTGTGCATGATGGTCGAGGAAGCGTCCGTGGCCAGATCCAGCACGGCGCTCAGTGTTCCCGTGGTGGGGATGAAGCCCAGGACGGCCGTGCCGGGGAAGAACACCAGGGTCATCGACATGAACCAGCCCGCCAATGCCCCCAACGGAGCAAAGGGGGCAAGACCCTGATAGCGGCGCATCAGGGCCGGGAGCAGCAACGTCCCGGCAACCACGACCGCGGCCAGCGGCAACCAGCGCATGTCACGCAGCACCCCCTGCAGCCCGAGCGAGGAAGCCATGACCGCGACAAAGATGGCCGCGGCCAGCACCCACCGGGCCGGACCCGTCTGGCGGGGGCCCAAAAAAGTCCGCAACGGGTCGCCCGGCGGATGGGTGCCGCCGTCGTGCTTCCGGCCGGAGGGGCCCTGCCGCCCGGAAGAGTCCTGGCCGGCGGGGCCGGGGCGCGCGATGGTGCCGGTCATAAGAGTGCACCCCCAAGCGCGGCGGGGGCATCCAATTCGGTCCACGCCGCCAGCAATGTGGTGGCTGGCGTCAAGAGGGAGATGCGCCACCCGGCCCGGCGCAGGATGTGCGCGGCGGGCTCGGCCTCCTCACGGTTCTGGCATAGCAGGAGCGCGTAGGCGTGCTGCACGGAATCGGAACGCCCGGCCAGCAGCAGCGCCTCGGCCTCGGTGAGCGTGCCCATCACCGCCACCAGCGGGCCACGGCGCTCGCCGCCATGGAGCCGTTCGGCCAGGTTCGTGGACAGGGCGGTTTGGTCGGCGGGGGCCAGCTCGACGGCGGCAAGCCCGGCCGCGATGTCCAGCTCACCCTGGGTGCCGGCGAACAAGTCGCGGGCGGGGTCCGGGGCGGAGGCGGAGTTGAGCAGGGCGGGGTCGGCGCGGTGGTCCAGCAGGGTGAGCGTGAAGTTGTGCTCCAGCAGGTGGGCGGCGATGGAGGCGGCGGCGACCACGGCGTTTTCGAAACCCACGGTGGTTACCAGCTCGGGCAGGCCGGTGGTGGTGCGTCCGGCAATTTGGAACAGTTCCATGCTGCGGCCCGGCTGCCCGAACGCGGTGTGCCGACGGTCCAGCACCAGGACGGCTTCTGGGGTGGTGACGGATTCCTCGTCGCGCACCATCAACTTGCCCTGTCTGGCAGTCACCGGCCAGTGGACGCGGCGCAGGGAATCCCCGTAGCGGTAGTCGCGGGTCATGACGTCGTCCTGGCGGGAGTGGGCCAGCTCGGCGGTGGCCAACGATCCGTCCTGGCCGCGGCCTTCCGTCATGGAAATGAGCGGAAGTGTCAGGGCGGCAGGGGCAATGGTGAGTTTGTCGCCGTCGTCCAATCCGCGCTTCAGGGCGGCGACGTCGAAGGGGTCGGTGAAAGTGCCGGCCAGGGGGCCCACGGTGAAGACGCCGCGATGGCCCGGGTGCAGGGTGTAGTGGTAGTCACTGCGGAGGCTCTTGGGCGCCACGGGTTGCGGGTGGTTGAAAATGGGGGAGAGGCGGAAGCTGAACGGCAGCTCCTCCCGCAGGCGGCTTTGGGACCCGGCGGGGTTGCGGCCGTGCACCTGGAGGGTCACTTCCACGGGCGTGCCCACCCTGCCCAGCCGGGGGGACAGTGTGCGCTTGAGCGTGAAACCTGGTTTGAAGAAGTGCAGTGAGGCGTAGGCGACGGCGGGCAGGACAAAGCAGAAAATGGCCACGGTGAGCAGGTCGCGACGGCCCAGAACGGAAGCCAGCAAGAGGGCCAGAAGGCCGGCGGCAAGAAGCAGCCAACCCCGCGGCCGAAAAATCCGGAATACGTTCATCGCTTGGCCTACCTGCCCGGGGCGCCCTTCCCGGCACGCCCGTCCTGCTGGCGCCCATTCGGTTGGCGCCTGTCCGGCTGACGCCCATCCGGCTGACCCGGGACGGCCACCTCCGCCAGGATTCCGGCAATGACACTCGAGGCCGTGGCGCCCTGACTGGCGGCGCTGCGCTCAACGAGGAGCCGGTGGGCCAGAACCGGTTCGGCCAGCGCCCGGATGTCATCGGGGAGCACGAAGCCGCGACCGGAGAGCGCTGCCGCCGACTTTGCCGCCCGCAGCAGCTGCAGCAATGCTCGGGGGCTGGCGCCCAGGCGCAACTCCGGGCTGGTCCGGGTCGCCTGGCCCAGCGCAACAATGTAGCTGTGCACCGCCGGCGCCACATGGATGGCGGCGACGGTTTCCATCATGGCCGCCACCTGCGCCAACGACGCGACGGGGCGCACCGCATCCAGCGGGTTGGCGGACTGGTGCGTTTCCAGCATGGCCATCTCGGCACTGGTATCGGGATAACCCAGGGAGATGCGGGCCATGAAGCGGTCGCGCTGGGCCTCCGGCAACGGGTACGTGCCCGCCATTTCAATGGGGTTCTGCGTGGCCACCACCATGAACGGGGCGCCCAGCGGGTAAGTGGTGCCGTCCACGCTGACCTGGTGCTCGGCCATGGACTCAAGCAGCGCCGACTGCGTTTTGGCCGACGCCCGGTTGATTTCATCGCCAATCACAATGTTGGCAAAGATGGCGCCGGGGCGGAACTCGAAGTTTTGGGAAGACTGGTTAAAGATGGAGACGCCGGTGATGTCGCTGGGCAGCAGGTCCGGGGTGAACTGGATCCTGTTGACCGAACAATCCAGGGAGCGGGCCAGGGTCTTGGCCAGCAGGGTTTTCCCCACGCCCGGCACATCCTCCAGAAGCAGATGCCCGCCCGCAAGCAGCACCGTCAGTGCCAGCCGGACCGCCTCCGCCTTGCCGTCCACCACCCCGTTCATGACCGCCATGATCCGGGTGCTCAGTGCCGCAAAATGCTCCGGCGCCATGGAGGCGGCATTGTGGCCGGCCGGTTGGCCGGCTGCCGAATCCGCGCCGTTGACGTCAGGGCCCGCGCCGTTGCCGTCCGACGCCACGAATTGCGCGGACCGGGGACTGAATTGCGGGGCCTGCGGCGTCACCACAGCGCCTCCGTCGGCCGCCAGCAAAGTTTCATGGGGGTGCATGCCCCGCCTTTCGCAAAATTCAACCGACACACAAGGAGCCGCTTATTGTTATCCACGCTACTAGCTTGCCGCGGGTTTGGGGTTATTGGGGGCCAAGGTAATTGTGCAAACGTTGACATCCTCCCCTCCCTTTCGGGAGGGGATTCCTTAGGCCGCTGGTGCGGTTGTGGGCTGTTTGGTTGGCGTTGAGGCACGGGTAGGTGTCTTTCTCGCCCGATCCCCCGAATGTCCTCGGGTTGGGTTTTGCGGTGTTGAAGTGGCGCGGTTGAGGATGTTTTTTGCGGCGTTGATGTCTGCGTGCTCGCCGTGTCCGCAGTTGGTGCATTCGAAGTCCGCTTGGCTCTTGCGGTTTTCTGGTGCGATGTGGTGGCAGATCCTGCATTCTCGTGAGGTATTGACAGGGTTGATGCGAATGACGGTTGTTTTGTGATCCAGGCGGGTGGCGAACTCTCCCCAGCACGAGGCGAGGACGAGGCGGTTCAGGGCGGCTTTGGCGCGTGCACCGTTGGGCAGGTACTCACCGGGCACATCGGGATTCTGACGTGGTTTGGGTTTGCGGACCATGTTGCGTATTTGGAGATTTTCGATCACGACAGTGTCGTAGCGCCGCGCCAGTGCAGTGGTCCTCTGTTCGATCCAGTCGGTGCGTCGGTTGCTGAGCGTGCCACGGAGCCTGGCCATGGCATCCAGCGTGCGCTGACGCCGGTGGGATCCTTTGGTTTGCCGGGATAGTCGTTGCTGCAGTGCCATGAACCGGGACCGCTCCCCGGGTGTTAGTCCGGGGAGAGTGTCGAGAATTTCCTCACTGGTGGCGATGGTGTTTTTCACGCCCCGGTCGATCCCAACAGCCTTCCCGGTGCCGGCAACTATTTTCGGTCGCGGGGCCGTGGTGAGGGATAGGTGCCAGACATTGTTGCGCAGGGTCGCCCTGGCGCTGGTGGCTGCTGTCGCTTCCATCCAAGCGTAGGTCAGACGGAAGGAGACCCATCCGACCTTGGGGACCAGTGCTTGAGCCCATTTCCGGTTGATGCGCCGCAGGGACATGTCGCGAATAGTGAAGCTTCCTTCACGGTTCTTGGAAGACTTGAAGGCCGGGTACTTGGCGTGCCCGTCGAAAAAGCGACGGAACGCAGCATCCAAGTCTCGCAGTGCGCCCTGCTGGACAACGGCGGATCCTGCCCGCAGCCAGTCCACCTCCCGGCGCAGTTCCGTGAGTTGCCGGGACTGGGTGGCGAAATTGATCTTTTCAGCGAAGTGTCTCTTGGCAGGTGTCCACATGCTGCGCTGCTCCAGGGCAATGTTGTAGACGAACCGGGCATGGGCGGCATGCATTTCCAGGAGCATGATCTGCTCTTGAGTTGGGTACAGCCGCTGCTTTAAGCTCATAGGTCTATAATACCATTATGAACGAAAATAAGAAAGATTACCGCACAGGTCGTCATGTGGTCCATAAATTATCTGTTCATGTCATTCTGGTGACCAAGTACCGGAAGGGGCCCATTACCGACAGGGTGCGTGAGCACCTGATAGAAGTTGCCAGGGAATCATGTGAACGGATGGAATCCGAGCTCGTGGAAGCGGACGGTGAAGCCGATCATCTCCACCTGCTGATCAACTACCCGCCGAAGGTTCAGCTCTCGAAACTGATCGGAGCGATTAAAACCAACACATCACGGGAAATCCGGGCCAAGAACTACCCCGAGGTCAGGAAAACCCTCGACGGAGATCATTTCTGGTCCCCCTCATACATGGCACTATCCAGCGGAGGAGCCACCCTTGAGACCATCCAGGAGTACATCCGCCACCAGCGCGAACCCAGCCGAGGCCCCGGACGCCCCAAAACCCACTAACCCCTCCCTCCCGGAAGGAGCCCGCGCGGACCAACAACGGTAAAGTTGTCAACCATGTGCACTGATGAGGTCCCGTTCCCGTACCGTCCAAATTCCCTGAAGGACGACGGCGGATCCCGCCCAGGTGCCTTCGCCGCGGCACCGGCACCTTTGCCTGTTCCTGTCTATGACAACCACACGCACTTTGATTTTGGCGATTCGCCGGTGGAGCTCCGTGCGGCGCTGGATGCGGCCGAAGCCGTGGGTGTGGCTGGTGCCGTGCAGGTGGGGTGCGACCTGCCGTCCTCCCGCTTCACTCTCGCTGCGGTGGACGCCGACCCGCGCGTCCTGGGAGCGGTGGCCATCCACCCCAACGATGCCCCTGAGCTGGCGGCCGCCGGCGAATTGGAAGCTGCCTGGGCGGAAATTGACGCCATGGCGGCACACCCGCGAATTCGCGCCATTGGCGAGACCGGGTTGGACTACTTCAGGACCGGTGAAGAAGGCAGGTCCGCGGAACACGATTCCTTTCGTGCGCATCTGGAAATTGCCAAAAGCCGGGACCTGGCGTTGCAAATCCACTGCCGTGACGCACACGAAGATGTGCTGGCGATTCTGGCCCAGGTGGGAGCACCCTCGAGGCTGGTCTTCCACTGCTTCTCCGGAGATGCCGAATTGGCACAAATCTGTAACGAAAACGGTTGGTATATGTCTTTTTCCGGAACCTTGACGTTTAAAAATGCACATAATTTGCGCGCCGCACTGGCCGTGGCGGACCCGGCCCTGCTCATGGTGGAAACAGATGCGCCGTTCTTGACTCCCCACCCCTTCCGCGGCAAGCCCAATGCCAGTTACATGCTGCCGTACACGGTACAAAGAATGGCACAAATGAGAGAGCTTGAACTGGAGCAAATGTGCCAGGTTTTGGCTGAGAATACCCGGTCCGTTTACGGCTCCTGGCAGGATTAGAGCTGTTGCGATGGTCACTTTTGGCAAATAGAACCTTGTCCGAAAGGTCACGGTTGGGTTACGCTGGGTGACTATTAGCCGTGGTCGGGGAAGACCAACGGATGATAAAGCTGCCAGAACCACCGTTCAAATTGGGACTGGCGCCGTCGTTTGCAAGAACAATTTTGCGTGCCTTTGCCCTGGGCTCACTGGGTGCAAAAGCACGCGCGAAATTGCTTCCTACTTCTCCGTGCCCGGGTGCTCTAGTAGTTACGGGAACCCGTGTTTTCATTCCTCACCATCGATGGCAAGTTCAGTTATTTGAAGCTTGCCTGCCAGGTCGCAGTACTCATTGCACTCGTTGCAGCTCTCATGAGTTTCGTGACCTCCAGCAAGTCAATGACCCTTGTGGTCGACGGACACAGCAGCAACGTCAGCGCCTATGGTGGCAACGTGGCCAGTGTATTGAAACGAGCAGATGTTGCCGTTGGCGGCGCTGACCACATCACTCCGGCCCTGGATTCTCCTGTTGAGGATGGCGGCACCATCACCGTCAACACCTCCAAGAAGATCACCGTGAGCCTCGATGGTGCCGAGCGCACCGTCACCACCACGTCGAACCGCATCAGTGGCTTGATCAACCAACTGGGGATCGCCGCAAATGCCAGCATCTCCGCCCCCGCCAGCTCGCTGTTGAGCAATTCCAGTGACATCACCATCATCACCCCCAAGGATGTAACCCTGGTGGCTGACGGCAAACAGACCAAGAAAAACACCACGGCAGCGAAGGTCTCCGACGTGCTGGCCGAGGCCAACATCAAGCTTTCCGCCACCGACCGCGTCTCGGTGCCCGGCACCTCCAAGATCGTGAACAAGATGGTCATCAAGGTGACCCGCGTGGACACCACCGGCACGGCAAGCGAAACCGCGGACGTGCCTTTCGAGACGGTCCAGAGCGTCGATGCGAACATGTTCAAGGACGAACGCAAGGTCCTCACCGAAGGCGCCCCCGGGACCCTCGAAACCACGTTCAGCACCGTCGTCGTCGATGGCGTTGAAGCCAGTCGCGCCGAGACCGGCTCCAAGGTCATCAAGGCCCCCGTGGCTGCCAAGATCGCCGTTGGTGGCAAGGACCGTCCGGCACCCGAGCCTGCTCCCGAGCCCGCTCCGGCTCCTGCCGAGGCCGGCGCCAACACCGGTGCAGCCGCACCCGCAGCATCCAATGTGGGCATGTGGGATGCCATCGCCCAGTGTGAGTCCACCGGCAACTGGTCCATCAACACCGGCAACGGCTACTACGGCGGACTGCAGTTCGACATCGGCACCTGGCTCAGCGCCGGCGGCGGAGCATATGCCCCCAACGCCAGCCTGGCCACCAAGGAACAGCAGATCGACATTGCCAACCGGGTCTACGCCCAGCGCGGCCTGTCGCCGTGGGGCTGCGGCCACGCAGCCGGCTGATCCCCAAGCTCTCCCGAATGGAACCGCTGGCGCGTTTCCATTGGGGCCCCTCGAGCTTGTGGGCCCACGGTTAATACGTACTCCTCTGACGGATGCACCACAGTCAGGGGAGTACGTACGTTAATAGCAGATACCATTGATCCGTGAGCCTCCCTGAACCAAGCCCCGCACCCCAGCCACTGCTGGGTGCCACCGAAATCCGCAGACTCGCAGAGGAAATCGGCGTCCGTCCCACCAAAACGCTGGGACAAAACTTTGTCATCGACGGCAACACCATCCGCCGCATCGTGTCCGCCGCAAACATCGACCCCAACGAAACCGTGCTCGAAGTCGGCCCCGGACTGGGCTCGCTGACGCTTGGCCTGCTCGACGCCGCCAAGCACGTGGTGGCCGTGGAGATTGACCCGGTCCTGGCCGCCAAACTCCCCGAAACAATTGCCGCGTTCCGCCCCGAAAAGGTGGGCAATATCGACGTCGTACTTTCCGACGCCATGCGCATCACCGAGCTTCCGGCCGAGCCCACGGCACTCGTGGCAAACCTGCCCTACAACGTGGCGGTGCCCGTGGTGCTGCACCTGCTGGAACATTTCCCGTCCCTGCAGCACGGACTGGTCATGGTCCAGGACGAGGTGGCGGACAGGATGGTGGCCGGGCCCGGCTCCAAAACTTACGGTGTGCCCTCGGTCAAGGGCGCCTGGTATTCGCAGATGCGCAAGGCCGGCGTGATTGGCATGAACGTTTTTTGGCCAGCCCCGAAAATCAGTTCCGGTCTCGTGGGTTTCATCCGCCACGAACCGCCGGTCACCCGCGCGTCGCGGGAAGAGGTGTTCGCCGTCATCGACGCCGCCTTCGCCCAACGCCGCAAGACACTCCGTGCCGCCTTGGCCGGCTGGGCAGGCGGAGCCACCCATGCCGAAACATATCTGCGCATGGCCGGGGTGGATCCCAGCGCCCGGGGCGAGGTCATTGACGTGGCCGCCTACGCCCGGATCGCCGAAGCCAAGATTCCGCAGACGGCCTGACATGGAATCCCAGACATGGAACTGACATGGAATCAGTAGGCAGGCCGGGCGCCGCCGGCGGACCCGGTGCCGGCAAACCCGGTGCCGGCGGCTTCGGCGGCGCCGGATTGGGCGCCGACGGTTTTGGTGTGGAGGAACTCTCTGCAGCCAGGACCATCAAGGTGCGGGCGCCCGGAAAAATCAACGCCTTCTTCCAGTGCGGCCCCGTGCGTGCGGACGGTTACCATGCCGTGGCCAGCACCTATTTGGCCGTGTCACGGTATGAAGAAGTCGCGCTCACCACCAAGCCGGGCACACCGGCCACGGACATCACCGTCAGCATCGGCGCGGACAGCTCACTGTCCACCGAAGCACTCGCCGGGATTCCGCTGGACGGAAGCAACCTGGTGGTCCGGGCAGCACGGCTCATGGCCGACATTGCCGAGGACCCGTGCGGTGTGCACATTGAGATCACCAAGCACGTCCCCATCGCCGGCGGCATGGGCGGCGGTTCTGCCGATGCGGCAGCCACGCTCGTTGCCTGCGACGCGGCGTGGCACACCGGCTTGTCCCGCGAAGAACTGTCCCAGCTCGGGGGTGAACTCGGCGCGGACGTGCCCTTCGCACTGTTGGGGGGCGCCGCCGTCGGACTTGGAATTGGGGACCAGCTGACAGCGGCACTGGCACCGGCACCGCTGCACTGGGTCCTGGTCCCGGCCGATTTTGGCTTGTCCACGCCGGAGGTTTACGGGATGCTGGACAAGCTGCGCGATGAGGCCGGGATTGCCGCCGAGGAGCCGGCGCAGGTTGAGGCCGGTGTACTCACGGCGCTGCGGGCAGGCGATCCACACGCGCTCGCCCCATGGCTGCACAACGACCTGCAGGCTGCCGCGCTCTCGCTGGCGCCGTCGCTGGCCCAGGTTTTGGCGCAGGGGAGTGGGCTGGGGGCGTTGGCAGCGCTGGTCTCCGGATCAGGGCCCACGCTGGCCTTCCTCGCGGCCGACGCCTTACATGCGCAGGCGTTGGCCGAGGCGCTGAATGATGCGGGGCATGAGGCGTGGGCCGTGGAGGGCCCCGTCCATGGCGCCCACATCGTCGCCTGATAACTTTTATATTCGATCATTACAAGGAAAGTGGTACCACGTGGCTCATTTGCTGGGCGGGGAGAATCTAAGCGTCTCTTTCGCAACCCGAACTGTGCTGGACGGCGTCAGCGTCGGCCTCGAAGAAGGGGACCGCATTGGCATCGTGGGACGCAACGGTGATGGCAAGTCCACCCTCATGCGCCTGCTGGCCGGGCGCCAAACTGCCGATTCCGGCCGCGTCACCGTGCGTGGCGGCGTCCAGGTCAGCTACTTGGATCAGACGGACGTGCTCGACGGCGATGACACCGTGGGTTTCGCGATTGTGGGTGAGGCGGCCGATCACGAGTGGGCCTCGAACCCCAAGATCCGCGAAATCATGGGTGCCCTGGTGGGCGAGGTGGACTGGCACGCCAACATCCATACACTCTCGGGCGGACAGAAGCGCCGCGTGGCGCTGGCCAAGCTGCTGATCGGCGA
Source organism: Actinomycetales bacterium (assembly GCA_038199275.1). Classification (GTDB taxonomy): domain Bacteria; phylum Actinomycetota; class Actinomycetes; order Actinomycetales; family Micrococcaceae; genus Specibacter. The sequence goes on from JBBPZC010000151.1 coordinate 51,172, forward strand.
TGACGATGTCATCATGCTCGATGAGCCCACCAACCACCTCGACGTGGAGGGAGTGGCCTGGCTGGCCAAGCACCTCAATGCGCGCTGGCGGGCCAACGAGGGCGCCTTCCTGGTGGTCACCCACGACCGCTGGTTCCTGGATGAAGTCTGCAACCGCACCTGGGAAGTCCATGACGGCGTCATTGACCCGTTCGACGGCGGTTACGCCGCCTATGTTCTCGCCCGCGCCGAGCGTGACCGGTCGGCCTCCGTGATGGAGAGCAAGCGTGTGCAGCTGGTGAAGAAGGAGCTCGCCTGGCTGCGTCGTGGCGCCCCTGCCCGCACGGCCAAGCCGAAGTTCCGCATCGAGGCTGCCAATGAACTTATTGCCGATGTGCCCGAGCCCCGCGACTCCGTTGCCCTGTCCAAGATGGCCACCGCGCGTCTGGGCAAGGACGTCATTGACCTTGAAAATATCTCCCTGACCATTGGTGAGGGCGACAGCGCCAAAAATCTCTTCAACAACATCACCCTGCGCCTGGCCCCGGGCGAGCGCCTGGGGCTGGTGGGCGTCAACGGCGCGGGCAAGACCACGCTGCTGCGACTGCTCAACGGTGAGATCACGCCGTCGTCCGGCAAGGTGAAGACCGGCTCAACGGTCAAGACCGCCGTGCTGACCCAGGAAGTGAATGAGCTGGACGACGTCCTGAACATGCGAGTCATTGAGGTCATTGAGCGGGAGAAGCGCTCCTTCGATGTGGGCGGCAAGGACATGACCGCCGGTCAGCTCGTGGAGCAGCTCGGGTTCACCAAGGACAAGCAGTGGACCATGGTGAAGGACCTCTCCGGTGGTGAGCGCCGTCGTCTGCAGCTGCTGCGCCTGCTGGTGGGGGAGCCGAACGTGCTCATGCTCGATGAACCCACGAATGACCTGGACACCGACACTTTGGCCGCGGTGGAGGATGTTCTGGACGGCTGGCCGGGCACGCTCGTGGTGGTCTCGCACGACAGGTACCTGCTCGAGCGCGTCACCGACCACCAGATGGCGCTGCTGGGCGACGGCAAGATCCGCGGTTTGGTCCGCGGCGTGGACGAGTACCTGGAACTGCGTGCCGGTGCGGGCGTTGGGCCGTCGGCTGGCAGTCCTGCCTCCGCGTCCTCCGGTGCAGGAGGTCCTGCCGGTCCCACCGAGGCGCAGAAGCGTGACGCCCGCAAGGTGCTGAACCGCCTGGAACGCCAGCTGGGCAAGAACTCGGCCGCCGATGCCAAGATCCACACGCAGATGGCCGCCGCCGTGGGCGATTACGACACGCTGGCAGACCTGCAGGCCAAGCTGGCCAAGCTCGCCACTGAGCGTGAAGGCCTGGAACTCGAATGGCTGGGGGCCTCCGAGGTCCTGGAGTAGCGGCGGGTCTTCCATTCTGCTCGGTTGGCCTGAACTCATACGCACCATTTGTCCCTAATGGCGCGGCTAAACACCTCTACGTCGCATTCACGTTGAATGGTGCGTATGTGTTCATGGCCCCGCACTCATACGCGCCATTCGCCGTGCATGGTGCGTATGCGTTCAGAGCTTCCTCGCGTGTGCGCGTATGAGTGCGCCGTGCCGTGCCGTTGATTCCTCCACACCCAGCCCCAACCCCCACCTCATCCCCATGGACGACGCCGGGGCTGTCGCCACCAGTATTTGTGGCCCACCCTTGACTCATGAGCCAGCCGAGAAGTACCAAGAACCGGGACCTGGAGACGGCAATGACAGCCCGCTGCGGGGTCGCGCGGCGCAAGGATCTCGTGGCGGCCGGGTTTACCACTTGGGATCTGGCGCAAGCGCAAACAATGGAAGTCGTCAGCAAGGTTGCACCCGGGTATTACGCATTGCCAAGCGCGGCACCAGTGGATGTCCGGCTGGCCCAACACCAAGCCAGACGGACCTGCCTGAGCAAGGTTGCTGACTTGGGTCTTTGGCTGCTGAAGGAGCCCCAGCAACTCCACGTCGCAGCAGCCCACGGCAACCAAATTCCCGGCTGTGTGGTCCACCGGGCCAAAGGTGGCCAGACCCTCACGGATGTCCTGCGCCAGTGTGTCCAGTGCGGAAGCGAGCTCGAGGCCCTTGTGGTGCTGGAATCTGCGGTTGTGAACAAGAAATGCACAGTCACCGAACTGCGAAGCGAATTTGTACGCAGGAAAGACACCGCAGGGCGTGCCATTTTGGCGATGATTGATCCGCAGTCCATGTCCATCACTGAAACATGCGGGCGCTACCACTTGAAGAGAATGGGCTACAACGTCCAAGGGCAGGCTTATATCCGCACAGCCGGACACCTGGATCTTCTGGTTGATGGCGTTCTGGGGATCGAGACCGACGGCGAAAAATATCACAATGATGCCAAGCAGTGGAAAGAGGATCTGCGTAAGGACACCATGTATGTCCTTGAAGGGATCTGGCGGTTGAGAATTCCAGCCGCAGTGGTGATGTACCAGCCGGAGGTCATGCTCAGCTGGGTAAAACAAGCCCTGGCAATGATCGCTTCCAAGTGATCGGCTGTGAGCTTTGCCACGTTGGCACCGCGCGGAACCGGGAATTTCGGTGGCGCGGCCGCGCCCAAGTCGCGCAATATGCCGTCGCCGTGGCACACTATATTCTCGTGAGCTTCCAGCGAGAGCGGAAAGTGCATGGTCCGCCCTGGTGTAACGGCAGCACCCCAGCCTTTGGAGCTGTGGAGTACAGGTTCGAATCCTGTGGGCGGAACCGTTTTGGGAAAGCACGGCCGTACTTGCCGAGCAGGTACCATGGAATAGTTTCCCATTGCGTACGTTTTACAGCGGACTTATGTCCGGGCAGGAGTGCCACTTAGTGAGCCGCCAAAACATCCCCACGATCAACCCTGCAGCCGTCATCGTCTTGGCTGCCGGAGCCGGCACCAGGATGAAGTCACGCACACCCAAGATCTTGCACACCATTGGTGGCATTTCCATGGTGGGCCATGCAGTCGCTGCAGCCAACGGGCTCAACCCCGAAAAGTTGGCAGTGGTGGTCCGCCACGAGCGTGACCTCGTCGCTGCCCACATCGCCGCGCTGGATGAAACGACGCACATTGTTGATCAGGATGAGATCCCCGGCACCGACCGCGCCGTCCAGCAGGCCCTCGAAGCCCTCGATGCGCAGGAACTTCTCACCGGCACCGTCGTGGTCACCTACGGCGATGTTCCGCTGTTGACCACCGAGCTCCTGACCGAGTTGGTCACCACCCACGACGCCGACTCCAACGCCGTCACCGTCCTGACCGCGGTCCTGGACGACGCCGCCGGCTACGGCCGCATCCTGCGCGATGAATCAGACGGCACCGTTCTGGGCATCCGCGAACACAAGGACGCAAGCGACGCCGAGCGTGAAATCCGCGAGATCAACTCCGGCATCTACGCCTTCGACGCCGCCGTCCTGCGCGAGGCACTCAAGTCAGTCACCACGAACAACAACCAGGGCGAGATGTACCTCACCGATGTGCTTTCACTGGCCAGGAACGACGGCGGCCGGGTCGCCGCAGTCTCCACCACCGACCGCTGGCAGGTGGAAGGCGCCAACGATCGCGTGCAGCTTGCCGCGCTGGGCACCGAACACAACCGCCGCATCGTTGAAGGCTGGATGCGTGCCGGCGTGAGCGTTATCGACCCCGCCACCACGTGGATCGACTCCACAGTGCAGCTGGCCGAGGACGTCACCATCCTGCCCGGCACCCAACTGCACGGCAAAACAACGGTGGCGAGCAACGCCGTCGTTGGTCCCGATTCAACACTGACGGACGTTCAGATTGCCGAAGGAGCCGAGGTGACCCGCACCCACGGCAGCGGTGCCATCATCGGTGAAGGCGCCCACGTTGGCCCGTTCACCTACCTGCGCCCCGGCACTGTGCTGGGCGCCGACGGCAAGATCGGCGCGTTCTACGAAACCAAGAACGTCACCATCGGGCGCGGCTCGAAGCTGTCCCATCTCGGCTACGCCGGGGACGCCGAGATCGGTGAGGACACGAACATCGGCTGCGGCAACATCACCGCCAACTTCGACGGCGTGAACAAGCACCGCACTGTCATAGGCTCGGGCGTACGCACCGGATCGAACACCGTCTTTGTGGCGCCCGTCACCGTGGGGGACGGTGCGTTCACCGGCGCCGGTGCCATTGTCCGCAAAAATGTGCCGGCGGGTGCACTGACGCTGACCGTGGCTCCGCAGCGCAACGCCGAGGGCTGGACTGCCGAGCACCGCCCGGGCAGCATCTCCGCTCAGGCTGCCGGCAAGTCCCGCCCGGCCGACACTGCAGCCAACTAAAAACTTCTCACCGACCCCAACACTGCGAGAAAGAAAATCATGAGCGAACTAAGTCATAACGTCGACAAGAAGCTGGTCCTGGCCACCGGCCGCGCCCACCCTGAGCTGGCTGAGGAAGTGGCGAAGTGTCTGGGTACTGAGTTGCTGCCCATGTCGGCTTACGACTTTGCCAACGGTGAGATTTACGTCCGCTCGGGGGAGAGCGTGCGTGGCAAGGAAGTTTTCATCATCCAGGCCCACCCGGCCCCGTTGAACAACTGGCTCATGGAGCAGCTGATCATGGTCGACTCCATGAAGCGTGCCTCCGCCCGCCGCATCACCGTCGTGGCACCGTTTTACCCGTACTCGCGCCAGGACAAGAAGGGCCGTGGCCGCGAGCCGATCTCGGCGCGCCTGGTCGCCGACATGTACAAGACCGCCGGCGCCGACCGCATCATGAGCGTTGACCTGCACACCGCACAGATCCAGGGCTTCTTCGACGGCCCCGTGGACCACCTTTTCGCGATCCCGCTCCTCGCCGAGCACATCCGCAAGGTCATTGGGGACGACGCCGTCACGGTGGTTTCCCCTGACACCGGCCGCGTGCGTGTGGCTGAGCAGTGGGCCGATCGTTTGGGCGGTGCCCCCTTGGCATTCGTGCACAAGTCCCGTGACTTGACGGTGCCGAACCAGGCTGTGTCCAAAACCGTTGTGGGTCAGGTCGAGGGGCGCACCTGTGTGCTGATCGATGACATGATCGACACCGGTGGAACCATTGCCGGCGCCGTGAGGGTCCTCAAGGATGCCGGCGCCAAGGACGTCATCATTGCCGCCACGCACGCCGTGTTCTCCAGCCCGGCCTCCGAGCGCCTCGCCAACTGCGGCGCCCGCGAAGTTGTTGTCACCAACACCCTCCCGATCCCCGAAGAGAAGCGTTTCGAGACGCTGACGGTGCTCTCCATCGCACCCCTGTTGGCCCGCGCCATCAAGGAAGTCTTCGAGGACGGTTCGGTTACTTCCCTGTTCGACGGCGACGCCTAACCTTTATCTCTGCAGCAAGACGGCCGCTTCCCCTCACCGGGACGCGGCCGTTGCTGCTTCGGCAGAAATCCGGCGGCATCACCGCTGTCCACAAGCTCGCTACCATTCTGCTAAACTAGCTCAGTAAACCTTGGCGAGGGACGCTTGCAAAAAGTGTCCGTGATCGACTGGGTCTCGCAGCTCCTTACATTCTTGTTTTGGATTGTGTTGACCTGTTTTTATCAACGCCCACCACTAAAGAATGAAGGAGCTTTTTCATGTCTGAATTGAGCCTGACTGGCGAACTGCGCAACGAATTCGGCAAGGGCGCGGCACGCCGCATCCGCCGTGCAGACCAGATCCCCGCAGTCATCTACGGCCACGGCGCAGCCCCCCTGCACTTGGTTCTGCCGGAGCGTGCCACGATGCGCGCCATCCGTGCCTCCAACGCCCTGCTGACCATCACCATTGAAGGCGAAGAGCACCTCGCCCTGGTCAAGGACATCCAGCGCGACCCCGTTCTGCAGATTGTCGAGCACATCGACCTGCTGACCGTCAAGAAGGGCGAGAAGGTCATTGTTGACGTTCCCGTCCGCCTCGTTGGCGAGCCTGCTCCGGCGACCGTTGTCAACCAGGAAGAAGTTGTGGTCAGCCTCTCCGCAGACGCAACCGACCTGCCTTCACACATCGACGTCAACATCGAAGGCCTGGCCGTCGGCCAGCACGTCCTCGCCGGCGACTTGGTTCTGCCTGCAGGCGTCGAGCTCGTCAACGAAGCTGACCTGCTGATCGTTCACTTCGCTGAGCCGGTAGTTATTGCCGAAGCTGAGACCGAAGAAGCAGCAGCTGCAGAGTAGCATTCACCCACATGAGTGACACTTGGCTTGTAGTCGGGCTCGGGAACACCGGGCCCGGCTACAGCCGTAACAGGCACAACATTGGTTACATGGTGGTCGAGGAGCTCGCCTCCCGCCTTGGAACCTCTTTCAAGACCCATAAAGCCGGGGCCCTCGTTGCCACTGGCCGTTTGGACAGTGGTGGCCACAAACTCATCCTGGCCAAGCCCTCCGTCTTCATGAATCTCAATGGAGGCCCGACGGCGGCACTCGCCAAGTTCTACAACCTTGCCGCCGCAAACGTCATCGCCGTGCACGATGAAATTGAGCTCCCCTTCGACTCCGTGAAGCTCAAATTCGGTGGCGGTGAAGGCGGCCACAACGGCCTGCGTGATATCTCCCGAACCCTGGGAACCAAGGATTATTACCGTGTTCGTGCGGGAGTTGGCAGGCCTCCCGGCCGGGCCGACGCGGCCAGTCATGTGCTGCGAGACTTCTCCATGACCGAGAACAAAACATTGCCTTTCCTTATCGACAGCGCCGCCGATGCCGTGGAAATGTTGGTGACCAGCGGCATGGCTGCCGCGCAGGAGAAGTTCCGCTAGCCATTCGGCTAACAAAACTGTTCAATTTGTCCTTATGGACTGTTATGATCTCAGTGAGGCGGCCAGAGCATCTCTGAGGGATTGTCGGTCGCAGAACAAATGGGGTCTCGGCATGACAATTTTCAATGATGTCGCTGCTCCCAAATGGTCGAAATCTGCCCATACGGGCACTTTCGAAGCCATGGGGGCGGGCGAACGCAAGGCTTGGTCTACGTTCGTAAGGCAGGCAGAGATTGACCGAACGGTCAATCTCATCAACGCTGCGGGCACGTATGGCGCATTGGTGTCCGGACCTTGGGGTGTTGGTAAGACGGCGCTTGCGCGTGCTGTTGAAGCGACCTTGTCGCAGACCACCCATGTTGAACGGCTTTTTGGTTCTCATGCCGAAACACTCGTCACCTATGCGCCTCTAACCATGCTGATGGCGCGGCTGCCGGCGACATCCCTGGACTCACCCTCCGGCATCATTCGAGGGATTGACGACCTCATTCGGGCTGACGCGGCAGGCAGGGATGTTCTACTCGTCGTTGACGACCTGCCAGGACTGGACACCATGACTGTGGGCGTTCTGATGCATCTGGTCATGGGTGGGACAGCGCGTCTGCTGGTGCTGGCACGTGAGCGGGGGGATCTCCCCGAAGATCTTGTGTGGTTGGTGAAAGATGGTTTGCTTGGCGAAATTCGACTGGATTATTTCAACCGTGATGAGGTTGGGGAGCTGATCTCCAAAGCAACCGGGACATTCGTCTCGGAATCCGCGGTGACAGCCCTGCACAAAGCAAGTAACGGTATTCCCCTGGTTCTTCAGGCGCTATTTCATGAACAAGTGGCCAAGGGAAGCATAAGGAAACATCTGGGCGGATGGGTCGTTAGAGATTCCCTTAACGCGGATGCCGGCAGCGCACTGGCAGATGTTGTCCGTTCCAGATTGTCTCGGGAGAATGAGGCAGTGCGCCTGGGCGTGGAGAAGATGTCGCTGTTGGGCAACACCACTCTTCAGATGGCTATCTCGGTTCTGGGTCAGAAAACCCTGTCAGACTTGGAAGAACGAGGTTTTGTTGAGGTTGGTCCGTCAGGCCTGAATCGGGTAAATCTGATTGAGCGTCACGTGGGGGACATTGTCCGCAGCCGACTGTCCCCGGAACGAATGGCGCAGCTGCTGTCTGAGATCGCCTCGACGCTGGATCAGTCGCTGGAATCTCTGGACGCGCGGGAAACAATGTCCTTGGCCGCATGGACCCTTGATGCAGGAATGCAATTGGAGCCCCGACTTGGCCTGCGTGCAGCAGTCTCGGCGCTGCGGCAATTTGATCCTGTTTTAGCGCTTCGCTGCACCGCACAAATACCATTCGCCCACGGCTTGTGGGTGCGGGCGGTGCAGGCACGCAGTGCAGCGTACATGCTTTTAGCTGACAGTCATGCGGCTGTCTCTGAGCTGAATGCCGTTCCCGATGACGTTGTCGCGGAACTGCCCATCGACGATTTTGGTGCGTTGGTCCTGACGAAAGTGGGGGCACTGCTTTGGGTCTCGAACGGAAAAGAACGGATTCGGGAACTGTTGGCCCACGCCGAGGACCGGCTGGCCGCAGAGGGGGCCAGACCAGATTCAACCGCATACAAAGGGGCACGGAGGCTGGTGAATCTTGCGCGCTTTGAATTCCAAGTCCATGGAGGCGATTTTGCTGCAGTTGTGGAAGATCTTGAGGCAGCACTCGCTGACGACGATCCTGACTACAGGCTAAACTGCGCGTGTCTGCTGGTACCAACCTTGGCGGTGCTTGGCCGTGAGCTGGATGCGGTCGTCTTGGCAAGCAGCCTCCAGACAGAGATCTCTGATCTGACAAGCGCCCCACTTCTCAGCGACTATTACCGCAATGGATGGGCATGTGCCCTGATATGGAGCGGACAGTGGGTGGCCTGCGTTGAAATGTTGCGCAACGAGCTCGAATACACGCCTCAGCCGGTTACCTATCGAGGTGGCTTGATTGAACTCAATCTGGGGCTGGCGCAGGCCTACGCCGGACGTGGCACCAAGGCCATCCAGGTGCTCATGTCGGCAGCCGCGCAGCTTGAAGCCCGCAACAGTGACAATGCATTAAGTTTGGCGTACACTGCGCTTGCGTTTTGTCATGCACAAGTCAACAACGGGCCAGAGGCGATGGAATACCTGAAGCTGGCCAAGTCCGTGGAGGGGCCCGCCTTGTGGTCCAACGGCGCCATGACAGAATTTTTCCGATTCATGGCCTTACGGTGGCTGGACTATCCCCATGCAGCCGAACAACTTCACCGGTCTGCTTTGCAGGATCTGGACCGGGGCAATCTGACAACAGCCTCGATGTCGCTCTTCGGCTCGAGCCTGAAAGCCACAGAGAAGGATTATGGGTTGTTGGAAGAAGTTTCTCTGCGACGGCAGGGGTCCATGGCGACCGTGAACGTGTTGCTGGCTCAAGCAGCCCGCACCCGCAATCCGAACAAAGCGTTAGAAGCTGCAGCTCTCGCTCAAACGCTGAAACTGGACGCCGTTGAATCCCGTTGCGCAGTCCTCGCCTTGGACTTGGCGCGAGAGGCCGGCCAGAGTGTCCTGGCCCGCAGCGCCTCCAGAAGGCTCGAACGGCTCAATGGGAAGCTGTCAAAGTTGCCGATCCAACCGCAAAGCAGTCGTGCCAAACTCACACAGCGCGAGATTCAAGTTGCAAAGCTGGCCCAACGGGGAATGGGCAATAGGGCCATAGCTGACAGGATCGGCGTCTCAGTGCGAACTGTGGAAGGCCACCTTTACCAGCTGTACAGCAAGTTGGGCGTCACTACCCGACAAGAACTCCTTGAAGACGAGGAAATCTAGACGATGGCTGGAAACGGCCGAGAAATATCCAAACTCCCTGAGGACGCATTCAGCCCCCAATTTTGCCGCCCCGAGGAGTTTTTCGAAATCACGCAGAGAATTGACAGAGCCGACTGCAGCGCGATCTTCATTAGCTCCGAGATGGGGATGGGGGCCACCTCCCTTCTCCACGAAGTCGTTGCCATGGAGTCCAAGCGGCGTGCAGTCATTGCACTGCACGGCACTCCGTCACTGGCGTCCATCCCCTTTGGGATTCTTTCACCCTATCTACGGCGCAGCTCATCCTCTTTTGTTGAGTCACATGTGGATGCCGTCAGGCAATTGCTCAGTTTGTTGGAAGAAGATGAGGCGTCCTTGCGCAAGATGCTGGGGATGGACTCCGAATTGCGCCATCCGCTCTTGATCCTTGACGGAGCCGATAACATTGATCGCGCTACGGCGGAAATCATTGCAAGCTTGGTGCGTGCCGGAAGGCTCAAGCTTGTCATTGCCCACCCGGCAGGCAGTGAGCCTGCACGCCCAATGCCGCGGCTCTGGGAAGACGGCCTTGTCGAAAAAATCCAGCTCCGGCCGTTGTCGCGTGAGGCTGGACACGAATTCTGTACGGCAGTCTTGGGTGGGCGCCCTGCCGCCAGCATCAGCTGGCACTTCTGGAATATTGCCGGTGGCAATCCGCTTCTCATGAGATTGGTGATGGAAGACTCCATCGCCAACGGCACCCTACGCCAACAAAATGACGTATGGCTGATGGAATTGCATTCGGGGCCATCCGGGCGCCGACTCCAAGATGTTGTCTTGGAGCAATTACGTGGGCTTTCATCGACGGCTCGGGAAATGCTGGACTTGGTAGCTTTGTCCGAACCCGTCTCCATGGAAACAATTATCAAACAACTTGGCGCAACCGCCTTGGTTGAATTGATGGCACGGCACCTGTTGCAGGAAACCACGGGCGACTCGGGTGTGCTGAAACTGACCAACCCCGTTTATGGGGAAGTCATCCGGGGATTGGTGCCGCGGTCACGCAGCAGGATGTTGCACGCCCGCCTTGTGAAGGACCTGGAAACGGAGCCACTGAACCCGGAATCACTGCTACGAATGGTGATCTGGGCGCTGGACAGTGGCCACAAAGTCCCAGATGAGAGATTGGTTTCGGCAGCAATTTTTGCGTGCAAACTCTACGAATCAGAGATTGCACTGCGCCTTGCCGGAGAGGTCGCGGGCTCCGATGCGTCCCGCAAGGCATTGGTCATCAAGGCGCGGGTCATGTTCAACATGGGCCGGTACCAAGAGACTGCTCAGCTGCTGGATGCTGATACACGCGCTGCCGAAGGGCTTTCCGGGCTGATGTTTGGAGGACTGTTGCTGGCGGCAACGCGCTCCGCCTTGGGCTTGCCGGCGCTGAGTATCCATGACGATGCGGCAAGACTTCGCACCGATGGCAAAAATTTGGCGGCGCAGTTTCCGGATGATGCATCCGACATCTTGTGGCGGACTTGTGAACGTGCGGAAGTGCTAGATCTCATGGCTCTGTCAAAATCAGGGCGCTATGAACACATGGAAAAACATATTGCCGCCATACTCGCCAATACTGAAGCGGCGGAGGACGCCGACCATCTTTGCAACCGATCACTGGCTCTGGCATTCGACGCCGAACGACTCAGTGCAATCGGCAAACCAATATCAGCCAGAAGCAGTGCCAGTGCGGCATTCGCCATTGAACAAGCGGAAGATCACAACGTCTATTTTGTACCGGAGATGATCATCACTCGTGCTCAGGTGGCTTCCCTGACGGCGGGGACATGGGAAGAATCCGAGCAGATGCTGCAGTATTTCGCCGTCGATCTGGGCAAAGTCACTATTTCCTTTGGCGGCAGCGTTGACTTGGTTCGAGGCATGATGATGCTGCGACAGGGAAAAAATGCCCAAGCGCTTGAGGTGTTATTGACCGGTGTTGAGGCGTTGAACCACAGTGACCCGCAGCAACTCCTTGGCTATTGTGTTGCGATGGCCGCCTATGCCGCAGTTAGGGCTGGCCGAATAGAAGCTGCCACGGAGTTCCTTGAGCAGTACCGTGAGGACACCGGCATGTTTATCGTTGTGGCCCACGAAAGGGCGTTCGTAGCTGCGGTGCGAGAACACCTTGATGGCGATGGCGATGGGTTGGCAGCGCTGCTCCAAATTGCCGACGACTGCGCCCAGCGGGGACTGTTGACGGCAGAACTCAACGCTCTATCCCTGGCCCTGGACTTCGATCCCAAGGGAATAATGGAGCGGGTAGCTACTGTGGCTCATGCCGTGGAAGGGTCCTGGGCCGCAGGATTGGCAGCCTATGCTGAGTCTCTGGGGCACCGGAATGCTGCACAGGCTGTGGACGCTGCGGAACATCTTTTGGAAGCACAGATGTACCACCACGCCGGAAAAATGCTAAAAGTTGCCGCCTCCCTCCTGTCCAAGGATCACAGCGGCCTGCTATCCAGGCGGGTGCAGGATGGCACCACGCGTTGGGACAGTGCACTTGCCGGCGAGGGGGAGGCCGTGGGCGTGTCGCCCAGCAGTCAACGCAGAGTCCAAGGACTCTTGACTCGCCGGGAATTGGAGATTTCTCTATTGGCGGCCGAAGGCATGACGGACAAAGACATCGCCTCCATGCTGCACGTCTCCGTGCGCACGGTCGAAGGGCATCTCTACCGGTCCTACTTAAAACTCGGGATCACCGATCGCCATGATCTCGCCCTGGCCCTTTCTGACTAAGACAGCGCTTTCTGACTGACCCAGCATCTCTGCAAGAAGCTGGAGTCTGCCCGCGCCCGTTTTTGGATGGCGCCCAGCAGATCATGACTACCTAGGCGCGACTTTGTGTGCCAATTGCGCGTTTTATAGCCAAATTGTTCCACGTCAAAATGCGAAAACTAAGTAGACACGGTCCCGACCTGAGTACACAAATAGGTATACCCGAGTTTGGTTACGACATTGTCGTCAAACAAATGAGTAGCGACCACTCGTGTACTTGCCGCTCCGGGGCCGTTAGCTAGAGACATCCCACCGAACGTCAGTGCAGGAAGGTCTCAATGTCTCATCAAATGCACGCGGTGGTGCACCTTGCCGGGGGAATCACAGAATGCCTCGAAGCGCACCCATGCACCACTGCCATCTACGCTTCTCACCCCACGGCAAAAACCCTGCCCGGTACCATAATTAACCGGGCTCCTCAATCGGAGCCGGCGGCGGATAAGCCTTCTGAGACCAAGGCTTTCCCCCAGCCGTCGTCGGCTCCCTTCAGTTGCCAAACCGCAGCTGGCTACCTTTCTGGCGGCCACAATGACTGAGCTGAGAATTCACCAGCATCTTGGGAAACAGGCCGGAGCCGATGGACGCGCTGGTCGCCGGACCAAGGTACGGACGAAGCATAGCGCCTCGGATGCCCAACCATCAGTGAACAAGCGAGTTGCCAGAAGCAACGTCCCGACTTGGTCGCAGAAATACGCTGTCAAGTTGCGCGTCAGCGATGCAATCGTCACGGCAGTGGTTGTTGCCGTCGCATATTTATCGAGGTTTGGGCTTGTTGAGGCGCAAGCTCCATCCGTTATGCAGGAAATCGGTTACCTGTGGATCTGTCTCGCCATTGTGGTCCTGTGGAACTTGGACTTGGCCTACTTTCGGTCCCGCGACAAGCGAGATTTCGGTGCAGGTGTCACAGAGTACCGGCGGGTCGTTCAGGCAACCCTTCGCACCTTCGGCGTCGTAGCGATCGTGCTGCTCGTGTTTCAGATTGAAGTTTCCCGCGGTTTTCTTGCCGTGGCACTTCCCTTGGGAATCATCCTGATGGTTGGTGAGCGATGGTTGTGGCGAGGGTGGTTAAGCCGCCAACGATTGGATGGAAAGTGCTTGTCCAACGTTGTCGTTCTCGGAAATCCCCAGGATGTGGGGTATGTGATTAACCAACTGCGCAACAATCTGTCAACCGGGTACAAGGTTGCCGGGGCCGCGTTGACAACGTTGCAGCCTCAGATGGAATTGCTTCCCCCCTGGTATGAGGTTCCTGTTCTGTCCACCGCCGCCGATATTGCTGAGCTTGTGAGCAAAACCGGCGCTGAGGCGGTTGTCGTGGCAGGTGTGCTGCCAGATGGCCCAAAGGCCATACAGGAACTTGGCTGGCGTTTAGAAGAGATGTCGACGGAACTGGTTTTGGCATCCAGTCTGACAAATGTTGCCGGCCCTCGCGTACATTTCCGTCCAATGGAAGACCTGCCTCTCATGCATGTGGAGCTTCCCCAATTCTCGGGGGGAAAGCACAATTTCAAACGGGTCATGGACATCGTTCTGGCCACGACGGCCATGACGGTTCTGTCACCTCTCTTCCTATGCTTGGCACTGGTCGTCAGAATCGACAGCCGGGGGCCCATCTTGTTTCTTCAAGAACGGATTGGCCGCAACGGAGAGAAATTCAAGATGGTCAAGTTTCGCTCCATGGTGGTTGATGCAGAAGAAAAGTTGGCGGTTCTGCAGCAGTCCAATGAGGGGGCAGGGGTCCTGTTCAAGATGACGAAAGACCCCCGAGTCACTCGGTGCGGCCGTTGGATGCGCAAATTCTCATTGGACGAACTGCCCCAATTTTGGAATGTTCTCCAAGGGCAAATGAGTCTGGTCGGCCCCCGCCCGCCGCTGGCCCGAGAAGTCGCTGAATATCAGCAACCGGTCCAGCGCAGGTTGCTGATCAAGCCTGGAATTACAGGACTTTGGCAAATCAATGGACGTTCCGATCTTACGTGGGATGAGGCTGTGCGCCTGGACCTGTACTACGTAGAGAACTGGTCGCTCACAGGGGACATTGTCATCCTGTGGCGCACCTTCAAGGCAGTAACGGCACCCACTGGTGCCTACTAAAAGGGGAACGGAATGAGTATAAGAATTGGATATGCAGCCGGTGCATTCGACCTCTTCCATGTAGGGCATCTGAACCTGCTTCGACAGGCGAAAGCCCACTGCGACTATCTCATTGCCGGTGTCGTAGCAGACGAACTTCTCGTGGCAGCGAAGGGCAGAGCTCCCGTCATCCCCCTGGCTGAACGCCTGGAAATTGTCCGCAACATTGGATTCGTCGATGAAGCCATTGCCGAAGTCCTACCGAACAAGTTGGACACCTGGCGGAGGATTCCATTTGATGTCTTCTTCAAGGGGGATGACTGGAAAGGTACGGCCAAGGGATTGGCCCTAGAACGCGACTTTACGGATGTGGGGGTGGAGATTATCTACTTTCCCTACACAGTCCACACGTCCAGTACAGTGCTGCGGCGCACGTTAGAAGTAATCAATTCCGAACAAATACCACGCCAGCATGTTTCTGGCTAAGCAAGTTGCAGACGCTGCGGGCTTCTCACCAGCAGTAGCAAGGTCTCACCAACAGAAGGACCGGGGATAGATATGGATCATTCAAACCAGAATCAGGTACCAATGCGGATTGCTTTGGTGGGAACCAGAGGAGTGCCGGCCCGCTACGGCGGATTTGAAACTTGTGTTGAGGAGGTGGGCCAGCGTTTGGTGTCCATGGGTCACGAGGTTGTTGTCTACTGTCGGGCAACAAAAAATGATCCACCTGCGCTCAAGGAATATCTTGGCATGCAGCTGGTACATCTACCTGCCCCCAAAAAGCGTTCCCTTGAAACCTTGGCCCACACAGGACTTGCCGTAGCCCATATTGTGCGTCACCGGGTCGACGCGGCCATCGTCTTCAATGCAGCCAATGCACCATGGCTTCCTGTTCTAAGGGCCGCCCGCATTCCTGTGGCGACGCACGTGGATGGTCTTGAATGGCAACGGGCCCGTTGGGGAAAACTAGGGAGGAAGTACTATCGCGTAGCAGAGTCCCTGTCGGTCCGGCTTTCCGACGCCCTCATCGCGGATGCAGTGGGTATTCAGGACTACTATCGTTCCGAGTTTAGTGTTGATACGACG
The DNA here is from genome assembly GCA_038199275.1 of Actinomycetales bacterium. GTDB lineage: Bacteria > Actinomycetota > Actinomycetes > Actinomycetales > Micrococcaceae > Specibacter. The sequence continues at coordinate 66,709 of JBBPZC010000151.1, forward strand.
CTCCTCACCTATGGTGCCCCAATCGTCCTTGCCGGGAAGCACGACAAAATCGGCAGCATGGGGATCACACCTGGTGGATACCATCTTGTAGTTGCCAGATTTCTCCCAGAAAATCATGTCCACCTTATCGTTGAAGGATACGTACGCAGCAACGCTAAACTTCCGTTGATCGTTGTGGGATCCCACCCATACAACGACGAATACACAACCCATCTGCATGCTCTTGGCGACTCCAGGGTTAGGTTTGTCGGGGGCGTATGGGACCAAGAATTGCTTGACCAACTCTATGCAAATGCCCTGATCTATTGGCATGGACATTCTGTTGGAGGCACCAATCCCTCCTTGTTAAGGGCGTTGGGGGCGGGGGCCGCCACCAACGCCTTTGACGTTGGATTCAATCGAGAGGTTCTCGGAGATGCCGGCGAATATTTTTCAGATGCGGCGGACATTCCGCATTTAGTCGATCGGGCAGAAAACGACGTGGTTAGTGTCTTGGCTCGTGCGACTGCTTCTGTTGAGCGGGCAAGAATGTACACATGGGACGATGTCGCAGCAGGATACGAGACCCTTTGCAGCGGTCTCACCTCCGGAGCACTACGGCGCACACCTAAGAATGGTCGACGTCGTACAAAAGACTCAGTGCTTTCCTACGGCCACTTTGCCAAGGCAGAATCATGAGTGCGGCCGTGAACGCCGACAGGGCAAAAACCTCTCATCGTGCAGAAAGTTACAGGCTGACCGTCCGTGGCATGGCCGCTGCCCAAAAAACAGCCGGGATCCATGCCCCGGCCTATTCGCGTTTTGTGAATCGCAGGCTGGGGCGTCTCATAGGTGCCTGGGCCTTTCGGGCAGGGCTGACGCCCGCAGCAGTCACAACCATCAGTGCGCTGCTTACCTACTCCGGCATTGCTCTGCTTGCGATACTTCCGCCGAGCACCATGTTGGGGATTGTGGTTGGCGGTCTTCTGGTTTTGGGATATGCCTTCGATTCCGCCGACGGACAGGTTGCCAGGTACGGGGGAGGAGGCACGCCTGCCGGAGAGTGGTTGGATCATATGGCGGACGCAATTAAGATATCTGCCTTGCCGTTGTTCATGCTCATCGGCTTTTACAGATTTGAAGTTTCCCCAGTTTGGTGGCTCCTGGTTCCGTTGACAGGAGCCATAGTTGGTGCCGCGCTGTTCTTTGGCATGATCCTAACCGAGCAACTTCGTCGGCAACTCTCGAAGGACATGCCGACTGCTGAATCCCAAAGAGGAGGTTTGGCATGGGTTCGATCTGTCATGGTTCTTCCGATGGATTACGGGGTGCTTTGTTTGTCATTTTTCTTGTTGGGTAACATTTCAATATTTCTCGTGACATACACGGTTATCACCCTTGCCACAGCAGGCTTCTTTGTTTTGGCTTCGGTGAAGTGGTACGGGCAACTCAAAGCCGTTGCGACTGGTCACCTGGAACATACTGCTGGGATGAGGAAGTGAACATGGAACCACGGCACCATGCATCCCGCGTTGGATTCCCAACGCGACGCATCTGGATCATTCTTGCGGTATCCATTGCTCTTGTTGTTTTAGTCACCGCATTTATTCTTGCGACCAAACCTGGTGGGGGCGCTGTCGCAGGGACCACCCCTGGGGGGCCGCTGCCAACGGGTTCCGCGTCTGCGTCTGTGGTGCCGTCGTCAAGAAACGATGGTGCGCCGGATACTCCCAAACCATCGCCAGCGGTTGTCGAAGACGGTACCCCTGTACCTATGGATAGTGCAAAGTTGGCAACGGTCGACCAACCGAGCTCTAAACCTGTCGAACCGGGCCAATCAGTTCCAGCGTCGACCGGCGTGAGCGTAAGTATTTCGGCCCTCGAGCCTGTCCAAGGAATTGCCCAAGGAATTGGCGAAGTATCAGGTCCATCGTTGCGATTCACAGTGACTATTAAAAACGATGGCGACAAACCAATTAGGACCGGCGACGTAGTGGTGAATGTGAATATTGGGTCGGGAAATATTCCCGCCATTTCGGTCAGCGGACCAGGAGTCAGCGCTTTCCCAGATGATATTGCCGCCAAGGCGAGCGGTTCAGCCGTCTACGTTTTTCTTGTTCCCCAGAACCAAAGGGACATCGTACGAGTGTTTGTGAATTATGACGTTGACTCCACCATTGCTGCATTTGAAGGTGCGGCACCGACCACAGAAGGTAAGCCATGAAAGTGCTACCCAGAATGGAAGTTCCAGGCCCTGGCGAAGTTAAACGCCGAGGCAGGAGGTTTGCACTAAAGTCATTTGTTGTTCTTCTAGCATCTACAATCGGCGTAGCAATGACGATTGTTACAGGTCCAGCTGCCGTATCCGACACGGCCCCTGTGAACCCGGCGACGCCAGAGACCGTCTCGGCCGATTCGCTACCAACTGTGCAAATCGACGGCATTGTGTGGCAACAAGCCATCATAGGCGACGTTGCCTATGCCGTGGGACAATTTACCAACGCACGACCAGCCGGCTCGGCGCCGGGAACCAACACCGTTCCGCGAAGCAATATCTTGGCTTATAGTCTCACCACGGGAAATCTTATTGCTTCCTTCGCCACCAGCCTAAACGGTATGGCGAAGACCATCGTTGCTTCACCGGACGGTTCACGACTTTACATCGGCGGAGCATTCTCGACTGTTAACGGAATCGCTCGTACGTACGTTGCCGCGCTCAACCCAATATCCGGGGCGCTCATCACATCGTGGGCCCCCAAGGTGAATTCCCGTGTGGTATCCATTGCAGCGACTAACGACAGCGTGTATCTGGGTGGCTGGTTCAGCGGGGTCGGGTCTGTAAGCCGAACAAAGCTTGCTGCGGTTACCGCGAGTAACGCGACCTTGCTACCGTGGAACCCAGTACCAGCAGGAGGCGATGTCAACGCAATGGCGGTTTCGCCCGATGGTACAAAAGTGGTTGTTGGTGGCAGTTTTACAACCATCAATGGCTCCAGCAATCCCGGTTACGGAATGGGCGCTGTGGACACTGGCAGTGGCGCCTTGCTCCCGTGGGCCGCAAACTCATTGATTCGTAACGGGGGGACAAAGGCGGCCATCCTGAGCTTCTCGTCCGATGCTACAAACATCTACGGCACGGGATATGTATTCGGTGCCGGCGGAAACATCGAAGGAACTTTTTCAGCCAATTGGGCCGATGGCTCGATTAAATGGGTACAGGACTGCCACGGTGACACCTATGGTGTGTACGCAGGAGCCACGTCTGTTTATACGGTAAGCCATGCCCATTATTGTGGGAACATTGGTGGGTTTCCACAAACATCACCCAATTGGACGTTCCATCACGCGCTTGCCTTCAGTAAAGCTGCAACAGGAACGGTAACGGCCGACCCGTACGGCTATTACAACTATGCCGGGACTCCTAGCCCGTCGCTGTTGCAGTGGTATCCGGATTTGGAAGTCGGATCTTTCAGCGGCCAATCACAGGCAGCCTGGAATGTCACCGGGAACTCAAATTACGTCATTCTTGGTGGCGAGTTCCCCATGATCAATGGGGTGGCCCAACAAGGAATCGCCCGCTTTGCAACAAAGAGCATTGCACCCAATAAGCAGGGGCCCATGGTCACAGGTGCCGCAGCCAATCCGTCGGTGGCGAGTTTGGCGTCCGGAATGGTGCGCGTGAGTTGGATGGCGAACTGGGACAAAGACAATCAGCAGCTGAGCTATCAACTAGTTCGGGATGGCAAGACAGCTACACCGATCTATGCCACCACGAAGTTGTCGAATTTCTGGCAACGGGACAATATTGGTTACCTCGACACTGGTCTAGATCCGGGTTCAGCACACACATATCAGGTGATCGCCACGGATCCATTCGGCAACACCAGCAAATCCGAGGCAGTGTCGGTCACGGTGGCATCGACAGGGGCACTGAGCACTTATGGCCAGGCAGTCCTCCAAGATGGTGCTGGGAATTTCTGGAGATTGGGTGAAACTTCCGGGGCAACGGGAATTGATTGGGCCGGTTGGGCAGATCTGACTCTGGGGAGTGGTGTAACCAGAGGCGTCAGTGGAGCAATCAACGGGGACACAAATACGGCGACGAGTTTCAATGGAACGAGCACCGGAACTGCGTCAACACAAACCGCGATACAAGGACCGAACACTTTTACGACCGAGGCGTGGTTCAAAACCACGACGAACAGTGGTGGGAAGATCATCGGGTTTGGCGATCGTTCGACCGGAACCTCCAGCAGCTATGACCGTCAAGTCTATATGGACAACACCGGGAAGATAATATTCGGCGTGTACACGGGCAATACGCAGACCGTTACGAGTGCTGCCGGCTTGAATGATGGAGAATGGCATCAGGTCGTGGCAAGTATGGGATCAAACGGTATGGTTCTGTACATTGATGGGAAACGGGTCGGAGCTCGGACGGATGTCACGGCAGGGCAGGACTATTCAGGGTTCTGGCGAGTTGGCGGTGACAACCTCAGCAGCTGGCCGGCTGGACCAAGGAGTGACTACTTCAACGGGAGCATTGACGAGGTATCCGTCTACCCAAGCGCACTGACTTTGCCACAGGTGCAGAATCATTTTCAGCTCTCTGGTCGTTCACTGAATTTGCCGGTTGCGCCCGCGGACAACTATGGGAAGACCATTTTTCAGGCCAGCCCAGATCTCTACTGGCGACTTGGCGAGACCTCGGGAGCCACGGCTGCGGATACGTCGTCGAACGCGAATTCCGGAACCTACGTCAGTGGTGCAACCATGGGTGTGCTCGGGGCGATCACCGGAACGAACAACACCGCAGTGCGATTTGATGGTTCATCGGGTTTGGTGACCGAAGATACCTTAGTATCCAATCCAACCGTCTACTCTGA
>JBBPZC010000152.1:0-9437 GCA_038199275.1 Actinomycetales bacterium
AACTGGGCACGCTCAGTGCCACGTTCCTGAATCAACGTGTCCAGGGACTCAAGCCATTCGGCGGTCTCTTCGGGATCACGATCAGGTAGCTGGTTAGTCAACCCGCTGAGGATATGGGAGTTCTCGTCTCCGGCAGCCACGTCCAACCTCTCTTAAAAGCAGTGTGGGGTGCCCAATGCTGTGGCGTTGGGCGTATAAACACTCTAGACCGACGTGCACGCTTGTGCGTAGCGCCGCCCGCTTCGTGACTGCAGCTTTTACGCCGCGACCGGCCCCAGCAATAGGGCGGCAACACGTGCTTGGTAAGCTAAATCACACAATGCGCCGGGGCCCTGCGGGATCATTGTTGCTTATGACTGTTAAATAGAGGCAACATGGACTCACCCCCTAGACTGGGGCTATTGACCAAATAAACCAGCGCGAAAGCGTTGATCGCAGGAGGAAAAACGTGAGTGAGGCCGACGCCGGCACTGTTGCCAAGGTGGCAGACAATTTAGGGTTCAAGGATGGGGATCTCATCCAGGAGCTCGGATATGACGACGACGTTGATTATGACTTGCGCGAAAGTATCGAGGAACTGATTGGTTCCGAGATGTTCGATGAGGATGATCATGACGTTGTTGACGCCGTCATCTTCTGGTGGCGCAACGACGACGGCGACCTGGTGGATGCCCTCATGGATTCGCTGACCACCCTGGACGAGGTGGGTGTGGTGTGGATGCTCACTCCCAAGCAGGGACGCGATGGTTACGTCGCGCCGTCGGACATCCAGGAAGCTGCACCCACGGCCGGACTGCATGTGACCACCACGGCTGGTGTCTCAACTGACTGGGCCGCCACCCGCCTGGTCCCGCGCAAGCGCCAGTAATGGCCGACGGCGGCACTCGCCAAGACTTGGCGCTGGGGGACATTGCCCCCGGGTTTTCCCTGCCGAACCAGTTCGGGGAGCCGATCACGCTCTCCGAATTGCGCGGCGGGCCCGTGGCAATTGTGTTTTATCCCTTTGCTTTTTCCGGGATTTGCACGGGTGAACTGTGCGAGTTGCGGGACAACATTGCCGACTTTGAGGCCAGTGGCGTCAGGCTTCTGGCCGTCTCCGTGGATACGAAGTACGCGTTGCGCGCCTATGCGCAGGCCGAAGGTTACCGCTTTGACCTGCTGGCCGATTTTTGGCCGCACGGCGGGGTCGCGCAGACGTACGGGGTTTTTGATCCGGTGCGAGGCATGGCCGGACGCAGCACTTTTCTTGTGGACGCCAGTGGGCGGGTTGCCGACATTTTCAGCACCCCCACCGGTCAGGCGCGCCCGCTTGAGAGGTACCGTCAGGCATTGGCCAGGCTCTGACGATGGACGGCGTGCGCCCGGGCATCGGCCAAACCGGTCTCGTTCAAAAAACGACCGGGCAGGTTTCTGGCAGTGGGCAGGGCGCTGCTGCCGGCGGTGTGCGAAAACCAGCTGCCGGTGAGGCTCTTGCTGCCGGCGCTTCCGCCTTGTCGGAAACCGATGTGAGTTCCTTGGAACGAATTGTCGGGCTGCTCCGCGGTCTGCCGGTGACGCTTCTCACCGGGGCCGGACTCAGTACAGACTCAGGCATCCCGGACTATCGCGGGCCCAATGCCATCCCACGCAAGCCACTGACGTACCAGGAGTTCATGGGTGATCCGGCGCTGCGCCAAAGGTACTGGGCCAGAAATCACCTGGGCTGGGCGCACATGCATCATGCGGAACCAAATGCCGGGCACTACGCTGTTGCGGCACTCGAGCGCCTTGGCGTGCTGAACGGAATCATTACCCAGAACGTGGACCGGCTGCATGAGAGCTCCGGGGCGGTGAACGTGGTGGACCTGCACGGCAGGTTTGACCAGATCATTTGCACTGACTGTGACAATACATATTCGCGCGCATTTCTTGCGATCATCCTGAACGAGCTCAACCCAGGCTTCCTCGAGGCTGTGGAGGCAGTTGAAGATGTCTTGGCCGCGCCCGATGCGGACGCCGACTTGCGCAGCGAAGAGCTGATCGCTGGCTTCAAGATCGCCAAGTGCCCACTGTGTGGGGGACTCCTCAAACCTGACTTCGTGTTCTTCGGCGAAAACGTGCCCAAGGACCGGGTGGTACGTTCATTCGACATGCTCGACTCAGCCGGGGCGTTGTTGGTGGCCGGATCGTCGCTGACGGTCATGAGCGGTCTGCGATTTGTGAAGCGGGCGGCCAAGGATGGCAAGCCGGTGGTCATCATCAACAGGGGTGAAACCCGCGGGGATCCGCAGGCCACCGTGAAATTGGATGCCGGCGTAGGGGAGAGTCTCGGGTACCTGGCAGAGACCTTTGACTTCGATTAGTAGAAACCACGAATCATCATGTACAGTAGTTTCTCGTTGGTCAGGCAAACAAGCGCAAAGCTTGGAAGTCTGAATCAATGAATGGGTCTTTAGCTCAGCTGGTAGAGCGCCACGTTTACACCGTGGATGTCATCGGTTCGATCCCGGTAGGACCCACCAATAAAAACCCCGCAGTTCCGCACCAATCGGTGTGGAGCGGCGGGGATTTTTTGTTGTGCGCGCGTTTTCCATGACCGCCACCAACGGAAAGTAGCGGGGCGCAAGGCGAAGTAATCCGTACTGAAACCGTACTGCTCGCGGGATGATCCGGGACAGAATCGGGATGGCAATCCGCTGCCTGTCCAGGTCCGCGTTCCCAATATGAGCAGGGCCCAAGGTCGTCCAGGTGCGTGATCCCCGAAACGTAGCGCATGCTCCTCCGTGGACTCTGACAAGGCGCATGAGCGCCGTCTACGGCCGGCATGCTCCAAGCTGAGTGCTGGCAAGGCGCAGCTGACGCAGTGGCGCCGCGTTGGTATTCAACTCGGCGCATACGGAAAGTCGCCGGGTCCATAACCAGTTATCCCGCCGGCATCCGCAACGCTGGCGGCCACTGCGATGCATGGTCAGACAGTGCAGGCCGCCCGGAGGAGCACTCGCTCCCTAAGCGCTTTGCCAAATGCCACCGCGGCGCATGTTGGCGGAAGTAGGACGACGAATTTGCACATGCGCCACCGTGGACTCTGACAAGGCGCATGATCGCCGTCTACGGCCGACATGCTCCACGCCGGGTGCTGGGGAGGCGCAGCTGACGCACTGGCGCCTCGCGGGCACCCAACTCGGCGCATACAGAAAGTCACCGAAGGGCTGGTGATAGACGAGTCGCGGATGCACGTTAAACTAAAAGGTTCCCCGCCACAGCTATTGGGGGACGCTGTGGTGGGGAACCAGTAAGAAAAATATATCCCGCTGAACGGCAAGATGCAAACTGACACGCAAGATTTCCAGATTGGCCCCAAAAGCCAGGGCTGCCGGTCCTTGAATGTGTGGCTTTCATAGCTGCTGAGACCCGCCGGTGTTAAAACTTTCGAAGAATTCCGGGACCGGTAAGGCTCGTCCGGGCTGAAAGCAGATGGCGGGCGCAGTCAATTGGCCAGTGGCCCGCGGGCCATCCCGTGGCGCCAACCCGAGGGTGACTAAAGCCGCCCAGGGCGCTTAAATTGGAAAGACCCTCCGCTGTAGCTATTGGGGGACGCTACAGCGGAAGGCCTGATGAAAATATACCGCAATGGACCGGCAATGCACAACACCGGACGTTCTACCTCCGGAAATGACCAGTATGATGAAAGTTGTCCACTGCAATGAACCACCAGTTTCCTGCAGAACATCCTCCGGGAATACCGGGACCCTTCAGCGTCGAGGAAGAATAAGTGAGCGAGATTTATCTCATGCCCAGTAAGAGTAGTGAGGCGAAAGTCCACTCGACTCCGGCCCCTGCGGTGACCCGCGCCGCTGCCGTCCTGGACGCTTTGGCGGCGTCGACCACCGGCAGGTTGACGCTCAGTGACCTGGCTCGGGAGCTGGGCATCCCCAAATCCTCCACCTCCAATCTTTTGCAGGCACTGGAAGATGCCGAGCTCATCACCCGTCTGGGCTCCGACTATGCGCTCGGTGTGAAGCTCGTGGAGCTCGGCGCCGCCTATCTGAGCCGCCGTGATGAAGTGCGGGAGTTCTACCGCTTCTGCGAGGCGGCACCCCTGCTGCAGGGGGAGACCGTGCGGATTGCCATGCTGGACGGCAAGAACATCATCTACCTTGCCCGCTATGAGGGTCACCCCGCCGTCCGCCTGACCTCGAACATTGGCGACAAGATGCCCGTGTCGCTGTCCGCAGCGGGAAAGGCGCTGATCTCCAGGCTTCATGATCATGATCTGGACCAGTTGTACCCGGACGACGCCGAACTGCCCGTTCTGACGCCCCACTCCCTGCGGACGGGGGTCGAGCTCAAGGCGGAGGTGGCAAGCATCCGCAAGCAGGGCTACGCGTTTGAGGACGAAGAGTCCACGCTCGGAGTCGTCAGCCTGGCCGTCGCCGTCCCCACGCACGGCTCCCATGGTCCCAGCCTGGGTGTGTCCGTGACCGCGCTGAAGGCAACATTTACCGATGAGCTGCGCCACGCCATGGTCCAGGAACTGGTGGGACTGTCAAAAATGTTGGGAAACCCCATGGGCTAGTGACGCACATAACGCTCCCCGTTGGCCCAGTGTTCAATATGCTGTACGGTGTTCAACATAGTGATCGACCGTCAGGGTCGTTGTCGCCTGCCGGAACCAATGGTGGTTCGGTACGTTTCAAGGGAGAATCAGTGACTACACAACCGCTACGCCCGGCCCCGCCATCCGCCTCGGCGGCCGACGAAAAAGTGGATCCGGACCAGCTTCGCCGGGCCACTCTGGCCAGCTCCGTTGGCTCCGCGCTTGAATATTATGACTTTTACATCTATGGCCTGGCCTCTGCGCTGATCTTTGGCCCGCTCTTTTTCTCGCCTCTGGGCGATACAGGCGCCTTGATCGCATCCTTCGCCACGTACGGCGTTGGCTTCGCGGCCCGCCCCTTCGGCGGCCTGGTGTTTGGCTACATCGGAGACCGCTTCGGCCGCAAGCAGGTTCTTCTGCTGACCATCGCGCTCATGGGCGGCGCATCGTTCGCCATCGGCCTGCTGCCCACGTATGACCAGGCGGGCATGGTCGGCGCCGTTCTCCTGGTGCTGATGCGAATCGTGCAGGGCCTGGGTGCCGGTGCCGAACAGGCCGGTGCCACAACGCTCATCTCCGAGGTTGCTCCGCGCAAGCGACGCGGCTTCTTCGCCGCACTGCCCTTCGTCGGCATCCAGGTGGGCACGCTGCTGGGTGCAGGCACCTTTGCGCTCCTTGGCTTGGCCCACCCCGAGGTACTTGAAGGCTGGCTCTGGCGCGTGCCGTTCCTGGCCAGCATCCTGCTGATCGGCGTCGCCATCTACATCCGCCTCCAGCTCAAGGAAACCCCCGTCTTCCAGGAACTGGAAAAGCACAAGAACGTCACGAAGAACCCGCTCGGCACACTGTGGCGCACCTCCAAAAAGAACGTCCTGATCGGCATTGGCCTGCGCATGGGCGAAAACGGCAACTCCAGCATCTACTCCACGCTCCTGGTCGGCTTCATGGCCGCAAAGGGTGGCGTGTTTGAAGGGGATAAGTTCATCGGCCCCGTGGGCTTGTTGATCGCCGCCGGGTTCGCCGCCATCATGGTCATCTCCTTCGGCGCCATCTCCGACCGCGTCGGCCGCGTCAAGGTGTACCGTTACGGTGCACTCTTCCAGCTGCTCTTTGCCTTCCCGGCGTTCTACCTGATCACCCTGGGCCACGTTTGGCTCGTCTGGGCGGTCATGGTTGTCGGCATCTCCATCGGTGTGCAGTCCATGCTTGGCCCGCAGTGCGCCATGCTTCCCGAGCTGTTCGGCGCCACCCACCGATTCACCGGCGTCGCCATGAGCCGCGAAATTTCCGCCGTGTTTGCCGGCGGCATCGCACCGATTGTCGGTGTAGCCCTCTTGGCCGTCACGAACCACTCGTGGCTGGTCCTCGCCGTGTACTCCGCGGTCCTGGCCGGGATCTCCTTCGTCACCACGTTCGTCACCCCGGAAACCGTGGGCCGCGACCTGAACCTGATCGAGGATGCCTCCTAGCTCCTCCCCAACCCCGGCGGCGCCTGTCCCAGCAGGCGCCGCTTGGCGTTTAAAAAGGCAAGCACGACGCCGGCCTGCCGCCTTGCGCCGGGAGCCGGCCATCCGCCGTCGTGCTTCAGGGGAAAACGCACGCAAAAGGGGAGCCTGCCCGCGGCAGGCTCCCCTTTATATGGAGCGGTTAGTAGAAGTGGACGGGGTCCACGGTGTGCAGCAGCGGCGTGCCGGCTTGGAAACGCGTCAGGTTGTCGATGAAGCGTTCGGCGATGAGGCGGTTCTCGGCGGAACTCAGCGCCGAGGTGTGCGGGGAGACCAGGACGTGCGGGTGCTCCCACAACGGGCTGGTCTGGGGCAGCGGTTCGACGGCGAACACGTCCAGGCACGCGTAGGAGACGGTGCCGTCGTTCAGTGCCTCCAGGAGTGCGTCCTCGTCGATCACGGTGCCGCGGCCCACGTTGACCAGGATGGTGCCGGGCTTCATGGCGGCGAAGATCTCGGCGTTGATCATCTTTTCCGTGTACGGGGTGCCGGGGAGGGTGTTGATCACAATGTCTGCCGTGGCAACGAGGCCGGGCAGCCCGGCGGTGTCGGTGACCGTGTCGATTCCCTCGATGGGCCCCACGGTGCGCTTGGTTCCGCTGACGTTCATGCCGAGGGCGCGGGCCAGGCGGGCGGTCTCCAAGCCGATCTCGCCGAGTCCGGTGATGACCACGTTGGAGCCGTGGGCCAGGCGGGTGGGGGTGCGCAGTTCGGGCCAGTGCTTGGCGGCCTGGTCCACGGCCAGTTCGGCGGTGCGCTTGAGACCGTTCAGTGCACCCATGATGGCGAATTCGGCCAACGGCAGGCTGTGCACGCCTGCCGAGCTGGTGACCTTGATGCGGGCCAGTTCCTCCTCGGACAGCTTGGCCGCCTTGACGGCTCCGCCCGCGCCGGCGGCCATGGCCTGGATCCATTGGAGCTTCTCGCTGGAGGCAATTGCCGCCAGTCCTGCTGCGTTCTCGTTGGGGAAGCCGTACAGCACGTCGGCGCTGCGCAACATCTCCCAGTAGCGGGCTTCCTGTTCCTCCGTGCGCTTGAAGGCCGGATCGCCGGCATGGTCGGCCGGGAAGCGCTCCTGGGGCAGCAGGTCGGGTTCGTACACGACGGTGATGGCCGGATGAGCGGCACGGATGGCCTCCACATGCTCGGCTTCGAGCGGGACGGCAATCGCAACGGTGAGATTATTAACAGTCATAATGTTCATCATACTGAATTGTGGATAGAATACTGAACAATCGTGACGATATGTCGCTTAGCGAACCAAACCACAAAGTTGTGAGGACTGGTGTTCTTTTGATGCAAACCACTGATTCGGCCCGGCAAGCCCCGCTTGAAATCGGCTTCGTCGGCCTGGGCCACATGGGTGCACCCATGGCTGCCAATCTGCTGCGCGCGGACTGGCCCCTGATGGTCTGGAACCGTTCGACCGGAGCTGTTGAAAAACTGGCCGGCCACGGTGCGCGGGTCGCCGCCGAGGTGGCCGAGCTGCGTGACGCCGATGTCATCATCTTCATGCTGCCCGACCTGGGTTTCATTGAAGATGCCTCCGCCCCGCTGCTGGCCGCCTGGCGGGACGCGCCGCCGAAGCCGGGAACCGCCGTCGTGGTCATGAGCAGTGTCTCGCCCCACGCGGTCCAGACGTTTGGTGCTGCGGTGGCCCAGGCAAGTGGTGGCCGTGCCACCGTGCTTGACGCTCCCGTCAGCGGCGGCAGCGTTGGGGCGGAGAGCGGCACGCTGGCCATCATGGTTGGCGGCAGCCCCGTTGATTTTGAGCGCGTACGTCCCGTTCTGGAATCCATGGGTACCACGGTGCGGTTGCTGGGTCCGCTCGGCAGCGGCTCCCTGGCGAAGGCCTGCAACCAACTGCTGGTGGGAACCACGACGGCGGCACTCGCCGAAGCAGCCGAACTCGCCGAACGCTCCGGCATGGATGTTGCGGCGCTCTTTGAGGTGTTGGCCGGCGGTCTGGCGGGCAGCCAGGTGCTGTCCATTGTGGGGCCGCGGATTGCCGCGAAGGACTACACACCCACCGGCCCGGCCAAGTTCATGCACAAGGACTTGGGTTTTGTGCTGGACAGCGCTGTAGCTGCCGGCTCGGCGGCGCCCATGGCCACGGCTGGACATGTACTGTACGGAACCTTGAAGGACCAGGGGCTGGGGGATCACGACCTGGCCGTGGTGCGCGAATCCATCGCCCGGCTCGGCGCCGAAATCAAACCCCCCACCACCCGTTGAGGTTTGAGATAACGACGCCTTGGAGGCGTCGTTATCTCAAACCTCAACGGGATTGGGCGGGACAACAAAAACTTCGAGACACATAAAGGAAAGATTCATGAGTGGATTGTTTGACTTGACCGGCCGCGTGGCCCTGGTGACGGGCTCCAGTCGCGGCATTGGCAACTCCCTGGCACGCGGGCTTGCAGAAGCCGGCGCCACGGTGGTGTTGAACGGGCTGAATGAGGAACGTCTGGCCGCTGCCGAGCAGTCACTGGCCGCGGACTTCGCCCCCGGGCAGATTCGCGCCCTGGCCTTTGATGTCACCAGTGACGTTGCCGCCGCAGAAGGCATCGCCTGGATCGAGGCCAACGTTGGGCCGCTGGAGATCCTCATCAACAACGCCGGCATCCAGCACCGCGTGCCGCTGCTGGAATTGGATGTCAAGGACTGGGACAGGGTCATCAGTACCAACCTCACCAGCGCCTTCCTTGTGGGCCGCGAAGCCGCGAGGGGAATGTTGGCCCGCGGGCGCGGCAAGATCATCAATATCTGCTCCGTCCAAACGGATCTGGCCCGCCCCACCATCGCCGCGTACACCGCGGCCAAGGGCGGTCTGCGCAACCTCACCCGCGCCATGACCGCGGAGTGGGCGGCGGGCGGCCTGCAAATCAATGGCATCGCCCCCGGCTACATCCACACGGAAATGACGCAGAACCTGGTGGACGACGACAAGTTCAACTCCTGGATCCTGGGCCGCACCCCAGCCAACCGGTGGGGCACCGTGGCGGACCTGGTGGGACCGGCCGTGTGGCTGTCCTCGGACGGCTCCAATTTTGTGAACGGCCAGACCATCTTCATCGATGGCGGCATGACGGTGGTGGTCTAGCAATGACTGAGCACTTCACGCTCCCCGCCAGCGCTCCCGCCGTCGTGGCCCATGGCAGGGATGACCTGCGCATCGAAGATGTCCCGCTGGGCGTGCCGGCGGCCGATGAGGCCGTGGTGGAAATTGCGTACGGAGGCATCTGCGGCTCTGACCTGCATTACTGGCTGCACGGCGCGGCCGGCGAATCAATCCTGAAGGACCCCATGGTTCTGGGGCATGAGGTGGTGGGCACCGTGGTCAAGGCGGCAGTTGA